>AP017605.1:4614820-4944775 GCA_002356515.1 Mesorhizobium loti | reverse complement strand
CCTGTTGCGCAGTTTCGGGAGTGCGCGGACGGGAGTGGAATGCAGCGGGTTGTTGCTTGCGCTTGTGGATTGGAGTCTGGTTTTGAGGGGTTGAGGTGGCGGTTCGGCCCGTACGGCCGGACTGCAGGCGCACCTATCCCGTGATGGCGGCCCATCGGCGCATGTTGAAGGCGATCGCCGCCATCGTCACTTGGGCGGACGCCTTGGCCAGTCCGACATAGCGGATCGCGGTCAGCTTCATGCGGTTCTTGAGCGTGGCGAAGGTGGTCTCCACCGCCGCCCGACGCCTGGCGATGAGGCGATTGTAGCGTTTGAGCCGCAACGGCAGCTCCGGATGATGCTTGTTGGGGCGGCGCGCGATGCGCACCTTCTTGCCCTCGGCCTTGAGCCGGGCACGCCGGGCGTGCGTGTCGTAGGCGGCATCGGCCCACACCGTCTTCTCGTCGCTGCGGATCAAGTCATCGGCCATCACCGTGTCGTTGACGTTGGCCGGTGTGGTGATCACCGTGCGGATGATGCCAGAGCCCTCATCCACGCCGACATGGGCCTTGTAGCCAAAAGTGAAACCGCCCTTGCCCTGCCGCGTGGTGACACGGGCGTCCGCATCTTTCGAAGGCCGCTCAGCTGTCGGCGGCGCTGAGACTGCATCGATCAGCGTTGCATCCAGCATCGTGCCGCGCTTCAGGATCACGCCGGCCTTCTCCAGCTGCCGGTCGAGTTCGCCAAACAGCTTCTCTAGCAGCCCTTCACCGACAAGCAGATTGCGAAAGCGCGAGAGCACCGTGTGGTCGGGAATGCTCTCTCCCAACCCAAGCCCGGCAAAACGCCGGAACGACAGCCGGTCGCCGAGCGCCTCCTCAAGTTCGCGATCCGACAGCCCATAAAGCGATTGCAGCAGCAGTGCCTTGAACAGCACCAGCGGCGGCCAAGCCGCCCGACCCGGTCCGCCATCGCGCAGAGGGTTAAGCAGCTTCTCGAAGCGGTACCACTTCACAAGGCCAGACAACCGGTCGAGCGGCGAGGAGCCACCAGACAGCTTGTCGCCCAGAAATCCCTCCACCAGACTCAACTGACCTGTCCGCTTCACCGCCATCGGTTCGTCCTCCGAGCTTATGTCTCAGAGAATCACAACCAGCCAATTACGCAACAGGCCCACAAGGGGAGAAGGAAAAACTGGCGCCTACGCCGCCTTGTCGCGGACCTGATAGTCCTTGATCGTGGCGAAGCGGATCGCTTTCCAGCGTTCGGCTTCGTAGTTCAGCGAGAAAGCGTGCTGGGCCAAAAACACCGGGTCGTTGTCGAGGTCGCGGGCGATGTCGCCGCGATGCGCCTCGATGAAGCGAAGCGTCTCGGCCTTGTCGTCGGCCGATATCCAGCGGCAGACCGAAAACCGTGACATTTCGAACTCGACAGGCAGCGTGTATTCGAAGTTCAGCCGCTCCTTCAACACGTCGAGCTGCAGGGCGCCGACGACGCCGACGATGGCCGGTGAGCCGTCCTCGGGCGAGAACAGCTGCACGACGCCTTCCTCGGCCATCTGGTGCAGCGCTTCCTTGAGTTTTTTCGCCTTCATTGCGTCGCCGAGGCGCACGCGCCGCAGGATTTCCGGCGCGAAGTTCGGCACGCCCCTGAAAAGAATCTCCTCGCCCTCGGTCAGCGTGTCGCCGATGCGCAGCGTGCCGTGGTTGGGAATGCCGACGACATCGCCGGCAAAGGCTTCATCCGCGGTGACGCGGGTGCGGGCGAAGAAGAATTGCGGCGCCGACAGACTCATCGGCTTGCCGGTGCGTACCAGCTTGGCCTTCATGCCGCGCTCGAGCTTGCCCGAGCAGACGCGCACGAAAGCGATGCGGTCGCGGTGGTTGGGGTCCATATTGGCCTGGATCTTGAAGACGAAGGAGGTCATCTTGTCCTCGGTCGCCTCGATCGTGCGAGTGTCGGCCTCCTGCGCCCGCGGCGGCGGGCCGAAGGCGCCAAGCGCCTCGATCAGGTCGCGCACGCCATAATTGCGCAGCGCCGAGCCGAAATAGACAGGCGTCAGATGGCCCTCGCGGAAGGCGTCGATGTCGAGCGGACGGCAGGCTTCGCGCGCGAGCTCCAGTTCCTCGATGAAGGCCTCGCGCTCGTTTTCCGGCAGCAGCCCGGCGACGCGATTGGAATCGGGCCCGTTGACCGGCGTGCGCTCCTTCTCGTCGTCGCCCTTGCGCACCGCGTTCAGCGCCAGATGATAAGTGCCGGAAAATGTCCTGCCGCGGCCGATCGGCCAGGTGATGGGGGCCGTATCCAGCGCCAGCTTCTGCTCGATCTCGTCCAGAATCTCGAACGGATCGCGGCTTTCGCGGTCCATCTTGTTGACGAAGGTGATGATCGGGATGTCGCGCAGCCGGCAGACCTCGAACAGTTTCAGCGTGCGCGGCTCGATGCCCTTGGCGGCGTCGATGACCATGACGGCCGAGTCCACTGCCGACAGTGTGCGGTAGGTGTCGTCGGCGAAATCCTCGTGGCCGGGCGTGTCGAGCAGATTGAAGACATTGTCCTCATACTCGAAGGTCATCACCGAGGTGACGACCGAAATGCCGCGCTCGCGCTCGATCTTCATCCAGTCCGAGCGCGTCTGGATCTTGTCCTTCTTGGCCTTGACCTCACCGGCAAGCTGGATGGCGCCGCCGAACAGCAGCAGCTTCTCGGTGAGCGTCGTCTTGCCGGCGTCCGGGTGCGCGATGATCGCGAAGGTGCGGCGGCGCGCCACTTCCTCTGGTATTGTTTCGGGCATTCTCTGGGATTTCCGTGTGACAGGCCGGGCTTCTAGCAGCGCAGCGCAGGGCTGTCGACCGGTCCGGCGGCGAGAAGCCGCCGGATACCATGGCCTGCCTCAGGCCAACTCGCCCATGCGGCTCGCCTGGACGGCCTGCGGAAGCCAGCCGGCGATCGCGCTGCCGATCGCGTCGGCATGATCCTCCTGCAGATAGTGCGCGCCGGGTCCGAGATTGATGAAGCGGCAGTTTTTCAGCCCGGCCGCGAATTCCTTTGCCGCCTGCGGCCCGATCAGCGCACCCGGATCACCCGCAAACAGCAGTTTCGGATAGGTGGACAGACGCAGCGCCCGATGATCGTGCTCGCTGATGGCGGCAACGTCGGCGGGCTGGCCCTCGATGGGCAATTCCCGGGGCAGGCGCAGTACCGGCTTGCGCGACTGCGGCGTCGGGAACGGCGCCCGATAGGCGGCCATTTCCTCATCGCTCATCGTGCGCAGCACCGAGGCCGGCAGCACTTTCTCGACGAAGACATTGTCTTCCAGGACGAGCTTTTCGCCGACACCGGACGTGCGCAGCGCCTTGAACATTTCGCGGGCTTGCGGACGCTGGTGGAAATCCTCCCAGCGCGCGAAGGGCCGGATGAATTCCATGAAGGCGAGGCCAAGAATGCGCCGCGGCCGCCTTGCCGCGAGATGAAAGGCCAGAGCCGTGCCCCAATCCTGCGCCACCAGCACGACATCCCTGATGTCGAGCGCGTCGAGGAAGGCATCGAGATAACGGACCTGGTCGAAGAAGCGATAGTCGATGTCGGGCTTGCCGGACTGGCCATAGCCGATCAGGTCAGGCGCGATGCAGCGGCCGAACGGCGCGACATGCGGGATGATGTTGCGCCAGATATGGGATGAGGTCGGATTGCCATGCAGGAACAGTACGGTCGGACCGGACGCGCCGGCCTCGACATAGGACATGGTCGAATCGAGCACGGGAACCTGCAAACGTCTCGCCGCGAGGTCGGCCTGTTGATCGTCGGCTTTCGAGTTCATGGGGTCGTCTCCTTTGCGAACACTGTGCTGAAGATGATTTTCTTGAACCGCTCGAGGGGTTCGGGGCTGCGCTCGACCTTCATGCGCAGCATGGCGCCCTGCCAGGACGACAGCAGGAAGTCGGCGAGGTCCTCGGCCTCGAAGGTCTTGGTGATGTCGCCGGCTGCCTGGCCTTCGGCGATGCAGGCGGCGAATGGTTGGCGCCAGCGCTCGAAGATGGCGACGAGCTGCAAACGCAGCGGCTCGCTGTGCACCGCGGTCTCGAGGCTGAGATTGCCGATCATGCAGCCGCGCGCCCATTCATGCGCCTCGAGCTTCGAGGTGATGAGATCGAGATAGCGGCGCAGCCTGCCGATGGGCGGCGTGCCGTCCTGCGCCAGCGCCACCTCGACCAGCCCGCCGACATAGGCGAAGTAGCGGTCCAGCACCTCGCCGGCGAACGCCTCCTTGGAGGCGAAATGGTTGGTGAAGGATCCCGGCCGGGCATCAGCGGCGGCAACGATGTCGCGCACGCCGGCGGCGGCATAGCCTGAATCCCAGATGGTCCGGAACCCGGCGTCGAGGAGTTTCTCGCGGAGTGATTGTCTAGCCATGGTGGTAATAATACGTACGTACGTATTGTCGTCAAGCGCATATTTTTGCCGTGTCCGATGTTGGCAAGTGACGAATGGGGTGGCACTGGAAGAACGTCCTCGGCGGACCACCAGGCAAGGAGCGAACATGGCTGCGGCGAAACAAGTGATCGTCATCGGCGCCGGCATCATCGGCGCCTCCATCGCCTGGCATCTGACCAGGGCAGGCGCGCGGGTGACGGTCGTTTCCGAAAGCGGCGCGGGCGGTGTCGCAACGCCCAATTCCTTTGCCTGGATCAACGCCAGCTGGGGCAACCCCGAAATCTATTTTCGGCTGCGCATCCGCGCCATGGCCGAATGGAAACGGCTGGCGAACGAGCTACCAGGGCTGCCGCTCGCCTGGTGCGGCGGGCTGTGCTGGGATCTGCCGGCCGACCGGCTCGAAGCCTATGCGGCCGAACATTCTTCCTGGGGCTACGGCATCGAACGCGTTGACGCCAAACGGGCGGCGCAAATCGAACCCAACCTCGTCGAACCGCCCGAATTCGCCGTCTATGTCGCGGAAGAAGGCGTCGCCGAGCCGGTTGCGACGGCCAGGGCCCTGCTCGCGGATGCCGAACGGCATGGCGCGCGGGTCGTTGCCGGCACGGTCTCGGCGCTGGTCCAGACCAACGGCAGGACGACCGGCGTGGACACATCGTATGGGCTGATTGCCGCCGACGAGGTGGTGATCGCCGCCGGTGTCGGCGCCCCTGCTATTGCGGCGACGGCGGGCATCAAGCTGCCGATCGAAACGCCGCCCGGGCTGATTGTCCATTCGCGGCCATACAAAAAGCTGCTCAACGGACTGGTGCACGCCGATAGGCTGCATATGCGACAGACAGCCGAGGGCCGCATCATCGCCGGCTCGGATTTCGCCGGCGGCGATCCCGGTATGGACGCCGAAGCGACCGCCCGCGCGCTGTTCGCGGTCACGAAGGCAGCATTGCGCGGCGCCGAGGGGCTGGAACTCGACTTCCACACCATCGGCTACCGCCCCAATCCGATCGACGGCTTTCCGATCATCGGCCGCGCCGAGGGCATGGACGGCCTCTATGTCGCGGTCATGCATTCCGGCATCACGCTGGCGCCGGCCGTTGGTCTGTTTGCCACCCGCGAAATCCTCGACGGCGAGCGTGATCCGCTGCTGGCGCCATATGGGCTGTCGCGCTTCGCTCAATAAGCCTGCGGTCGGCGAAAGCCGCCGGCGAGCGGCTCGATGGCCGCCGCGACACCAAGCAGTCGCGCCTCCGACCAGCGTTTGCCGACCAATTGAAGGCCGATCGGCAGGCAGTCGCGATCTTCTCCGCACGGCATCGAGAGTGCCGGATGGCCGCTGTAGTTGAAGACGGCGCCACAGGCCGGCAGCATCCAATAGCTTTGCTCCTTGCCGTCGACCTCGATCGGCGTGCCCGGCGCGCAATGCGGGAAGGCCGTGGTCATGGCGACCGGGCAAAGCAGCGCATCCCAGTTTTCGAAGAACTGGTCCCAGGCGAGAATGGATTTGTCGCGCCGGCCGAGCGCCTCGAACCAGCGCGAGACGGAAGTCGGCTGCTCCGGCGGTTCGGGCTGCGCGGCCTCCATCATCATGCCGATCAGCGCGCCGCCCTGAGTAAGATCGTCGTGCAGGTCGAGCTTGGGCAGTTTCGCTTCCTCGACGATCACGCCGGCCGATTGTAGCTGCCTTGCCAGACTTTCGACCGCTGCGCCGATCTCGCCGGCCACCGGTAAACCCGGGAAGGACGGCGCGAAGGCTATGCGCAGTGCCTTGAGGTCGAGCTTCGGCATGGTTTCGACCAGCATCGGCGCGAGATCGGTGTCGCGTCCGTCCGGCCCGGCGATGATTTGATAGATCAGCGACAGATCGTCCACGCCGCGCGCCAGCGGCCCGAGACACGACATCAGCCGCACGCTGCGCGCAGCGCCGCCTGGATCGGGAAAAGCGCCGGCCAGCGAGACACGGTGTTCGGTCGGCTTGAGGCCGTAGACGCCGCAGAAGGCGGCGGGCAGCCGGATCGAATCCTGCATGTCGGTGCCGACGTCGAAGGGCGTCATCCCAGCCGCCACAGCCGCAGCGGCACCGCCACTGGAGCCGCCGGCGGTGCGCTCAAGGTTCCATGGATTGCCGGTGCGGCCGAACAACGGATTGTTCGACTGCCAGTCGGACAGCATGGTCGCGACATTGGTCTTGGCGATCAGCACACCGCCGGCCGCCTTCAGCCTGGCGACGACCGGGCTGTCCTGCTGTGCGACATAATCGGCGAAGGGCGGGAAACCGACCGTGGTTTTCATGCCGGCGGTTTCGTGCGTGTCCTTCAGCGTGAAGGGAACGCCGTGCAGCGGTCCGGGCGTGGCGCCGCGCGCGAGTGCCGCGTCGGCTTTTTCGGCGCGCTCGTACGCGCCTTCCCTGTCGAGCGAGATGACGGCGTTGATCGCCGCGTTGTGGCTGTCGATTTGCGCCAGATGGGCGTCGAGTGCTTCGACGGCGGAGATTTTTCGCGCGGCGATGGCGGCGGCGAGTTCGGTTGTCGAGGAGAAAGCGATGTCCATGGCAAATGCTCCGGCTTGGCCGCTTGCCTGGAAAATGGCGGACAGCGGCACGACTTCAAGCGAAGTTGAACATTCGGAGCTTGGCTGCGTTTGATCGGAATTGTGCCGGCCGTCTGTTGAGTTCGGCACTCTAGGCGTTGCGGACTTAGATTACCCGACCAGCGCCAGCTTCGCCGCGGCCGGAGCAAAAGGCCTGATAGCGATCCCATCCCCGGTCATGGTGACGAAGCTCGATGGCGGGATCGCCTGCCAGTCGCCACCCTCGCGATCAAACGGCTCCGAGACGATGCAGCGGCCGCCGCCCTTGCGCAAGGAGGAGGTGTAGAGCGTCGGCGCATGGGCGTCGGTGGCGTAGCGCACCGCGTGCAGCGCCTGCCCGTCGGAGAAGGCGGCGGTGAGTTTCAGCGTTGGTTCGAGGCCGGCGCGACGCGAGGCTTCGAGGACGCGGCTGGTGGCGCGCGAGACCGCGCCTTGCGGGTCGCCAGCCAATCCCTCGTCGATCATCAGGAGAAAAAAGAGCTCGGAATCGGTGGTGCCTTCGCGCTGGTCGAAGACGGCGTCGGACAGCGAATTCTCCAGCGCGCGGCGGATCTTTTCGAAGCCGCCGATCTGGCCGTTATGCATGAACGACCAGCGCCCCGAGATAAAAGGATGGCAGTTCATGCGGCTGGTGGCGCCGCCGGTCGAGGCGCGCACATGGGCGAGGAACAGGCCGGATTTGATCTGCCGGCACAGGCTCTTCAGATTGGGATCGGACCAGGCCGGCAGGATGTCGCGGTAGAGGCCAGGCTCCGGCCGGTCGCCGTACCAGGCGAGGCCGAAACCGTCGCCATTGGTCGGCGACTTGGCTTCCTGGGCACAATGGCTCTGGGCAATCAGCGAGTGACAGGGCGCGGTCAGAATGTCTTCGAGAAAGACCGCTTCACCGAGATAGGCCGCCCACCGGCACATCGCTTCTGTCGTCCTCTAGGCGCGATCCGGAAGAGCCGCAGGCCCCTTGGTCGCGTGTGTGCCTCTGTTGTGCGTCCGCTCGTAAAGCTCGCGGACGATTCGGCTGGCGGTAGTCTCGAAGAGAAATGGCAAGAAAGCGTGAACAAGCGCGGCGCCGGCCGCCATCAGCAGGCGCGAGGAGAACCAGGCGGCAAAGGCCATATGGCCGAAATAGGTTTCGCCGACCTTGGCCGGATGGGAGGTGAAGATGCTTGCGAGCGACATTGAGGTCCCCTTCAGCGCTTGCGTTCCGATATGAGTATCCTGACACGCCTCGCCGGTTCATCGGTCTCAAAATGTCCTTGTCTTTTGCCATTTTATGGGACAAGCATCCCAATATGGCGTTGGATATCGATGAAATCGACCGCAAACTGCTGAGCGAATTGCAACGTGACGGCACGCTGTCGGTCGACCAGCTATCGGAACGGGTGGCCCTGTCGCGCAATGCCTGTTGGCGGCGCGTCAAACGGCTGGAGGAGGATGGCGTCATCACCGGCCGCGTGGCGCTGGTCGATGCCGACAAGCTCGGGCTCGGCCTTTCGGTGTTCATCCTGATCCGCACGTCCAACCATGATCCCGACTGGCTGCAGAAATTCCGGGCGGCGGTGACCGGCTTTCCCGAGATCACCGGCGTCTACCGGATGTCAGGCGACCTCGACTATGTCCTGCGCGCCCGCGTCGCCGATGTGAAGGCCTATGACCGGCTCTACCAGCGGCTGATCGCCAAGGTGGCGCTGTCGGATGTGTCGGCCTCCTTCGTGATGGAGGAGATCAAGGAGACGACGGTGGTTCCGATGGCCAGGTCATAGTGATGCCTGAAAGAAAGCCGTTGATAGCGGTGCGGGCGAATTGACCGAATCGGCATTCGCGCCGATAGGATCGATTTTATGCGCGCAGCCCTCCAAAACTCCTCAGTCATCGGTCCCACTGTCGGCTTCGTCAGATTGCCGCATGCTGAAGGACTGCCCCTCCCCGCCTATGAAAGCGCCGGCGCAGCCGGCATGGATCTGCGCGCGGCGGTGCCCGACGACCGGCCGCTGCTGATCCTGCCGGGAAAACGCGCTTTGGTGCCGACCGGGCTGATCCTGGAAATCCCGGAAGGCATGGAAGGCCAGGTGCGGCCGCGCTCTGGCCTGGCTTTCAAGCACGGCCTTACCGTCCTCAATTCACCGGGAACGGTCGACAGCGACTATCGCGGCGAGGTGAAGGTGCTGCTGATCAACCACGGCGATGAGGATTTTGCGGTGACGCGCGGCATGCGCATCGCCCAGATCGTTTTCGCCGCGGTGACGCAAGTGGCCGTGGAAGAGCGTTCGCTGGCCGGCGGCACGGCGCGTGGCTCGGGCGGGTTCGGATCGACCGGCACCGCCTGAATGCAAATTCCGAAACTCGTTATCTTCGACTGCGACGGGATCCTCGTTGACACCGAAAATCTCGCCAACCGGCGCCTCGCCGAATGGCTGACGGCTGCCGGCTATTCGACGAACTTCGAATATTGCCGCAAGAATTTCTCCGGCCGCAGCATGGCCTCGGTGCAGAAGGAGATCGAAGAGCAGACCGAGGTGCGGCTCGGTGCCGATTTCGTCGATCGCTGGAATGCCGGCCTGCCGGACCTGTTTTCCCATGGCGTCGAGGCGATCCCCTACGTCCGGGAGTTCATCGAGGCGGTCCGCGCGGCCGGCATACCCTATTGCGTCGCCACCTCGGCCAGGATTTCGAAGATGCACATCACGCTTGGCCAGACCGGGCTGCTGCCGCTGTTCGAACATGCAATGTTTTCCGCGACCATGGTCGGGCGCGGCAAGCCGTTTCCCGACCTGTTCCTGCATGCGGCCAAGACCATGGGCTTCGCGCCCGCCGATTGCATCGTCATCGAGGACAGCGTTGCCGGTACACAGGCCGGGATCGCCGCCGGCATGCGGGTGTTTTCCTATCATGGCGACCCCTATTCGGACCGCGACGGCCTGACCGAGGCCGGCGGCATCCTGTTCGACGACATGCGCGAACTGGCCGGGCTGGTGCCGATCCACTGATTTCGGCACGGCTGCATGGAACCGGAAACCCGTGCTAGCGTGAGTGGCCTGATCTTGGGGAGCCTCATGCCGACGAACCTTCTCCGCTTCATTCTCGCCCTGATGCTGCTGCCGCTGCTGTGGACCGCGGCCGGCGCGCAAACTGTGAGCTTTCCCGAACTCAGCAGCACCCTGCCCGGCCGCACCGATGTGACTTACCTCGACCTGGCCAAAATGGTCATCCCGGATCTCGCCTCGGACGGGCAGGGCTTCTACAAGGGCGGGCTGCCGATCGAGATGCGCCACATCGAGGGACCGGATAGCGGCGGTTCGCCGCCCGAGACATCCAGTTTCCCCAACGCCGCCGTGCTGCCCATCAGAGCCGCCGGCAAGGACCGGCTGGCCATGTTGTTCGACCTCGGCGATTCTCCCGACAGCGCCGAGGGCTATGCAATACTGGCGCTCTACGACGTCACGGCCAAGCCGAAACTGCTCGATGCGGCCAATGTCGCAGTCGACCGCAGCACCTATTTCCGCGAACCGAACAAGCTTTCGATCGGCGCCGGCGACGACATGCTCATCACCATGAGCACGCATTTCAATTCGAGCCAGGGCTATGTGATCACGCCGCTGATCATGGTCCGCGACGACAAATTCGAGTTGATCGACATGATCTACACGTTCGACGAAAGGCTCTGCGCCTACAGCCGCAAGCAGGATGTGGCTTTCCAGGCCATCGCCAACGGCCAGCCTTATGCCGCCTTCAAGGTAACGGTGACCGACAGCACCATTCCGAGCGATGAAAGCTGCGACGACGCGCCGCCCGAGGCGGCGTCACACGACATTTCCGTCACCTATCATTGGGACAAGAAGACATCGCGCTACGTCGCGGATTCCGACGCCTTCGAGAAATTGTCAGCAGAGAACGAGAAACGCTTCTGAACCAAGCGCATTTATTTGCCCGACCGAAGACGGCGCGATAGCATCCGTCCCCAAACACTTGTGATGGGGAGCATTCATGGACAAGGGCAAGATCTTTCGCGACCTGCATGCCTCAACCTTCGTCATGCCCAATCCCTGGGATCCAGGCACGACCAAGCTGCTCGGGTCCTTCGGTTTCAAGGCGCTGGCGACCACCAGCGCCGGCTTTGCCTTTTCGCGCGGCCTGCCGGACGGCGCGGTGACCTTCGAGCAGATGATCCATCACTGCCGCGAGGTGACGGCCGCGACCGACCTGCCGGTCTCGGCCGATCTCGAGAAAGGCAAGGGCGACAGCGCCGAGCGAGCGGCCGAAACCATCTTCGCGGCGGAAGCGGCCGGCCTTGCCGGCTGCTCGATCGAGGACCACACCGGCGATCCGGACAGGCCGATCTATGACTTCTCCCATGCGGTCGAGCGCGTCGCGGCGGCGGTGGAGGCGGCGCGGGCCCTGAAACGCGATTTCGTCTTCACGGCGCGGGCCGAGAATTTCCTGTGGGGCAAGCCCGATCTCGACGACACCATCAAGCGGCTGCAAGCCTTCGAGAAGGCCGGCGCCGACGTGCTCTATGCGCCGGGCATCGGTGACGTCGAGATGGTGCGCACGCTCTGCTCGGCGGTCAGCAAGCCGGTCAACGTCATGGCGAAGCCGGGCTTTACCATCGCCGATCTTTCGATGGCCGGCGTCAAGCGCATTTCGCTCGGGCCGTGGCTGACCAACTTCGCCTACGGCATGCTAGAGACGGCGGCGCGCGAGATCCAGCAGGACGGCACGTTCGGCTTCACCCGCGCCGCCATGCCGTTCGGCAAATTGCAAGCGCTGTACGGCAAATCCTCAGCCTAAAGGGCCGACTGCATGACACTTGCGGTCATCGGCGGCTTTCCCGCGCGCTGATCGCCTTGTGCAGATGGACCATCATGGCGGCGGCGAAGAGCGGCGTCAGCAGATTGAGCAGCGGCACGGCCAGGAAGGCCGCGATGACCAGCCCGGCGAGAAACACCGTGCCGGCATACTGCCGGCGCAGGGCTCTGGCTTGGTCCTCCGGGCGAAAGCGCATGGCGGCGAATTCGAAGAATTCGCGGCCGAGCAGATAGCCGTTGACGATGAAGAAGGCGGCGATGTTGATGCCCGGCACCAGCAGCAGCAGAAGCGCCACGATGTTGCCTGCTATAACGACGCCGAGGAATTTGATCGCCAGCACCAGCGAGCGTAGCGCCGGCATGGCGCGCCCGACCGGGTCGCGGGGATAGTCGGTGCGCTCGACCACTTCGGCGACATCGTCGAGGAACAGGCCGGCGATCACCGCCGTCACCGGCGCGATGAGCAGCGCCATGCCGAAGGCCAGCGCGATTGCCGCGATGATGCCGCCCAGCCAGCCGGCCCAGGACGGAATGCCGGGCAACAAGGCCTGGAGCCACGGCAGGGCCAGCCACTCGACAAGGCTGGTCAGGCCGAACCACAAGGCGACCAGCGCCAGCACGGTCAGGCCCAGCGTCTTGAGGAACACGGCACGAAACGGCGGCGAGAGCAGCTCGAGGGCCGCGGTGCGGGCAGCGTCGAAAATCACCGTGCTTCAATCCCAGGTCAGCGGACAGCGCCGGAAAGGCGGACGCTTCCGAGATAGGCAGCGCGGGTCTTGAGCACAAGCGCGTATTGCTAGCGGGCAAACGCCGGCTTTCTGACCGGAATGGTCATGGCGGCAACCCCGGCCACGACAAAGGCCATGCCCAGCCATGCCGTCGGCCCCAGGCTTTCGCCGAGGAAGACAGCGCCGATGCCGACGCCGATCGGCACCCGCAGATAGGCCTGCGAGGTCGTGCCGACGGAACCCAGCGTGTGGATGAGGCGGAAATAGATGACGAAGGCGAGCGCGGTCGAGAACACCGACAGGCCGAGCAGGGCCAGGGCGGACGCCAACGACGGCGTGAGCGTCCAGGGATGGTCGACCACCAGGCTGAGCGGCACCAGCATGACGGCGCCGCAGAGCATCGAACCCGCGGCTGGCAGCATCGGATCGAGGCCCTTGAAGCCGCGGCCGAAAATGGCGGCGCCCGCATAGGAGATCGTCGCGATGACGATGGCCAGCTGCGCCCACAATTCATGGCCAAGACCGCCAAGCGCCTCGGTGCCGATGACAAGGCAGATGCCTGTCATGCCGGCGCTGACGCCCACCAGCTTGCGCGTCGTCACCGGCTCGTGGCGGGTGATGAGCGCCGTCAGCAGGAAGGTGAAGATCGGCGAGGTGGAATTGAGGATGGTGGCGAGGCCGGCATCGACGGAGCGCTCGGCGGCGGCGATCAGCGTGAACGGTATGACGCTGTTGAGGCAGGCCTGGAAGGCGAAGCGGCGCCAGGTGGCAGCATCGCGCGGCATGGCGAGCCCGCGCCAGCGGATGATGGCCAACAGAATGCCACCGGCGATCAGAGTGCGGGCGGCGATGAAGGTGACCGGCGGGATCGTTTCGACGCCGATCTTGATGAACGTGTAGGAGGCGCCCCACAGCACAGCCAGCACGCCGAGCAAGGCCAGGTCGGTGGTCGTGTCGTTCTTTGCGGTCATGGGCCTGCCGTCTTCGAATGCGGTCGATCGGGCCTGACTTTTAGGCAACGCCGCGAAGAAATGCTTCGTCCACGGTCGAATTGTCGTAGCGCCTGGCGTGTTACGCTCCAGGCCGTGATGCAATTCAGGTTCAGGCCGGCATCCCCTGAATATCAACATGCTCTAGGCAAAGCCGCCGCGAATCGCTAAACCCGCGCCCGGCCAGCGTGGCAAGAAGCCGGCTCTCTCTTTGTACGCAATTCCGAACGGAAAACCGCTAAGCACTTTTCCTGGAATTGCTCTAGGTTTTTGGTGGAGACATTGATGCCGGATTATGACGTGCTTTGCATCGGCAATGCCATTGTCGACATCATCGCCCAGTGCGAGGAGGAATTCCTCGAAACCAACGGCATCATCAAGGGCGCGATGAACCTCATCGACACCCAGCGCGCCGAACTGCTCTACAGCCGCATGGGCCCGGCGATCGAAGCTTCCGGCGGCAGCGCCGGCAACACGGCGGCCGGCGTCGCCTCCTTCGGCGGCCGCGCCGCCTTCTTCGGCAAGGTCTCCGATGATGCGCTGGGCGAAATCTACGCGCACGACATCCATGCGCAGGGCGTCGCCTTCGACACCAAACCGCTCACCGGCGAGCCGCCGACGGCACGCTCGATGATCTTCGTCACCCCCGATGGCGAACGCTCGATGAACACCTATCTCGGCGCCTGCGTCGAGCTCGGACCAGAGGATGTCGAGGCCGACAAGGCATCCGGCGCCAAGGTCACCTATTTCGAGGGCTATCTGTGGGACCCGCCGCGCGCCAAGGAAGCGATCCGGCAGACGGCCAGGCTGGCACATGCGGCAGGCCGCGAAGTCTCGATGACGCTGTCGGATTCCTTTTGCGTCGACCGCTACCGCGACGAGTTCCTCGAGCTGATGCGCTCGGGCACGGTCGACATCGTCTTTGCCAACAGCCACGAGATCAAGTCACTCTACCAGACATCGTCCTTCGACGAGGCGCTGGCGCAAATCCGCAAGGACTGCAAGATCGCTGCCGTGACCCGCTCGGAAAAGGGCTCGGTCATCGTGCGCGGCGACGAGACCGTGGTCATCCAGGCCACCGCCATCCGGGAGCTGGTCGACACGACGGGCGCCGGCGATCTCTACGCCGCCGGTTTCCTGCACGGCTATACGCAAGGCCGCGACCTCAAGACCTGCGGCGACCTCGGCTCGCTGGCCGCCGGCCTGGTGATCCAGCAGCTCGGCCCAAGGCCAAGGCAGAACCTGCGCCGCGAGGCGGAACAGGCCGGGTTGCTGTAGGGACAACTGCTGATCTCCCCCCTTGTGGGGGAGATGGCCGGCAGGCCAGAGGGGGGCGCTGTCCCGCTGGCATTTCCAATGTTTACTTCATGGCTTCAGGGCGCGACGCCGTCGAGAGCGCGGGGGCACGGCGCAGGCATAGCTACGCAGCGATCCTTCGCGCCCCTCTCTGCCCTGCCGGGCATCTCCCCCACGAGGGGGGAGATCGGCAGCTTTATCGTCGCGTGACTGTCACACATCGCTCCTACACGAAATCGAGAGCGTCCCGTGACTGACATTTCGGGGCGCGTCCGCAGTCAGATGGGATGTTGAAAAGATGCAAGACAGCAAGCTGTCGGGCGGCGCGATGCGTTGCCGCCGCAATTTCCGTTTTCCGCACTAGAAATTCAGCAATCGGCCGCGGCTGAGGGAGGAGCGTGCGGCCGGAAGACAGATGCATGAGCAGATTTCAGCCAACCGGTCTTGGACAGGACGACTTCGCGGAGATGGTCGCGGAGGATGTCGAGCGCGCACTTGCCCGTTATGATGAAGCCATAAACCAATCGACCGTGGTCTCGGTCGGCAAGATCGCCGGCAGCATAGCGTCCGCGGTCACCTTGCTGTCGCCGAAGCATCAGCGCGCCATCGACGCCATCCATGCCGACCTTCCCGGTCTTGCCTCGAAATTCGTGCGCGCGCTGGCGGCGGAAGCCGCGCGCCGCAGCGAAGCCGGCACCGCCGGGGCCACAAATCGGTCGACGGCTTTGCTGGCCGATGAGCCGCTTCCTCCGCCGCCCCAGTCCGACGACCTCGAATCGATGCTGATCGAGGACTGGGCGGGTCGGGTTGCCGGCTCGACCTATCTCGAGGAAAACCTGCGCATCGCCCGCTCGACCCTGCACCGCTGGCAAAGGCGCGGCGACGTCGTCGCCTTGCGCAAGGGCGGCCGCAAGCACGTCTTCCCCTTGGCGCAGTTCGTCGACGGCAGGCCGGTCGCAGGCATAAGCAACGTGCAGTCGCTGATCGGCAATCCGAGACTGGCCTGGCTGTGGCTGACGCGGCCGGCAGCGCAACTCGACGGCCGCATTCCGATCGACCTGCTGCGGCAGGACCAGATCGAGGACGTGGTCGAAGCGGCACGGGCGTTCGCGCCAGGCTGAAGCCGGCGCGGTCAACCCTCGGATTTCGGAGTCGGCGCGCTACGCCGTCTTGCGAAGGTGAGGCCCGGACGATGGCTGTTGCGGCGTCATTTCGCTCGCGGTGACCAGCCGGTTTCGGCCACTCTTCTTGCCGATGTACATCAGCCGGTCGGCGAGTGCGATCAGCGCTTCGGAGTCGGTGGCTTCCGCCGGATACATCGCCACGCCAACGGTGCAGCCGACCTGGATGGCGCCATTGGGCGTCGGAACCTTGATCCGCAACCTTTCCAGGATGCGTTCGGCGACGCGCACGGCCTTCTGCTGTGCCAGTTCGGTGTCGGCCGAGAACAGGAAGGCGAACTCGTCGCCGCCGAGCCGGGCGACGAAATCGGCACTGCGCAGGATCGAGCGAAGCTGGCTCGACACGCGCTGCAGCAGCGCATCGCCGGCCTCGTGGCCGAGCGTGTCGTTGACTTCCTTGAACCGGTCGAGGTCGATGAACAAAAGCCCGGCCGCCTCGCCGGTGGCGCCGCAGCGGGTAACCACCGACTTGAGCTCGTTGTGGAAGGCACGCCGGTTGGGCAGGTCGGTCAAGGCATCGTGGTTGGCCGAATGGTCGCTCTGCTGCTTGGCCACCTCGATCTCGCGTTTTTGCGCGGACAATTCCTCGTTGGCGGTCTTCAGATCGAGGACCAGCTGGGCGTTGAGGTCCTCGACGACCTTGCGGTCGCTGATGTCGACGACGAAGCCTTCCAGGAATTCGAGCTCGCCGGCATCATCCCAGACACCGCCGCCGATCTCGCGGACCCAGAGCGGTTCGCCGACGCTGGGCACGATGCGGTAGTCGACGTTCCAGTTGCAGCGTGCCTCGAGCGCGGTGTCGACGGCCGCATAGACCGACGGCAGATCATCCGGGTGGATGGCCGAGACATAGTCGCGCACCGCGTTGTGGATGAAATCGCTCGGCCGGTAACCGCTGACGGTGAAAATGCCGTCGCTGATATAGAGCATGGTGTAGGACGCGTCGTTGCGGCAGCGGTAGAGATAACCGTCCATGCGGCCGGTGATGCTGAGCAAGGCGTCCAGCCGCTCGTCGTGGTAGGCTCGCTCGCCGACCACGGATACAGAAACTCCGTCATGCTTCATGGCCGCACCCCCATTTAGCGGTCTGAGCGCGCCGTGGATGCCGTTACGGCATGCGGCAAGAGCTTCCGTATATCAGCTGAATCTTATCAATCTGTTATGGGGGTGCGACGGCGCTTTGGGCGCCGCCTCGTTGGAGGTCAGGTCGTTAGCCCGCGCCTTCCACGCGAACCGCCCGCTCAAGTCCCCGCCGTATAAGCCGCGATCGCGGCCATGTTGACAATGTCGCTGTCCTTGGCGTTCAGGGAGACGATCTGCACCGGCTTGTTCAGCCCGACCAGCAGCGGGCCGATGACCGTGGAGCCGCCGAGTTCCTGCAGCATCTTGGTTGAGATCGAGGCCGAGTGGAACGCCGGCATGATCAGCACATTGGCCGGACCGGTGAGCCTTATGAACGGGTATTGCGCCATGGCGCGGGCGTTGAGGGCGACGTCGGCGGCCATTTCGCCGTCATATTCGAAATCGACGCGGCGCTTGTCGAGGATGCGCACCGCCTCCTGGACGCGCTCGGAGCGTTCGCCCTGCGGATGGCCGAAGGTGGAGTAGGCGAGCATGGCGAGCCTCGGCTCATAACCCATGCGGCGGGCGAAGCCTGCCGCTTCCTCGGCGATGTCGGCGATCTGCTCGGCGTTCGGCATGTCGTGCACGGCGGTGTCGGCGACCAGCACCGTCTTGCCCCGCGCCAGCACGATCGAGACGCCGATGACGCGATGACCGGGCTTGGCGTCGATGACGCGGCGGATGTCGTCGAGCGCGGTGGAATAGTTGCGGGTGACGCCGGTGACGATACCGTCGGCATCGCCCAGCGCCACCATGCAGGCGGCGAAGTGGTTGCGGTCGTTGTTGATCAGGCGCTGGCAGTCGCGGAACAGGAAGCCTTTGCGCTGCATGCGCTCGTAGAGATAGTCGGTGTAGATGCCGTTGCGGCGCGACAGCCGCGCATTGATGATCTCGATGCCTTGTTTGTTCAGGTCGATGCCGGCGTGCTTGGCGTTTTCCTTGATGACGTCGTCGCGGCCGAGCAGGATGGCGGTGCCGAGGCGCTGGTTCACATAGGAGACGGCGGCGCGCATCACCTGCTCCTCCTCGCCCTCGGCGAAGACGATGCGTTTGGGCTGGCGCCGCACGCGGTCGTAGATGCGCTGCAGGGTGGAGGCGATCGGGTCGCGGCGCGCCGACAGTTCCTGCGCATAGCGGTCGAGGTCGAGGATCGGTTTGCGGGCAACGCCCGACTCCATCGCCGCCTTGGCCACCGCAAGTGGAATGGCCGAGATCAGGCGCGGGTCGAACGGCACCGGGATGATGTAGTTGGGGCCGAATTTCGGCCGGTTGCCCTGATAGGCGGCGGCGACGTCGTCGGGCACGTCCTGGCGCGCCAGTTCGGCGAGCGCCTTGGCCGCGGCGATCTTCATGTCGTCGTTGATGGTGGTGGCCCTGACATCCAGCGCTCCGCGGAAGATGTAGGGGAAGCCGAGCACATTGTTGACCTGGTTCGGATAGTCCGAACGCCCGGTCGCCATGATGGCATCGGTGCGGATCTCTGCCACTTCCTCGGGCGTGATTTCCGGATCGGGATTGGCCATGGCGAAGATGATCGGGTTCTTGGCCATCGACTGCACCATGGCAGTGGTCAGCGCGCCCTTGGCCGAGAGGCCGAGGAAGATATCGGCGCCGTCGAGCGCGTCGGCGAGACTGCGCGCCTCGGTCTTGACCGCATGCCCCGACTTCCATTGGTTCATGCCTTCGGTGCGGCCCTGGAAGACGACGCCCTTGGTGTCGCACAAAGTGATGTTTTCCGGCGCGAAGCCCATCGCCTTCATCAGCTCGATGCAGGCGATGCCGGCGGCGCCGGCGCCGTTGCAGACCATCTTCGTGGTCTTCATGTCGCGGCCGGTGATTTCAAGCGCGTTGATCAGGCCGGCGGCCGAGATGATGGCGGTACCGTGCTGGTCGTCATGGAAGACAGGGATGTCCATCAGTTCGCGCAGGCGCTGCTCGATGATGAAGCATTCCGGCGCCTTGATGTCTTCGAGGTTGATGCCACCGAAGGACGGCCCGAGGAAGCGCACGCAATTGATGAACTCGTCGGCATCCTCAGTGTCGACCTCGAGATCGATGGAATCGACATCGGCGAAGCGCTTGAACAGCACCGCCTTGCCTTCCATCACCGGCTTCGAGGCCAGCGCGCCGAGATTGCCAAGGCCAAGAATGGCGGTGCCGTTGGAAATGACGGCGACCATGTTGCCGCGCGTCGTGTAGTCGAAGGCGCGGCTGGGATCCTCGGCAATGGCGCGCACCGGCACGGCGACGCCAGGCGAATAGGCGAGGCTCAGATCGCGCTGCGTCGTCATCGGCTTGGTGGCGACGATCTCCAGCTTGCCGGGCCGGCCCATCGCGTGGAATTCGAGCGCTTCCTGCGCGCTGACGGACGGACCGTTGTTCTCGGTTTTCCTGGCCATGATGCTTTTGATTTCCTCGCCGGTGCTGCACCTCCTTGAGGCGGGGTGCTTTGTTTCGGTCCGAATTAAGACCACGCGCCGCCGCGTGTAAACCGCCAGCGCGTGGGAATCGCAGACCGAGGGGCAATTGCGTGCATGAGATCGCCTCGGTCTTCCCCTGCTTTTCGAGGCCCCGGCATTAAACCCGGCCATCACATCTGCTAGCGTGCCGCGCCATGAACATGCATAGCCCGAACGAGCCCGACGCCCCCGAGGTGATGACGCCGCCGCAGCCCGGCACTGCCGCCGTGACGCCGATGATGGAGCAGTTCATCGAGATCAAGGCGGCGAACCCGGATTCGCTGCTGTTCTACCGCATGGGCGATTTCTACGAGCTGTTTTTCGACGATGCCGAAAAGGCGAGCCGGGCGCTGGGCATCGTGTTGACCAAGCGCGGCAAGCACCAGGGCCACGACATTCCGATGTGCGGCGTGCCGGTGCATGCGGCCGACGACTATCTGCAGAAACTGATCGGCCAGGGTTTCCGCGTCGCCGTCTGCGAGCAGATCGAGGATCCGGCCGAAGCCAAGAAACGCGGCTCCAAATCGGTGGTGCGCCGCGATGTGGTGCGGCTGGTGACGCCAGGCACCATCACCGAAGACAAATTGCTGGCGCCGTCCGAATCCAGTTTCCTGATGGCGCTGGGACGGGTGAAGGGCGGCAGCGACCACAGCTTCGCAATTGCCTGGATCGACATCTCGACCGGCGCCTTCCGCGTTGCCGAAACCACCGCCGACCGGCTGCTCGCCGACATCTTCCGCGTCGATCCGCGCGAGCTGATCGTCGCCGAGCCGGTGTTCCACGATCCGCAGCTGAGGCCGGTGTTCGACGTGCTTGGCCGCGTCGCCAACCCGCAGCCGCCATCGCTGTTCGATTCGGCCTCGGCCACCGGGCGCATCGCCCGCTTCTTCGATGTGGCGACGCCGGACAGTTTCGGCACGTTTTCGCGCGCCGAACTGTCGGCGATCTCAGGTGCCATCGCCTATGTCGAGAAGACGCAGAAGGCCGAGCGGCCGCCGCTGTCGCGGCCCGAGCGCGAGGAGCAGGGCTCGACGCTGTTCATCGATCCGGCGACGCGCGGCAATCTGGAGCTGCTGCGTACATTGTCGGGGAGCCGCGAGGGTTCGCTGTTCAAGGCGATCGACCGCACGGTGACCGGCGGCGGCGCCAGGCTGCTCGCCGACCGGCTGATGGCGCCGCTGACCGACCCGGCGGCGATCGGCGCGCGCCTGGACTCGGTGTCGTTCTTCCGCTCCGAAACCCGGCTGTGCCAGGCGGTGCGGACGAGCCTGAAGAGCGTCGCCGACATGCCGCGCGCTTTGTCCAGGCTGGCGCTCAACCGCGGCGGCCCGCGTGACCTCGGCGCGCTGCGCGCCGGCTTCGAGGCGGCCGGCGCGATCGCCGAAATCTTCGCCGCGACCGCCCTGCCCCAGGAATTGGCTGATGCAATGGCCGCCATCCAGGCGCTGCCCCAGGCGCTTGCCCAGCATCTGATGCAGGCGCTCGGCGAGGAACTGCCACTGTTGAAGCGCGACGGCGGTTTCCTGCGCGGCGGCTACCATCCGGAACTCGACGAGATGCGGGCGCTGCGCGACGAGTCCCGAAAAGTGATCGCCGGGCTGGAGCGCTCGCTGATCGAGGAGACCGGTATCCGATCGCTGAAAATCCGGCACAACAATGTGCTGGGTTACTATATCGAGGTGACCGCCAACCACCATGCGGTGATGACCGGCAGCGATGGCGCCAAGGCGCGCTTCATCCATCGCCAGACCATGGCCAATGCCATGCGCTTCACCACGACCGAGCTTGCCGAGCTCGAGACCAAGATCGCCAATGCCGCCGACCGGGCACTCAGCATCGAACTGGCGGCCTTCGATGCGCTGACGGTGGAAGCCGTCGGCGAGGCGGAAAAGATCCGTGCCGGCGCCGATGCGCTCGCCGTGATCGACGTGTCGGCGGCGCTGGCGCTGCTCTCGGAAAGCGAGGCGTGGTGCCGGCCGGTGGTGGATTCGAGCCTCGCCTTCGAGATTTCCGGCGGCCGGCATCCGGTGGTCGAGCAGGCCTTGCGCCGCTCCGGCGAAGGCCCGTTCGTTGCCAATGACTGCGACCTCTCACCCGAGGGCAGCGCCAAGAACGGTGCGATCTGGCTGCTGACCGGCCCGAACATGGGCGGTAAATCGACGTTCCTGCGGCAAAACGCGCTGATCGCCATCCTGGCCCAGACCGGTTCCTTCGTGCCGGCGGCATCGGCCCATATCGGCGTCGTCGACCGGCTGTTCTCGCGCGTCGGCGCCTCGGATGATCTGGCGCGCGGCCGCTCGACCTTCATGGTCGAGATGGTCGAGACGGCGGCGATCCTCAACCAGGCCGGCGAACGGGCGCTGGTGATCCTGGATGAAATTGGCCGCGGCACCGCGACCTTCGACGGCCTGTCGATCGCCTGGGCGGCGGTGGAATATCTGCATGAGAAGAACCGCTGCCGGGCGATCTTCGCCACCCATTTCCACGAAATGACCTCGCTCGCCGGCAAGCTGGCGCGGCTCCACAATGTCACCATGCGGGTCAAGGAATGGGAAGGCGACGTCGTCTTCCTGCATGAGGTCGGCAAGGGTGCCGCCGACCGCTCCTACGGCGTGCAGGTGGCGCGGCTCGCCGGCCTGCCGGAAGCGGTGGTCGACCGGGCCAAGCAGGTGCTGCACCAGCTGGAGGAAGGCGAGGTTTCCGGCAAGACCAACCGGCTCGTTGACGACCTGCCGCTGTTTTCCGTGGCGATGAAGCGCGAAGCGCCCAAGCCGGTGAAGAGCGAGGCGCTGGGTGCTGCGCTGGGCGAGATCAATCCCGACGAGATGACGCCGAGAGAGGCGCTGGAGGCGCTGTACCGGCTGAAGGGTCTGGCGGGGAAATAGTCAGATCATCTCCAGCCCGCGCTTACGCGTCGGCGGCGGGAAGGCGCGGTCGAGATCGGTGAGATCTTCAGCCGTGAGCTTGATGTCGAGTGCGGCGACATTCTGACGGACATGCTCCTGGCTGCTGGCCTTCGGAATGGCGATGACGCCGTCCTGGTGCATCACCCAGGCCAGGGCGATTTGTGCCGGGGTCGCATTGTGGCGGGCGGCGACGGCATCGAGCCTGGCATTGCGCGCCAGCGCGCCTTGCTCGACCGGAGAATAGGCCATCAGGGGAATGCCGCGCTGCCGGCTCCAGGGCGCGAGATCGAACTCGGGGCCACGGCGGACCAGATTGTAGAGCACCTGATTGGTCTGGACGTTGCCGCCGTCGGGCAGACCGGCCAGATCCTCCATCTCCTCGGTGTCGAAATTGCTGACGCCCCAATGGCGGATCTTGCCGGCCTTCTTCAAAGCCTCGAAGGCTTCGACCGTCTCCATCAAGGGCACGCTGCCCGGCCAATGCAAGAGATAGAGGTCGATGCGGTCGGTGCGCAGGCGCTTCAGGCTGTTCTCGCAGGCGCGCTGCACGCCCGCTCGCGACGCGTTTGACGGCAGAACTTTCGAAACCACGAAGACTTCGGCGCGGCGCCCGGCAATGGCTTCGGCCACCACCTCCTCGGCGCCGCCGCTGGCATACATTTCGGCGGTGTCGATCAGCGTGATGCCAAGGTCGAGGCCGAGCTTCAGCGCTTTGACCTCATCGGCACGACGGCGCGAATCTTCGCCCATCTTCCAGGTACCCTGGCCAAGCACCTGAACGGCTTCGCCGGAGGGCAGTGTGGTGGTTCTCATGGCAGATGGCATGGCAGGCTCCGTTCGAGGCCGGATCGCATCACAGGGCGGGCGAGAAATCCAGAGGCGTTCTCGCCAAATCTCCCTGTCGCGAAAGGGCTCACTTCACCGGATGAGCGGCAAGCCAGTCCTGCATCTGCTTGATTTCGGCTTCCTGCGCGGCGATGACGCCTTCGGCAAGCTTGCGGATTTCCGGGTCCTTGCCATTGGCAAGCTCGACCTTGGCCATGTCGATGGCGCCCTGATGGTGCGGGATCATGCCGCGGACGAAGTCGACATCGGCATTGCCGGTGTATTTGACCATCATGTCCTTGTGCATCTTGTCCATCGCCTTCTTGTAGCCAACAGTGGCGGGGCTTTGCGCACCCATCGCCATGCCGGCCATGTCATGTTTCATCTCTTCGCTCTGCGCCGGAACGCTTTCGAGGAAAACGGCGAGCAGCATTCCGGCCGCCATCAGCAAAAGCACGAGTTTCTTGGCTAAGGTCATTCATGGTCTCCTGTTGTAGCTTTTCGTATTTGGGGGTTTGGATCAGAGTTTCAACGTCCGCAGCCGCAATGCGTTGGCGATGACCGAAACGGAGGACAGGCTCATCGCCGCCGCCGCCAGCATCGGCGACAGAAGCATGCCGGTGAGCGGATAGAGCACGCCGGCGGCGACCGGCACGCCAAGCACATTGTAGAGGAAGGCGAAGAACAGGTTCTGGCGGATGTTGCCGATCGTCGCCTGGGCAAGCGTACGGGCCCGCACGATGCCGTTGAGGTCGCCCTTGACCAGCGTGATGCCGGCGCTTTCGACCGCGACATCGGCGCCGGTGCCCATGGCGATGCCGACTTCGGCGCTGGCCAGGGCCGGTGCGTCATTGACGCCGTCGCCAGCCATGGCGACACCGGCGCCCCTGCCGCGCAGTTCCTCGACCAGGGCCGCCTTCTGTTCCGGCAGCAGCCCGGCGCGAACCTCGTCGATGCCGAGGCTTTTGGCGATTGCGTTCGCGGTGCGCTCATTGTCGCCGGTTGCCATGATGATCCTCAAGCCGCTGTCATGCAGCGCCTTGATCGCCTCGGCGGTGGTCGCCTTGACCGGGTCGGCGACGGCGACGATGCCGGCCAATCTGCCGCCGACAGCGACGAACATCGCGGTCTTGCCGTCGCCCTGCAGCGTTTCTGCGCTGGCCGAAACGGCGGAAACGTCGATGCCGAGATCGCCCATCATCGCGGCATTGCCGAGCGCCACGGCCTTGCCCGACACCGTGCCTGAAACGCCCTTGCCGGTAACCGCCTCGAAATCGCCGGCGTCAGTGACGGTCGCGCCGCGCGCCGCCGCGCCCTCGACGATGGCCTCGGCCAGCGGATGCTCCGAGCCCTTCTCCAGGCTTGCGGCGTGACCCAGCAGCTCGTCTTCGGAAAAGCCGTTTGCCGCGACGACATCCGTCAGTTTCGGCCGGCCCTCGGTCAAGGTGCCGGTTTTGTCGACTATCAGCGTGTCGACGGAGGCGAAGCGTTCGAGCGCTGCGGCTTCCTTGATCAGCACGCCGGCATGTGCACCGCGCCCGGTGGCGGTCATGATCGACATCGGCGTGGCGAGGCCAAGCGCGCAGGGACAGGCGATGATCAGCACCGAGACCGCCGAGACGATGGCGAAGATCAGGCTGGGCTCGGGGCCGAAGATAGCCCAGGCAATGAAGGCCACGATGGCGACAAGGACGACGGCCGGGACAAAGTAGAAGGAAACGCGGTCGGCCAGGCCTTGGATCGGCGCGCGCGAGCGCTGTGCCTTGGCGACCAGTTCGACGATGCGCGCCAGCGTGGTCTCGGCGCCGATCCGCTCGGCGCGCATGATCAGCGAGCCGTTCCTGTTGAGCGTGCCGCCAGTGAGGGCGTCGCCCTCGGCCTTTTCGACCGGCAACGGTTCGCCCGTGATCATCGATTCGTCGATGGAGGAGCGACCTTCGAGCACGGTGCCGTCGACCGGCACGGCGTCGCCGGGCCGGATACGCAGGCGATCGCCGGCCTTGACGCTGTCCAGCGGCACGTCGGTCTCGGAACCGTCCTCGGCGATACGCCGCGCGGTCTTCGGCGCCAGATCGAGCAAGGCGCGGATCGCCGATCCGGTCTTTTCGCGGGCACGCAGTTCCAGCACCTGGCCGAGGAAGACCAGCGCGACAATGACGGCGGCGGCCTCGAAATAGACCGGCACGGCACCGCCATGGCCGCGGAACTGATGCGGGAAGATGTCTGGGAAGAGCGTGGCGACGACGCTGTAGAGGTAGGCCGCACCAACGCCCAGCGAGATCAGCGTCCACATGTTGGGGCTGCGGTTGAGGACCGACTCCCAGCCACGATGAAAGAAGGGAAAGGCGGCCCAGAGCACCACCGGGCTTGCCAACGCCAACTCCGCCCAAGTTTTTGTCCGGTCGCCGACGAGGTTTTCGAAGCTCAGGCCGACCATCGGCGCCATGGCGAAGATCAGAAGCGGGATCGACAGGGCCGCGCTGACCCAGAACCGCCTGGTGAAGTCGACCAACTCGGGATTTGGCCCCTCATCGCCCGATGGTACGCCCATCGGCTCAAGCGCCATGCCGCAGATCGGGCAGGAGCCGGGCTTGTCGCGGATGATCTCCGGATGCATCGGGCAGGTGTATTGCGTGCCCTTGGGCGCGGGCGGCGGCGCCGGCCTGTCGCCGAGGTAGGTCTGCGGCGCCGCTTCGAATTTCGCCTGGCAAGCGGCGGAACAGAAGTAGAAGCCTTGGCCTTCATGGCGGACGAAGTGCTTCGCCGTCGAGCGGTCGACGCTCATGCCGCAGACAGGGTCGGTGGCCGTCAAATATTGTTCCGGCCCGGCCTGGAATTTCGAACGGCAGCCTTCACTGCAGAAATGATAGAGGCGGCCGCCATGCTCCGATGTCGGCTTGCCGGCGGCCGGATCCACGGTCATGCCGCAGACCGGATCGCGCAGAACGGCCGCTGCATCCACAGCTTTCGGTGCGCAACAGCTGCCATGCGCGCCATGTGCATGGTGGTTGCCGTGGTGATCATGGTCTGGATGCGTCATTCCAAAATGCCTCTATGCCTCTGTCTGGTACGGAGGTAGTGCTTCCAGTAACTGGAAGGTCAAGGGCTGTTCCGATTTTTCGCATTTGGGGCCACGACCGGGCTGTTCGCCCAGCAAAAGCTCAGGTTCGCTTGAGCTACCGAGGGAAATCCTGGGCTCCGGGCGAACTCCATCTTGCCGCCGGTGACCTTGAATAGAAAATTCCCCCAGCCGCCAGAAACATGTAATCCCCCGGTAATCCTGGGAAAATGGCTGGGTTTAAAAGCTTGTCTTTCAGGTTGTGGCATAATATCCACTTCTGAGGCGGTCAACAAACCACGACGTCACCTGCGCTAGAAGGCTCCTGCGGTGCTTGGCGGTTCCTGTGAACCTTACAATTTCGTAAACAAAGTTTTCATACAAAATAGCTCGAAAAATGAAGCGCCTGGTTATCAATCTCGATCGATCTCCCCACCGGCTTGCCCATATGACAGCCGAGTTCGCCCGCATGGGCATCGGGTTCGAGCGGGTCGCGGGGATCGATGGCAAGGAACGTCCCGAGCTGATGCTGCAGCCGCAGCACGCGATACATGCCATCCGGCCGCTCTCCAGCAGCGAAATCGCCTGCCTGCACAGTCATCGAGCCTGCTGGACGATCATTGCCCAGGACGAGGCCCCATACGGCGCCGTGTTCGAGGACGACATGGTCTTCTCCAGCAAGGCCGGGGCATTGCTGGGCGATACGAGTTGGGTGCCGGCGGACGCCGACGTCGTGAAGCTCGAGACATTCTTCTCCACAACCGTGATCCAGAGGAGAAGGACCTCTGCCGGACATGGTTTTTCCATGGTCCGGCTCCGCAAGGGCCATCCGGGGGCCGGCGGTTATCTGCTCTCGCGGCAAACGGCGCGCGACTTTCTGGAGGCAACGGCGCAGGTCAACATTGCCACCGATGATCTCATCTTCAACCCCATCCTGTCGGCCGGCAAGACCATCTACCAACTTGTTCCGGCGCTCTGCGCACAGGATCAGTTCATCGGCGGAAAGCTGCCAAGCCTGCTTGACCAAGAACGCGATGCCGCGCGGACCGCGAGCGGGCTTATGGGAAGGCAGAGGAAGCCGATGGCCGTGAGAATCAGCAGGGAGGCCGGGCGAACCGCACGGTGGATCGCCGATTTCTGCAGATTCCGGCAACGGATTGTCGTGCCGCTCGACCCGATCGAGGCAACGGACTAGGTCGTTTACCGGCTGTCGGCCAGCCCCATACCCAGCGCCGCGAAAACGCGCTATAGACGCCGCCCAAAAGGCAAGGCCAACCGGTACCTATGGCGAAAATCTCCCTGAAGCTCGATGAACTGATCGACAGCGAAGCCTTGCGCCGCGAGATGACCGCGGTGACCACGGCCACCGCCGGCGACGGTTCCGGAGCGGCCGCCCGCGCCGGCGTTCTGCAGCTTCTCAAGGCCCGGCTTGCCGAAGGCCGAAAGATCGCCGAGGTCATGCTGAGAGCGGATGGCGGCGGCAATGCCTGTGCCGAGCGGCTGTCGCACCTGATGGATGAGCTGATCCGGGCGCTCTACGATTTCGCTGCGACGCATGTCTACCGGGTGAAGAACCGTTCGTCGGCCGAACGCATGGCCGTCGTCGCGGTCGGCGGCTACGGCCGCGGCACGCTGGCGCCAGGATCAGACATCGACCTCCTGTTCCTCTTGCCCTACAAGCAGACGCCGTGGGGCGAACAAACCGTCGAATACATGCTCTACATGCTGTGGGATCTCGGCTTGAAGGTCGGCCACGCCACCCGCAACATCGATGAGTGCCTGCGGCTGTCGCGCACCGACATCACCATCCGCACCTCGATCCTGGAAGCGCGCTTCCTGTGGGGCGAACGCAAGCTCTATGACGAGCTGATGCTGCGCTTCGACCACGAGGTGGTGCGCACAACCGGGCCGGAATATGTCCAGGCCAAGCTCGCCGAACGCGACGAGCGCCACGCCAAGGCCGGCGAAAGCCGCTATCTGGTCGAGCCCAACGTCAAGGACGGCAAGGGCGGCCTGCGCGACCTGCAGACGCTGTTCTGGATCGGCAAATACTTCTACCGGGTGCGCACCGGCGAGGAATTGGTCGAAAAGGGCGTCTTCACCGAAGCCGAGTACCGCGAGTTCCAGAAGGCCGAGGATTTTCTCTGGGCGGTGCGCTGCCACATGCATTTCCTCACCGGCAAGGCCGAGGAGCGGCTGCATTTCGACATCCAGCGCGAGATCGCCGGGCGGCTGGGTTACACCACCCATCCCGGCCTGTCGGCCGTCGAACGCTTCATGAAGCACTACTTCCTCGTCGCCAAGGATGTCGGCGACCTGACCCGCATCTTCTGCGCCGCGCTTGAGGAAGAGCAGGCCAAGCATGTGCCGGGGTTCAACCGCATCTTCCTCACCTTCCAGCGCCGCAAGCGCAAGCTCGCCGGCACCTCGGACTTCATTGTCGACAACCACCGCATCAACATCGCCGACGATCAGGTGTTCGAACGCGATCCCGTCAATCTTTTGAGACTGTTCTGGTTCGCCGACAAGCACGGGCTGGAATTCCATCCCGATGCGCTGAAGCTGCTGACGCGCTCGCTCGGCCTGGTCAACAAGTCGCTGCGCCGCGACGAGGAAGCCAACCGGCTGTTCCTCGACATATTGACCTCGGACCGCAACGCCGAACTCAATCTGCGGCGCATGAACGAGGCCGGGCTGCTCGGGCGGCTGATCCCCGACTTCGGCAAGATCGTCGCCATGATGCAGTTCTCGATGTACCATCACTACACGGTGGACGAGCACCTGATCCGCTGCATCGGCGTGCTGGCAGAAATCGAACGCGGCGACGGCGAGAAGGTGCATCCGCTGTCGCATTCGCTGATGCCGGGCCTGAAGAAGAGCCGCGAGGCGCTCTATGTCGCCGTGCTGCTGCACGACATCGCCAAGGGCAGGCCGGAAGATCATTCCGAGGCCGGCGCCCGCATCGCACGGCGCATCTGCCCGCATATGGGGTTGTCGCCAGCGGATACGGAAACGGTCGCCTGGCTGGTCGAAAACCACCTCGTCATGTCGATGACGGCGCAGACGCGCGATCTCAACGACCGCAAGACGATCGAGGATTTCGCGTCGGTCGTGCAATCGGTCGAGCGGCTGAAGATGCTTTTGATCCTCACCGTCTGCGACATCAGGGGTGTCGGACCCGGTGTTTGGAACGGCTGGAAAGGCCAGCTGCTGCGCACGCTCTATTACGAGACCGAACTGCTTCTGACCGGCGGCTTCTCGGAAGTGTCGCGCGCACAGCGCACGGCGGCGGCGCGCGAACGCCTGGCCGAGGCGCTCGCCGACTGGCCCGACAAGGCCCGCAAGCGCTATGTCGGACTGCACTACGAGAACTATCTGCTGGCCGTCGACCTGCCGGACCAGATTCGCCACGCCGAGTTCATCCGCGAGGCGGACGCGGCCGGCAACAAGCTTGCCACCATGGTCAAGACCCATCAGTTCGAGGCGGTGACCGAGATCACCGTTTTGGCGCAGGACCATCCCCGTCTTCTCTCGGTCATTGCCGGAGCATGCGCCGGCGCCGGCGGCAACATCGTCGACGCGCAGATTTTTACCACCTCGGACGGCCGCGCCCTCGACACGATCCTGATCTCGCGGGAATTCGACCGCGACGAGGACGAGCGCCGTCGTGCCGAGCGCGTCGGCCGGCTGATCGAGGACGTGCTGTCGGGCAAGAGCTGGCTGCCGGAGATGATCGAGAAGCGCACCAAGCCAAAGCGCGGCGCCAAGGTGTTCAAAATCCCGCCGCGCGCCGAGATCCGCAACACGCTGTCGAACCGGTTTTCCGTCATCGAGGTCGAGGGGCTCGACCGCCCGGGCCTGCTGTCGGAGATCACCGGCACGCTGTCAGACCTGTCGCTCGACATCGCTTCGGCACACATCACTACGTTCGGCGAAAAGGTCATCGACACCTTCTATGTCACCGACCTCACCAGCCAGAAGATCGACAGCCCGGCCCGCATCGCCACCATCCGCAACCGGCTGATGGCGACGCTCGAAGGCATCGCGCCCGAACGCGGCGGCAAGGCCAAGGCGGCCGCCGAGTGACTGCCATCCTCACTTTGTCCCAATCTCTAGAGCTGTTCACCGTTTCACGGAAACGGCGAACCGCTCTAACTCTTTGTTTCAACGCAATTCCGGACGGAAAACCGTTTCACACTTTTCCTGAAATTGCTCTAAGGCAGTCCTAGACGCATGAGCCTCGTCAAGAAATTCGCCACCGTCGCTTCCGGCACGCTGATGAGCCGCGCGCTCGGCTTTGGCCGCGAGATGCTGATGGCCGCCGCACTCGGCACCGGACCGGTCGCCGACGCCTTCAACGCCGCTTTCCAGTTCCCCAACACCTTTCGCCGGCTGTTCGCCGAAGGCGCCTTCAACGCCGCCTTCGTGCCGCTGTTTGCCAAGGAGATCGAAACGCACGGCACCGACGGCGCCAAGCGCTTTTCGGAGGAAGTGTTCGGCGTGCTGTTTTCGGCGCTGCTGGCGCTGACCATCGTCATGGAACTGGCGATGCCACTGATCGTGCGCTACCTGGTGGCGCCGGGTTTCGCCGACACGCCGGGCAAGTTCGAGACGACCGTCCTGTTGGCGACGATCATGTTCCCGTACCTCATCTGCATGTCGCTCGCCGCCATGATGGCGGGCATGCTGAATTCGCTGCGCCGCTATTTCGCTGCGGCGATCGCGCCGGCGTTCCTCAACATCATCCTGATCAGCGTGCTTGGCTATGCCTGGTATCACGGGCTGGATGCCCATGCCGTCGGCTTCAGCCTGTCCTGGGGCGTGCTGGCGGCGGGGCTCGTGCAACTCGCCATCGTCTGGGTGGCGGTCCGCAACGCCGGCATCGCGATCGGCTTCCGCCGGCCAAAAATGACGCCGAACGTCAAGCGCCTGCTGATCCTGGCCCTGCCGGCGGCGATCACCGGCGGCATCACCCAGATCAACCAGCTGATCGGCACGGCGATCGCGTCGGCGCAGGACAGTGCGGTGTCCTCGCTCGCCTATGCCGACCGCGTCTATCAGCTGCCGCTCGGTGTCGTCGGTGTTGCAGTGGCGATCGTGCTGCTGCCGGAACTGTCGCGGGCACTGAAATCAGGCAATCTTATCGAGGCTGCCAATCTGCAGAACCGCTCGGTCGAGTTCACCCTGTTCATGACCTTGCCGGCGGCGGCGGCGCTTTGGGTGATGGCGGAGCCGATCGTGCGGCTGGTCTATGAGCGCGGCGCGTTTGCCGCCAACCATTCGACCCCAACCGTGGCGGCGATCCTGGCGATCTTCGGGCTCGGCTTGCCGGCCTTCGTGCTGATCAAGGCCTTCACCCCGGGCTATTTCGCCCGCGAGGACACGCGCACGCCGATGACCTTCGCCGCCATCTCGGTGGCGGTGAACGTCGCCATCGCGCTGACACTGTTTCCCAGGATGGGCGCGCCCGGCATTGCGGTCGCCTCTGCCGTGGCCGGCTGGGTCAATGCGCTGATGCTGCTTGCCGTCTTGATCCGGCGCGGCCACTGGGGCCGCGACGTGCCGCTTTTGAAGCGCATTCCGCGGCTGGTGCTGTCGGCGGCGGTGATGGCGGTGGCGCTATATTTCGCCGAGCACTGGCTGGCCGTCAGGCTCGGTCCCGGCTCGCCGCTGGTCGTCAAAGCAACGACGCTGCTGACGCTGGTGGCCGGCGGGGCGCTGCTCTACTTCATCACCGCCTTTGCCACCGGCGGCGCCGATTTCGGCATGATCCGGCGCAATGTGAAGCGCAAGGGACCGCCGGCGCCTAAGGAACAGTCTCCAGATCCGTGAGCCTGAATTCGTCGGCCGCCGAAAGCATCGGAACAGCGTAGTAACGCGCGCAAGCGTAGTGAAAACAGTCCGCCAAGTTCAATCGGATAGCGTTGTTGCGAAACCGCGACGCAGCCTCGATGGACAACGACGTTGCGTCGGAGACCGGCGGAAGCTCCCGCAAAGCGATAGCCCGCTCTTCGAGAAAACGACTGACTATCTTAAGGCTCACTTCGACCGGCACTGCCAGCTTTTCGGATCGCGAAAGGGCCATTGCCGCTTCCCAGACGGCGATCGACGATGTGAACGGAGCTGATGCTTCCACGACCGCCTGCGCACAGCGCTGGGCTTCGGCCTCATGGCTGAGCATCGCGACGATAGCGGCCGCGTCGACAAACATCAGTCTTCGCCGGAGAATTCGTCGTATACCGAGCGCGGAAGCGGTTTGCGCGCCTGGTCGCTCAGCTTGATTCCGAACTCGGCGCGCAGCCTTGCCGCTGTCTCCAGCGGCGTCTCGCGATTGCGGCGCCGCTCCAGGGCTTCGCGCATGGCAATCACGATCGCCTCGGTGATGCCTACGCCTTCGATTCTGGCGAAGGCACGCGTCAAGCTGTCCGCCTCCTTGTTGTTGATGTTGATCGTCATCGCAGCCTCGTCGATCCGATGTAGTAGATATTATGTAGCTATCTACATCATTGCGTCAACATCTGGAGAAGCCTTTGGACCTCCGAAGAGCCTCTTGATCCTCTCCAAACTCTCGTTCATAAGCGCGCCGTCGAAAGACTTTCGCCGCGCGCGAAACGGCCCTCCACAAGCCATGAGGAAACCCATGTCCGCCTTCAAGCCACTCGTCTTCTCCGGCGTCCAGCCGACCGGCAATCTGCATCTCGGCAACTATCTCGGCGCCATCAAGAAATTCGTCGCGCTGCAGGACACGTCCGACTGCATCTATTGCGTCGTCGACCTGCATTCGCTGACCGCGCAGCTCGTGCATGACGACCTTGCCGACCAGACGCGGTCGATCACCGCCGCCTTCCTCGCCTCTGGCATCGACCCGAAGAAGCACATCGTCTTCAACCAGTCGCGGGTGATGCAGCACGCCGAGCTTGCCTGGATTTTCAATTGCGTCGCGCGCATCGGCTGGATGAACAAGATGACGCAGTTCAAGGACAAGGCCGGCAAGGACCGCGAAAATGCCTCGCTGGGCTTGCTCGCCTATCCCTCGCTGATGGCTGCCGACATCCTGCTCTACCGCGCCACCCATGTGCCGGTGGGCGAGGACCAGAAGCAGCATCTGGAGCTGACCCGCGACATCGCCCAGAAATTCAACAATGATTTTTCGGACCGCATCGCCAAGCTTGGCGTCGGCGTCGAGATGCAGGTCGGCGAGGAGACGGTGAACGGCTTCTTCCCGATCACCGAACCGGTCATCGGCGGGCCGGCGGCGCGCATCATGAGCCTGCGCGACGGGTCGAAGAAGATGTCGAAGTCGGACCCGTCGGACCTGTCGCGCATCAATCTGACCGACGATGCCGACACCATCTCGAAGAAGATCCGCAAGGCCAAGACCGATCCGGAAGCCTTGCCGAGCGAGGTCGGCGGGCTGGAAAGCCGGCCGGAAGCGGAAAACCTGGTCGGCATCTATGCCGGGCTGGCCGAGATGTCGAAGGCCGATGTGCTGAAGGAGTTCGGCGGCCAGCAGTTTTCGGTGTTCAAGCCGGCGCTGGCCGATCTCGCGGTGGAGAAGCTGGCGCCGATCGCCGGCGAGATGCGTCGTATCGAAGGCGACCGCGCCTATGTCGACGCGGTGCTGAGGGACGGCGGCGAACGCGCCGGCGTGCTGGCCGAGACCACCATGAAAACCGTGCGCGACATTATCGGCCTGCTGCAGGGCTGATCCGCATCGTCGGTTGCACTGCGCTCGCCAAGACAGGCTGGCTCCAACAGATACTGGCCCAAGGCCGGCGGCTTGCCGCCGGTCCGCCGCGGTGGCAGATTGCGGCCGAATAGACACCGAGTAGATAGACATGGTCTCCAAACGCCTCAGCCGCGAAGCCGGTCATCGCAGGAAATTCCTGACGATCATCGACGACACGCCCGAGTGCGAGCGCGCCGTCGCATACGCCTCGAAACGGGCGCAGAGCACCAGCGGCACGCTGGTGCTGCTCTATGTCATCGTACCGGACGATTTCCAGCACTGGCTGGGTGTTGAGAAGATCATGCGCGAGGAGGCGAACGCCACGGCGCGCGCGGCTCTCGACGGCCATGCCAACAAGGTTCGCCAGAAGCTCGGCATCGAGCCGGAAATGGTGGTGCGCGAAGGCAAGCCGACGGAAGAGATCCACAAACTGATCGAGGAAGACCAGGACATCGCCATCCTGGTGCTGGCGGCCGGCGCCGGCAAGGAAGGTCCCGGACCGCTGGTCGGTGCGGTGGCCGGCAAGGGTGCCGCCTTCCCGATCCCGGTGACCGTGGTGCCGCAAAACCTTTCGGACGAGGAAATCGACAGTCTCGCCTGAGGTCCGCCCGGGATTCGATTCGCCAGCCAGATCCTTGGCAAAACATTCCGCCAGCCGGCCTTTCCAGCGATGTGTTTCGCTTGAATGTCCAGCCGATAGAGCCTATTTAGAACTATTCCAAACTAGTTGCCCAAAGACGGGCACGGAGACGGCCATGTTCATCCAGACCGAATCGACGCCCAATCCTGCGACGCTGAAATTCCTGCCCGGCAAGGAAGTGCTGCTGGAAGGCACCGCCGACTTCCGCGATGCCGACAGTGCAGCCACGGCCTCGCCGCTGGCTGGCCGGCTGTTCGAAATCCCCGGCGTCACCGGCGTCTTCTTCGGCTACGACTTCATCACCGTGACCAAGGACGGTCCCGACTGGCAGCACCTGAAGCCGGCGATCCTGGGCGCCATCATGGAGCATTTCATGTCCGGCGCGCCGGTCATGGCCAAGACCGGCCCGGCCGCCGAGACCAGCCAGACCGGCGAATTCTACGACAAGGCGGACGAGGAACTCGTCATCACCATCAAGGAACTGCTCGATACCCGCGTGCGCCCGGCGGTGGCCCAGGACGGCGGCGACATCACCTTCCGCGGTTTCGAGAACGGCACGGTGTTTCTGCACATGAAGGGCGCCTGCGCCGGTTGCCCGTCATCGACGGCGACGCTGAAGCACGGCATCCAGAACCTGCTTCGCCATTTCGTGCCCGAAGTGCAGCAGGTCGAACAGGTCTCCTGACCGTTCAACCGGACGCAGCACCGGCCAATACATTCAATTATCCGCAAACAACAAAAAACCGGGCCGAATTGCCCGGTTTTCTGTTTGGGACGTCCGTTGTTGCCTAGACGGTCCGCGTACGAAACTTGTCTTCTCGTTAGACCATGATCCCGCGAGGGATCTTGGTCCTACATCACGATGACCTTGGCGCCGACCGAGGCGCGGTCATAGAGATCGATGATGTCCTGGTTCATCAGCCGGATGCAGCCGGACGACATCGCCTTGCCGATCGAATTCCATTCCGGGCTGCCGTGCAGCCGGTAACCCATGTCGCCGCCCTTGTTGAACAGGTACATGGCACGCGCGCCGAGCGGGTTCTTCAGGCCCGGCTCCATGCCATCGGCGAACTTGGCCAGCTCCGGCTGCCGCTTGATCATTTCGCGCGGCGGCGTCCAGGTCGGCCATTCGCGCTTCAGGGCGATATGGGCGGTGCCATGCCATTCGAAGCCCTCGCGGCCGACACCGATGCCGTAACGGATGGCCAGGCCGTCGCCCTCGACGAAGTAGAGGAACTTGTTCTGCGTATCGACGATGATGGTGCCGGGCTTTTCCTTGGTGTCGTAATTGACTTCCTGCCGGTGGTACTGCCTCGGCACTTTTTCGATCGGGATGCGCGGCAGTTGGTAACCAGCATCGGTCACCGCGCCGTAGTCGTTGGAGAAGATCTGCCCGCCAATGGTGCTGCAACCGGCGATGGCCGTGGACAGCGCCAATGCGGCAATTATTGCAAGCGACTTCATGCGCATGTGGTGATCCGGAGCCCCGCCCAAATAGCAGCGGCACGAGTCGACCGCTTTCTTGGCCATCATTCATGCTGGCATTTGCTTTGCTTGCCAAGCACACGATGCCTATATGCGTGGTCCTACATGCTGGTAGGCGTATCACTATGGCATTTCAGCAACAGCCCTCACCGGATTGTGAAGGAAATTCAATGAGGGCGACATCAAACGGTTACCTGGAATCGAGGACCAGTCATGAATGTCGGTGATGCAGCCCAGCGGTCCGGCCTGCCGGCCAAGACCATTCGCTACTACGAGGAGATCGGCCTGATCGCGCCGGCGCGCGCCGCCAACGGCTACCGCGATTACTCCGGCGACGACATCCACCGGCTGGCCTTCCTGCGCCGCGCGCGCAACCTCGGCTTTTCCATCGACGATTGCCGCCAGTTGATGGCGCTTTACCAGGATCGCGACCGCGCCAGCGCCGACGTGCGCGAGATCGCCGCCGCCCACGTCACGGCGATCGAGGAGAAGGTGCGCGAGCTGCAGTCGATGCGCTCGACCCTGCAGAAACTGATCCATGCTTGCCATGGCGACAACAGGCCGGACTGCCCGATCCTGGATGACATGGCGGGGGCAGTGGCGCCTGGCGAAAGAGCCGTTTCAGCGGGACCATAGCAAGGGATTTCGGGCGGGCCGAGCGAGGTGGCTTTCCGTCAGCCATCTGCCGGAGGAACAAGGGACTTCAGTCTTATTTGCGTGATTGCTAATATACATATAAGTTGATCGCGCGGGGACAACCACACCCAAAAGCCCACACCCGCAATGGCCGGTGCGGCCCCCTATAAACCAAAGCGCAAACTGCGCCGGCCATTTCGCGGGCACATCCCCCTGGCGTCATCCTTTATGTGCCGACTAACTAAAGTAACGGAACGTCCAATGGACATTAACGGAACCTAAACGGCCCTCTCAGACCTTTGTGCATCTGCACGCAAGACTTTAGTCCGGCTACTTTCCAAATAAGCCCTGCCGTCTTCCAAAGAAGAGCGAAAGTCGTTCGCCCCGGCATAGGGCCGCTGTGTAAGGGATCAGGCCCGCCAGTCCGCTTGCCGCGCGCATCGGGCAGTACATGCTGGCTTCCGCCGAGGCATCTTGCCGGCAGGTCCGCCAGTCCGCTTGCCACGCACCCCAGTAGGAACGACCCGGCACGCTCGCAGTCGGGGGGACGTGGGGTCGTGCCGGGTCGTTGCGGGTCAGGCTTTTGGGATCGTCTCCGCACTGCCTAAGTTATATGCATATTAGCCATAGCTCAATTAAGACTGAAGTCCCGCCTGCGGACTGACCAGCTGTAGAGTGCAAAACCCGTTCTGTGCTGGTTCACCGGATGAATATTGACAGAGCCGATACACCCAAAAGAAGTCAGGATCGGTTCTTGAAGGCTTGATTTGAAGGGCATATCGTCGGCTCAATGGGCTGGGTGACGCTATGTTGAACGACGATAAAGACAAGCAGTTTTGGGCTTTGGACCTGGACGCTCTGCGCAGGGCGTTCGAAACATACGCTCAAGAGCACAAAACAACGGCTGCGGAGTGGGGGGAACACGCCAAGCGGTTCCTCGAAAGACAAAGAGTTCTCCAGCGTGAGTCGAACTGATCCCCAGCCTTAGGGGCGGCACCGGCCCACTGGATAGACTCGACTTTCCCTCAGGCTGAAATTTTTGGTGGCAGCGGAAGCGCTGCACCTAAGCATCATCAAGCCGTTTATCTCGCCACATTGCGACGACTACTGGGCTACATGTGTCCTGCATGAGATGCTGTTGAAAGCCGTGCGGGACGTGACCGGAAAGGAAGTCCCCTTCATCCAGCGGAACACGACAGGGCCGGTGCGGCAGTGATTATCTAGTTTTGTCCTTGCGCACTATCGAGAGCATCGGCGCGTGGGCTTCCCGAATGATCTTGGCGGCTTCGTCTCTAGTGATGCCGCACTTGCGGGCATAGTAGGCGGCTTCAGCTTCAAGTTCGCCTTCTAACGGGACTTCAATTGCCTGCTTTGCCTTCTTGCCCACGGCGCGAATCATAGCACATTTGGCCAGATGCCTCCAATGAAGCCCTACGGCTGTGGGTAGCGCCTAGCGCGAGATCCATCCGTCGTCGCCTAGTTGCGACCTAGCTTCCTGAGCGGCTTCTATAAGGAGTTCTAGGTCCACTTTCCGCATCGGGGAGAAGCTCGAGTCTTCGCCTGACACGACGCTCATACGGCACATCCGCTCGCCATCATCCGACTGGTAGATGTTAAACGAGACCGTGAAATATTGGGCATTAACCTTGTACTTGGCGATAAGCTTGCGCGACCAGAACCGCCGCCAACCGTTCACCAGCGATTGAAAAACCAAAATCATGTCCCCCTACGGCTGGGTAACGCTAGCCAAAAGGATGCGCTGTTCATCCGCTGGTTTGGGGCGAGGTCGTGTTAGGAGGATAACCTTTCCAGCCCATCGCTTCCAAAACATGAATTTCCAGCATGCCCAAAAACAGTATGGCCACGCAAAATATTCGGACGACGTTCTTCATCGAGAGTGCATATCTCTTTTGCAAAAGTATGCATACGATAGTAGCGACGCCCATCGGTATGGACATGAATAGTGCCAAGAAAATATCTCGCGACATAGCTCCCCTCCCAAGCGGGAACTAAAGTCATAACGCGAACGGCCCGCCTTTTGGAAGGGCGGGCCGTTCTGTTTTCAGCTTGTTTCAGCTTGTCCCGGTGTCTCTATGAGCGAGACGTTAGCGTCATGGTTGGAATCTAGACCCGCCCGCCCGGGTCTGTCAAAGATATAATCGCCCCTGCAAAAAGGGTTCAAACCGTGAACAAAATCTGGCATGGTGCCTGCCATGCCGATCATCTCCCCCATCGCGATCAACCCCCTCATCGACGGCCGCCAGTCGGAGCGCGCCATGCTGGTGCGGCGTGGCGTGCAGCGGCTGCTCATGGAAATGGGCGCGCATGTGCTGCCTGAACTGTCGCTGGCCACCGGCCGCCGCGCCGACCTCGTGGCGCTGACCCGGCAGGGAGATATCTGGATCATCGAGATCAAATCCTCGATCGAGGATTTCCGGGTCGACCGCAAATGGCCCGATTACCGGCTGCATTCCGACCGCTTCTTCTTCGCCACCCATCCCGGAGTACCGGCGGAAATCTTCCCGGAAGAGTGCGGCTTCATCCTCTCCGACGGCTATGGCGCCGAGATCCTGCGCGAGGCGCCCGAGCATCGCATGGCGGCGGCAACGCGCAAGGCGCTGATGCTGCGCATCGCGCGGGCCGGTGCGGCGCGGCTGCTGGCAGCGGAGCTGGCCGGGGTGTCGGTGCCGGCGCTGGAGGGGGAGAGCGAGTAGTTAGCAGAACCCAGGAATCCCACCCTACTCCGTTTCCTCTTCCACCCCGCCCGCGGCAGGCGCCATCAACAGCACCGCGGCGCCGAGGATGGCGGCGATGAAGGAGCCGGCGAGGATGCCGACCTTGACCGCGTCCTGCAGGGCGACATCGCTGGCGAAGGCGAGCAGGCCGATGAACAGGCTCATGGTGAAGCCGATACCGCAGAGCAGCGAGATGCCGAGCATGTGCGACCAGCCGGCATGGGCCGGCAGGTCGGCCAGGCCGAGCCTTATGGCAAGCGCCGAGGAGCCGAACACGCCGACCAGCTTGCCGACCACGAGGCCGGCCGCGACGCCCAGCGTCAACGGCTCGATCAGCGCGCCAAAACTCAGGCCGGCGAGCGAAACGCCGGCATTGGCAAAGCCGAAGATCGGAATGATGAAAAACGGCACGATTTTGTGCAGGCCATGCTCGAGCCGGTGCAGCGGCGAATGGTCGAGATCGTGGCCGATCCCGGCGGAGCGTTCCAGTGGAATGGTAAGCGCCAGCGCGACGCCGGCAAGCGTGGCATGGACGCCCGATTTCAGCACCAGGACCCACAGGATCGCGCCAAGCACGAGATAGGGCACCAGCGTCATCACCCGCATGCGGTTGAGCACGATCAGCACCGCAATGATGGCGAAGGCGGCACCGAGATAGGCCAGCGACAGGCCGCTGGTGTAGAAGATGGCGATAATGATGACGGCGCCGAGGTCGTCGATGATGGCAAGCGCGGTCAGGAAGACCTTCAGCGAGGCCGGCACGCGACTGCCGAGCAGCGACAGCACGCCGAGCGCGAAGGCGATGTCGGTGGCGGTCGGGATGGCCCAGCCGGAGAGTGCCGCCGAATTGTCGCGGTTGACCAGGACATAGACCAGTGCCGGAACCAACATACCGCCGGCCGCGGCAATGCCGGGCAGCACGCGGCGCGGCCACGTCGACAACTGGCCGTCCAGCATCTCGCGCTTGATCTCCAGCCCGACGAGCAGGAAGAACACCGCCATCAGCCCGTCATTGACCCAGTGCGACACGCTGAGCGGGCCAAGATAGGCGTGGAGAACGGCGAAATAGGTTTCGGCAAGCGGCGAATTGGCAACGATCAGCGCCAGGGCCGCCGCCGCCATCAGGATGATGCCGCCGGCCGCCTCGCCGTCGAGAAATTCGCGGAAGACGGAAACCGGCCGCTGCTTCAAATCCTGCATGTCGCCTCCGTTAAGCCGCCCCGCCTATTGGCCGGAAATCTGTAATCCAATGATGCGCAACATCACTGGCGAAGCAAGGCGTACGATTTCATACTGGTAATCTATGCATTGAAAATTGGCCGAAGCGCCCATCGCTTCGTTATCCTGGGGCGGAGCAACGCGGCGCAGACCCCGGGATCCATGCCGCGACTTCAAAGCGCTGCGGCGGTGGAAAATTCTTCTCCGTTGGACTTTACGGCTGATATCACGGCATGGATCCTTGGGTATTCGCGCCGCTTTGCGTCGCTACGCCCAAGGATGACGATGCTGGTTCAGCGCGGTGCGCGCTTGGCCAGTATCCGCTGCAGCGTGCGGCGGTGCATGTTGAGCCGGCGGGCGGTCTCGGAGACGTTGCGCTCGCACATTTCATAGACGCGCTGGATATGTTCCCAGCGCACGCGGTCGGCCGACATCGGGTTTTCCGGGGGTGCGGCGCGCTCGCCCGAGGTGCGGGTGAGGGCTGCAAAGATGTCGTCGGCGTCGGCGGGCTTCGACAGATAGTCGACGGCGCCAAGCTTCACCGCGGTCACCGCGGTGGCGATGTTGCCGTAGCCGGTCAGGATGATGGTGCGCGAATCCTCGCGCTTCTCGCGGATGGCGGCAACGACATCGAGGCCGTTGCCGTCGCCAAGCCGCATGTCAACCACGGCATAGGCCGGCGGATTGGCGCGGGCCTTGCCCACGGCCTCCTCGACGCTCTCGGCGGTCTCGACCACAAAACCCCTGGTTTCCATGGCGCGGGCGAGGCGTGTGAGGAACGGCTTGTCGTCATCGACGATCAGAAGCGAGGTGTCCTCGCCCTCAACCATTGCGCCAATATTTTCATCGCCTGTCATCGTCGTAAGAATTCCTGCTGCCTTAATTTTACGCAGATATAGTTTTGCGCCGCTATTGTCCAATTTATGCAGTGTCAAACATGGTGGCCGGGGCCGTTTCGGGATTCAGGAAGACCGATCTCGGCCACGAAATCTGCACCACGGCGCCCTCGCCCAGGCCGCTCGAATTGCGGAAATCGAGCGTGGCGCCCGAGCGTTCGAGCAGAGTCTTGGCTATGAACAGGCCGAGCCCCAGGCCGCCGCCGGCTTCGGTGCCCTGGCGCGTCGACATATAGGGCTCGCCGATACGGTCGATGATTTCGGGCGGGAAACCAGGCCCGTCGTCGATGATCGAGAAGGTGACGGCGGCCTCGTCCCAGCTCCAGCGCACGGTGACGTTCTTGCGGGCGAAATCGACGGCGTTCTCGACCAGATTGCCGAGGCCGTAGATGACGCCCGGATTGCGGCGCCCGACCGGCTCCGGCCCGATGCGCTCGCCCGGGCGAAGCTTGATCGAGATGCCGAAGTCGCGATGCGGCGCGGTGACCTCCTCGACCAGCGAGGTCAGCGGCAAGCGGGACAGATGCGCCTCGCCTTCGGACGACAGGCTGGTCAGGCGCTTGAGGATTTCGCGGCAGCGTTCGCTCTGCGAGCGCAACAGCTTGACGTCTTCGCCGTACTTCGGATCACTGCCGAGCGCCTTCTCCATCTCCTTGGCGACGAGCGTGATGGTGGCGAGCGGCGTGCCGAGCTCATGCGCGGCGGCCGCCGCCAGGCCGTCGAGCGCCGAAAGGTGCTGTTCGCGCTGCAGCACCAGTTCGGTCGCGGCAAGCGCATTGGCCAGAAGCCGCGCTTCGGCGGCCACCCGGAACGCATAGATGGCGGTGAAGGCGATCGACGACAGCACCGCCATCCACATGCCGGCGACATAGATGAAGGGCATGGCCAGCGGCGCGCCTTCGTACCAGGGCAAGGGCAGATGGAAGAACACCAGCAAGGTGGCCGCCAGCATCACCAGCCCGCCGAGGATAGCTGTGAGGCGCAGAGGCAGCGACGTCGCCGAAATGACGACAGGCACCGTCATCAGCAGCGAGAACGGATTGGTCAGGCCTCCGGTCATGTAGAGCAGGCCGGCAAGCTGCAGGCTGTCGAAGATCAGGATGCCGAAGGCAGCGAACGGGGTGAGCCGGTGCGCCGCTGGAAAGCGGAAGGCCAGGAACAGGTTCATCCAGGCCGAGCAGGCGATCAGCGCAAAGCACAGGCTGACCGGCAGCGGGAATTTCAACCCATAGGCGACGACGAGCACCGCCACGCTCTGGCCGACAATAGCCAGCCAGCGCAGCCGGATCAGCGTGTTGAGGCGCAGCCTCTGGCTCTGCTGGAAATCGGGCGTGTTCAGGATGTTGATCATGGCCAAGGATTATAGCCGGGAAAGGAGGAGCGCTAGGTCCCGCGTGGCTTGGCACGGGCGGTAGCGGCGGCAAGCAGCGGATTTTCCGGCCAGACATGCTTGGGATAGCGGCCGCGCATGTCGGCGCGCACGTCGGCCCAGGAGCCGCGCCAGAAGCCGGGCAGGTCGCGTGTCGTCTGGATCGGCCTATGTGCTGGCGACAGCAGCTCAAGTGTCAGCGGCACCATGCCGTTGGCAATCGAGGGGTGGCGGTCGAGGCCGAACAGCTCCTGCACGCGTACCGCCAGCACCGGCCATTCGCCGTCATAACGGATCGGCACATGGCTGCCGGACGGGGCGTCGAAATGCGTTGGCGCCAGCGCATCGACCTTGCGCTGCAGCTCATACGGCACGAGCGAAGCCAAGCCGGCCGAGACGACACCGGGATCGATGGCGGCCAAGGAGGCGGCGCCCGACAGGAAGGGCAGCAGCCAGTCGTCGAGGCGCTCTATCAGCGCTTCGTCCGACATGTCGGGCCAGGGTGCGCCAAGACCGCGATGCAGCCAGGAGAGCCGCTGGCGCAGCGTCTCGGCCTCCTTGCTCCAGCTCAGCAGCGACAGCCCGTGTTCGCGCAGCGCATCTGTTATGGCGCGGTCAGCATCGGCGCCTGAAGGAGCCGGCAGCATGCGCTCGGCGAGCGTGATGGCGCCGAGGCGCACGGTTTCGCGCACGCGCACGGCGCGGCGCTCGCGATCGAAGCTGGTTTGCCGGCGTGTTTCGATCCGGTCATCAAGCGCGGCGCGGATGTCCTCCTCGCCGACTACCGCCGCCGACGTGATGCGGGCATTCTGCGCCTTGCCCTGCAGGTCGGCGACGACCAGAAACGGCTCGCCCGCCAGCGGGTCGGCGGCATCCAGCATGGCGCCGGAGCCATTGGCCAGCACGAAGCGGCCGCGCTCGCCACGGGCCTTGGCGACGCGGTCCGGCCAGGCGTTGATCAGAAGAGAGCCCGCAGGTGCAGCTTCGCTGTTTTTCGCCCCGCCAACCTGCTTGGCCAGCCTCTCCGCGAGTTGCCGTGCGGTGGTGGTGCGAGGGGATCTTTCTCCGCGAAAGCGCATCAGCCGCCGCTCCAGATCGGCGCCATCGCCGCCAAGGCCGCGTTCGGTGAGCAGCACGGCCAGCATGGCCGCTTCAAAGGCATAACCGCCCTTCGCAGCCTCGGCAACCATATGCGCCAGCCGCACCGGCAGAGCGAGCTTGCGCATCGAAGCGCCCGCTTCCGTCAGGCGCCCCGCCTCGTCGATGGCATGGAGCGCACGCAGCAGCACCCTTGCTTCGTTGAGCGCCGGCGCCGGCGGCGGATCGAGGAAGGCGAGGCCGGTCGGATCGGCGACGCCGAAGGCCGCACAGTCGAGCAACAGGCCTGAAAGATCAGCTTCGAGGATTTCCGGCGGGGTGAAGGCGGGAAGTGCGGCCGTCTGCTCGGCGCGCCACAGCCGGATGGCGACGCCGGCCTGCGTGCGCCCGGCGCGGCCGGCACGCTGGTCGGCGGAAGCCTTGCTGACGCGAACCGTTTCCAGCCGCGTCAAGCCGCTTGCCGGCTCATAACGCGGCAGGCGCGACAGGCCGGAATCGATGACGACGCGCACGCCGTCGATGGTGATGGACGTCTCGGCAATCGACGTTGCCAGCACCACCTTGCGGCGGCCCGACGGTGCCGGCTTGATCGCGGCGTCCTGCGCCTTGCCGTCGAGCTGGCCATAGAGCGGGACAATGTCGGTATCGGCGCCGACCTTGCCGACCAGCCGTTCGGCGGTGCGCTCGATCTCGCGCTGGCCGGGCAGGAAGGCAAGCACGCTGCCGCTCTCATCGGCAAGCGCGGCGCGGATCGCCTTGGCCATGGCGTCCTCGATCGGGACGCCAGCCGGCCGTTCGTCATAGCTTATGTCGACCGGAAAGGCGCGGCCTTCGCTTTCGATCACTGGTGCGCCCGACAGGAGTTTGGCGACACGGGCGCCATCCAGCGTCGCCGACATCACCAGCAACCGCAGATCCGGCCGCAGCGCGCCTTGCACGTCGAGCGCCAGCGCGAGGCCGAAATCGCCATCGAGCGAGCGCTCGTGGAATTCGTCGAAGATCACCGCCGAGACGCCGGGCAATTCCGGATCGTCGAGGATCATGCGCGCCAGCACGCCTTCGGTGACGACCAATATGCGGGTCCTGGCCGAGGTGCGGTTTTCCATGCGCATGGCGTAGCCGACGGTCGCGCCCGGCTCCTCATCCAGCAATTGCGCCATGCGGCGCGCGGCGGCGCGGGCGGCGAGCCGGCGCGGCTCGAGCAGCACGATCTTGCCCTTACCCAGCCACGGCGCATCGAGCAGCGCCAGCGGCACCAGCGTCGTCTTGCCGGCGCCGGGCGGCGCCACCAGCACCGCGCTGTTGCCGGCGCCAAGCGCCTCGCCCAGCGCCGGCAGCACGGCTGTGACCGGAAGCTCCGGCAGGGATCTTGTCGTCATCGCGTCCGCATATCAGCGGTCACGGTCGCCGTGCAACCGGCACCGGCTCAAAGCCGGGTCCGTGCAAACGGGTTCCAGCGCACCGTGCCGAGCCGCACCTCCTCGCGCACCATCGTCAGCAGCCCTGCCCCACCGACGATCGCGAGGCCGACCAGCGACAGCCAGTCCGGATATTCCTGGAAGAACAGCGCGCCGAGGATCACCGCCCAGACGATCTGCGAATAATGCGTCGGCGCGATCCGGTAGGCGGGGGCGTATTTGGCGGCGAGCAACTGCATGAATTGTCCGCCCGCGGTGAAGGCTCCCGCCATCGCCAGCCAGACAAGCTGCATGGCATTGGGCAAGGTGAAGGACGTCGCGGCGGCGCCGGCCCCGTTAAACAGCAGGCCGTAGCCGACAAGCACGCCGAGCATCGACGTGCGCTTCTCCTGCTGGGCGAGCGAGCGCAGCAAAATGACGCTGGTCGCGGCGAGGAAGGCGTTCACGAAGGCAGCCAAATGGCCGAGGTTCAATTCGCGGAAGCCCGGCCGCACCACCAGCATCACCCCGGCAAAGCCCGCAAACACGGCCAGCCACCGCCAGGGGCCGACCTTTTCCTTCAGGATGACGGTGGACAGGATGGTGACCAGCAAAGGCGCCAGGAAGATCAGCGCGTAGACTTCGGCAAGCGGAATGTGGGTGAAGGCATAGACGCTGAGCACGCCGGACGCGATGCCGGCCCAGGCCCGCGCCTGCACGGCCCATGGCCGCTTCATGCGCCAGAAATCGCGCCAGCGCTCGCCCGCCGGGCGGGTGAAGAACAGGAAAAAACCTGCAAACAGGGTGCCGAAGAAGCCGATCTCGAAGACGGTGAACTGTCCGCCCAGGCTCTTGATAACGGCATCGCTGCCCGAATAGCTTGCATAGGCGATCAGGGCGAGCAGGATTCCGTTCGGCACGTTATTCCATTTCCGGGAGAGAGTCGTTTGCAGATATTGGCGCTCGGTGCGCATCCGGACGACATCGAGATCTTCATGTTCGGTACGATGGCCGCCTATGCGGCGCAAGGCGCAGAACTGACTTTTGCCGTGGCCACGGATGGGGCCAGAGGCGGCAAGAGTGATCCCGCCGTTCTCGCCCGTGTTCGCCGCGAAGAAGCCATGGCGGCCGCCGCGTTGCTAGGTGCCGCGCCGCGCTTCCTCGACTTTCCCGATGGCGAATTGGTGGCCGATGCCGCACTGATCGGCGCGCTGAAAACGCTGATCCGCGAGACCGGGCCAGAGCTGGTGATCACGCATGCGCCCAACGACTATCACGCCGACCACCGCGCATTGTCGGACGGCGTACGCATCGCGGCCTCGTTCGCGGTTCCGGTGCTGCATGCCGACACGATGGGTGGCACCGGGTTTGCTCCGACGCACTATGTCGATATTTCCGCCTACCAGGATATCAAGACGCAGGCGATCCTCATGCACCGGTCACAGCGGCCGGAACAATATGTCGACAGGGCGCGCATCCAGAATGAATTTCGCGCCGGTCAATGCAACGCTGTCCCCGGTTCTCTGGCCGAGGCTTTTCGCTTCGAGCCGACATTTCCCTTCGCCGACATACGCGCCTTGCTGCCGCCGGCGCCGCCTGTGCGGCCGGTGACGCCACAGACGAACATCATCGGCGAGGCCGGCTGAGCGGCTGTCGGAGAAACCATCCGGCGATCATTTCCCAACGATTTCAATCACCCGTTTCGTCATGTTGCGGCGCAGCAACGAATTCGCTTGCGTTGTTTAGTAAAAATTGCATCACTAAACAAATTACTAAACATCTGCCGCGCTCTGGCGCCGCCATGTTTGGGCCTCTGAGGAGAGAGGTTGAGGGCTCTTGAAACCGTCATCCGGGCGCGTTTCGCAAATGGGAGGAAGGCATGAAATCGAGCTTGAAAATGGCGTTGGGACTGGCCTCAGCAATGGTTGCGTCGACAGCTGTCTCAAACGCCGCGCACGCTGAAGACCTGACGCTTTGCTGGGCCGCCTGGGACCCGGCCAACGCACTTGTCGAACTGTCCAAGGATTTTACCAAGGAAACCGGCATCGGCATGAAATTCGAATTCGTGCCGTGGACCAACTATGCCGACCGTTTCCTCAACGAGCTGAACTCGCACGGCAAATTGTGCGACCTGATCATCGGCGACAGCCAGTGGATCGGCGGCGCGGCGGAGAACGGCCACTACGTCAAGCTGAACGACTTCTTCGACAAGGAGAAGATCAGCATGGACGACTTCGTGCCGGCAACCGTCGTCGGCTATTCGGAATGGCCGAAGAACACGCCGAACTACTGGGCGCTGCCCGCGATGGGCGACGTCGTCGGATGGACCTATCGCAAGGACTGGTTCTCCAAGCCGGAACTGCAGAAGGAGTTCAAGGAGAAATACGGCTGGGATCTCGGCCCGCCGGCGACCTTCGACCAGTTGAAGCAGATCGCCGAATTCTTCCAGAAGCGGCAGATCGACGGCAAGACCGTCTATGGCGCCTCGATCTACACCGAGCGCGGCTCGGAAGGCATCACCATGGGCGCCATGGACGTGCTCTACAGCTACGGCTTCCAGTATGAGAACCCGAAGAAGCCCTACGAGATGGAAGGCTTCGTGAATTCGGCCGACTCGGTCAAAGGCCTGGAATTCTACAAGGCGCTTTACGACTGCTGCACCCCTCCGGGCGCATCGAACAGCTACATGGGTGAAGGCGTCGATGCCTTCAAATCCGGTCAGGTGGCGATGCACATGAACTTCGCCTTCACCTGGCCAGGCCTGCAGAAGGACGAGAATGTCGGCGGCGACAAGATCGGCTACTTCGTCAATCCAAAGGGTCCCGGCGGCGCCCAGTTCGCGCAGCTTGGCGGCCAGGGCATCTCGGTGGTGTCCTATTCCGACAAGCACGAATCGGCGCTGAAATACATCAAGTGGTTCGCCAACAAGGACGTGCAGGCCAAGTGGTGGTCGCTCGGCGGCTATTCCTGCCTGAACGCGGTCGTCAAGGATCCGAAGTTCCCGGCCAGCCAGCCCTATGCGCAGGCCTTCCTCGACTCGATGGCCATCGTGAAGGACTTCTGGGCTGAACCGAGCTACGCGCCGCTGCTGCAGGCGTCGCAGAAGCGCTTCCATGACTATGTCGTCGCCGGCCAGGGTTCGGCCAAGGATGCGCTCGACGGCCTGGTCAAGGACTGGACCCAGGTGTTCCAGGACGATGGCAAGATGTAACCGGCTCCTCCCGAGCTAGGCCCCAGAGCCGGATGATTTCGGGTCGAACAGACCTGAAATCATCCGCTCCGGACCAAAGAGAGAGTGAGCATGATGTCGTCCGAAAACCGCTTCACACTTTTCGGCACCATGCTCTCGGTCCCGTGCCGCACTTGGCACGGGACGCAGTTCAGATAAATTCCATCACAGAGACGACCCAAGTGACCGAAGCAGGACTGACCATGCTCAATCGGACCGCGGAGAACGTTGCCCGGGCGACCCCGGAACCGTTGGCCCGCAAGGTCCGGGGCATCAGCGACAAAGGCCTCGCCTGGCTGTTCATCTCGCCGACGATCCTGTTGCTGCTCGCCATCAACATCTTCCCGCTGTTCTGGGCGATCTATCTGTCCTTCACCAATTACCGGGCCAACCGGCCGAACGAGGTGGTGAAGAATCTCGGCTTTGCCAACTACCAGCGCATCCTCGGCGACCAGGACATCTGGATCGCCATGCAGACGACGGCGCATTTCGTGTTCTGGACGATCCTTTTGCAGACGCTGATCGGCTTCACGCTGGCCTGGCTGATCGACCGGAAATTCCGCGGTCACGCCTTCTGGACGACGCTGATCCTGGTGCCGATGATGCTGTCGCCGGCGGTGGTCGGCAATTTCTGGCGCTTCCTCTACGAGCCGCAGATCGGCCTGTTCTCCTATGTCATCTCGTTCGTCAGCGGCATTCCGCCGACAAGCATCCAGATGCTTTCCAACGTGTCGATGGCGCCGTGGTCGATCATCATCGTCGATACCTGGATGTGGACGCCCTACGTGATGCTGATCTGCCTCGCCGGACTGCGCTCCATCCCCGAATACATCTATGAGGCGGCCGAGGTCGACCGCGCCTCCAACTGGCGGCAGTTCTGGTCGATCACCCTGCCGATGGCGCTGCCCTTCATCATGCTGGCGGTGCTGTTTCGCGGCATCGAGAACTTCAAGATGTTCGACATGGTCAACCTGCTGACCGGCGGCGGGCCGGGTTCGACCACCGAAGTAGCGTCCATCACGTTGAAGCGGCAGGCCTTCGAGAGCTGGCGCACCGGCTATTCCTCGGCCTTCGCCATCATCCTGTTCGTCGCGGTGTTCGGTCTGGCCAACATCTACGTCAAGGCGCTCAACAAGGTGAAGCAGAGATGAGCCTGACCACAGCCCATTCGGTCGTCGCCCCTTCGGCCAATTCGAAGCGCATCGCCGGCGCGATCATCATCGCCTACGCGCTGATCTCGATCGTGCCGCTGCTGTGGATATTCGCCACCAGCTTCAAGACGCCGCCGGACTCGATCGCCTATCCGCCGAAGCTGCTGTTCCAGCCGAGCCTCGAAGGCTATTGCAATCTGTTCACGACGCGGACGCGGCAGACGCCGGAATACATCAACTCGCTGGGGCCAGCGACCGGCTTCTGCGACGAGACCACGCGCAAGCGCAACATGGTGATCGCCGGCCCGTCCAACTTCCTGCCGCGCTTCGTCAACTCGCTGATCATCGCCTTCGGCTCGACCTTCTGCGCCGTCTTCCTCGGCACGCTGTCGGCCTATGGCTTCTCGCGCTTCAAGGTGCCGCTCGCCGACGACCTTCTGTTCTTCATCCTGTCGACGCGCTTCATGCCGCCGATCGCGGTCGCCATCCCGATCTATCTGATGTACCGCGAGCTCGGCCTATCGGACACGGCGCTCGGCATGATCCTGCTCTACACGGCGGTCAACGTGTCGCTGGCGGTGTGGCTCTTGAAGGGCTTCATCGACGAAATCCCGCGCGAATATGAAGAGGCGGCGATGATCGACGGCTATACGCGGCTGCAGGCCTTCTGGCGCACCGTGCTGCCGCAAGCGACCACCGGCATTGCCGCGACCGCCATCTTCTGCCTTATCTTCGCCTGGAACGAATATGCCTTCGCGGCACTGCTGACTTCGGGCACGGCGCAGACCGCGCCGCCCTTCATCCCGACCATCATCGGCGAAGGCGGCCAGGACTGGCCGGCGGTGGCAGCCGGCACGACGATCTTCCTGGTGCCGATCCTGGTTTTCACCATCCTGCTTCGCAAGCAATTGCTGCGCGGCATCACCTTCGGTGCGGTGCGCAAATGAGCATGACCAAGCCCGTCAAACGCAAATCGCGCTGGCCGGCCTGGGCCCGGCGCGGCCTGATGGAAAACATCGCGACGGCACTGATCGCCATCGGCTTCCTGATGCTGTTCCAGCCTTTCGCGCTGTCGCTCTACACCTATTCCTTCATCACCATGCTTGCCGGCACCGTGATGTTCATCATCGTCTCGAAATTCCCGGAATAATCATGGCCGAGATCCGTGTCCAGCATCTGAGAAAGGCCTTCGGCGATTTCGTCGCCGTGCAGGATTCCAACTTCGTCGTCGAGGATGGCGAGTTCTTCGTCATGCTCGGCCCGTCGGGCTGCGGCAAGACGACGACGCTGCGCATGATCGCGGGCCTCGAACTGCCGACGGGCGGCGAGATCCTGCTCGGCGGCGACGACGTCACCATGCTGCGGGCCCGCGAGCGCGACATCGCTTTCGTCTTCCAGCTGTTCGCGCTCTATCCGCACATGAATGTGCGCAAGAACATCGGCTTCCCGCTTTTGGCGCAAGGCATGCCATCGGCCGAAATCCGCACCCGCGTCGAGGAGACGGCAAAACTCTTGCGCATCGACCATCTGCTCAACAAATCCGTCTCCGGCCTTGCCGGCGGCGACCGCCAGCGCGTGGCGCTCGGCCGCGCCATCGTTCGGCGGCCGAAGTGCTTTTTGATGGATGAGCCGCTCGGCACCTTGGACACCGAATTCCGCGACCTCATGGTCCATGAGTTGCGCGAGCTGCACAACCGCATCCACGCCACCACGGTCTATGTCACGCACGACCAGATGGAAGCGATGTCGATGGCCGACAAGATCGCTGTGATGAACCACGGCGTCATCGAACAGTTCGGCACGCCACGCGAAATCTACGACCGCCCGGCGACCATGTTCGTCGCCGATTTCATCGGCTCGCCGCCGATGAATTTTCTGGGCTTCGGAGGCGGACTTGCCAAGGGCGCCAAGGAGATCGTCGTCCAGGGCGCGAAGGTCGCGGTGCCGGAGGTGCGCGAGGAGATCGCGGCGGCCGACATGGCGCTTGGGATCCGGCCCGAACACATTCGCTTCGACGACGCCTCGAAGCTGCGCGGCGCCATCTACGGCACCGAATATCTCGGCACCACGCAGATCGTTGCGGTGGAAACGGCGGACGGCATCATTAAGGCGCGGGTGCCGGCCGAGATCCGGCTCAATGCCGGCGACCATGTCGGTCTGGCCCTGAACAGCGCGCGGCTGTCGCTGTTCGACAAGGGATCGGGCCGCGCGGTGAGAACCGCGGTCCACGACACCGCCTCCCAGGGGAGAGCGCAGCATGGCTGACGTGCACATCAAGAACGTGACCAAGAGCTTTGGCGAGCATGTCGCCGTCAACGGCCTCGACCTGCATATAGCGGACGGCGAATTCGTCGTGCTGCTCGGGCCGACAGGCGCCGGCAAGACGACGACGCTGCGGCTGATCGCCGGGCTGGAACGGCCAGACAGCGGCACGATCGAGATCGGCGGCCACAATGCGACGACGCTGTCGCCGGCCGAGCGCGACACGGCTTTCGTGTTCCAGCAATATTCGCTCTATCCGCATCTGTCGGTGTTCGACAATCTTGCCTTCCCGCTGCGCTCGCCGGCGCGCAAAATCCCGGAAGACCAGATCCGCCGGCGCGTCGAAGAGGTGGCGAAGATGGTGCGCATCCATCACAAGCTCGCCAACCGCTCGACCAAGCTTTCCGGCGGCGAAATGCAGCGCGTCGCCATCGGCCGGGCTTTGGTGCGCAAGCCGGCTATCTATCTGATGGACGAACCGCTGTCGTCGCTCGACGCCAAGCTGCGGGCGGATCTGCGGCTCGAACTGAAGCGCATCCAGTCCGAACTCGGCGCCACCATGCTTTACGTCACGCACGACCAGATCGAGGCGATGACCATGGCCGACCGCATCGGCATCCTCGCCGACGGCGTGCTGGTGCAGATCGGCTCACCCAGGACGATCTATTCGGAGCCGGCGAACCTGCATGTCGCGGCCAGGCTCGGCCAGCCGGCGATCAATCTTTTGCCGACCGGCCTGCTGCCCGATGGCGGCGCGCCGACGGGCACCAAGACGATCGGCGCGCGCACCGAACATTTGACGATCGAGAAAGCGATGAATGGCCATGCCGACGGTGTCGTCGACTGGGTCGAGCATCTCGGCGACCAGAACCATCTGCATGTGACAGTGGGATCGAAGAAGCTGGTGACGCTGACCGACCCCGACACCGATCTGGGGCAAGGCGACAAAGTGGTGATCCGCTACCGCTCGCCGCTCTATTTCGGCGCCGATGGACAAAGATTGATGTGAACGGTTTCGGCGTTTCCCGCCAAGGGGCCACGCCGCTTCTGATTGACGATCGCGAATACGGGACGAATTCGATGAAGCACTTTTTCAACCGCAGGGAAACGATCGTCACCGAGGCGCTGGACGGCCTGTTGCGCACCATCGGCTCGGGCGATTTGGCGCGCCTCGACGGCTATCCCGAGATCAAGGTCGTGCTGCGCGCCGACTGGGACAAGACGAAGGTCAGCGTCGTCTCAGGCGGCGGCGCCGGGCACGAGCCGTCCCATGCCGGCTTTGTCGGCAAGGGGATGCTGACGGCGGCGGTGTCGGGTGAGATCTTTGCCTCGCCGAGCGTCGAGGCGGTGCTGGCGGCAATCCGCGCGGTCACCGGACCGGCCGGCTGCCTGCTGATCGTCAAGAATTATACCGGCGACCGCCTCAATTTCGGCCTGGCCGCCGAGAAGGCGCGCGCCGAAGGGTTTCGCGTCGAGATGGTGATCGTCGCCGACGACATCGCGCTGCCCGACATCACCCAGCCACGCGGTGTCGCCGGCACTCTGTTCGTGCACAAGATCGCGGGGCATTTGTCGGAGACCGGCCGTGATCTGGCAGACATCGCGGCAGCGGCGCGGGCGGCTGCGAAGGACATTGTTTCGCTCGGCATGTCGCTGTCGTCCTGCTCCATCCCCGGCCAGCCGCATGAAGACAGGTTTGGCGCGGACGACGGTGAACTGGGCCTCGGCATTCATGGCGAGCCGGGCGTCGAGCGGATTGCCTTGCAAAGTGTCGACAGGCTGGTCGCGATCATGGCGGATCGCCTCGCGGCAGGGCTCGATCCGAAAGCAAGCTATGCCTTGCTGATCAACAATCTCGGCTCGGTGCCGCCGCTCGAAATGTCGCTGGTTGCCAATGCGGTGCTGGCCTCGCCGCTGGCCAAGACCGTCAAGCTGGCGATCGGTCCTGGGCCGCTGATGACGGCGCTCAACATGAACGGCTTCTCGCTGTCGCTGATCCGGCTCGACGCAGCGCGCGAGGCCGCCCTGCTGTCGCCGGTCGGCCCACACGCCTGGATGCCGGCAAAGCCGGTCGCGGCGCCTGCCGTCGTGCCGATGGCGAAAGCAGCCGGACAAAGCGCGGCACACAAGCCCAGCCAGGATGCCGGCACCAGGCGCTTGATCGTCACGGTCTGCGAAAGGCTGATCTCGCTCGAAGCGACGTTGAACGGGCTCGACGCCAAGGCGGGCGACGGCGACACCGGCTCGACGGTGGCGACCGGAGCGCGCAGCATCGTTGAGCGGCTCGACACGCTGCCGCTGGTCAACCGCGCGGCGACGCTCGGCGCAATCGGCGACATACTGAGCGCATCGATGGGCGGCTCGAGCGGCGTGCTGCTGTCGATCTTCTTCACGGCGGCGGCACAGGCCCACGACGGCGGCGCCAGCTTGTCCAAGGCACTGCTTGCCGGACTTGAGCGGATGACTTTCTACGGCGGCGCAAAGCCTGGCGATCGCACCATGGTCGATGCGCTGGAGCCAGCCCTGAAAGCGCTCGACGCCAACGGTCTGGAAGAGGCAGCGGCGGCCGCCCGGCGCGGCGCCGAGGCCACGGCCGCCATGGAGAAGGCCAAGGCCGGACGATCCGCCTATGTCGGCACCAAATTGCAGGGTGTGGTCGACCCCGGCGCCCATGCGGTGGCTGAGGTGTTCGCGGCCGCCGCCACACTGCTTGTTTCGGCCTGACTCATGCACCAGTTGTCGAATGATCGTTCTTTCGCTACTGCCGGCAGACTGGAAACCGGGATTTTGGGCGACATGGCGGCGTTGAACCTTGCCAGGCTGATCACGGCGGCCGCCGATACGATTGCCGCTCACGCCGAGGAATTGACGGCGCTCGACCAGGCGATCGGCGACGGCGACCATGGGCTGAACATGAAGCGCGGCTTCGAGGCCGTGCGGGCCGAGGCTGACGCGTTCGCCGCCAAGCCGCTGCCCGACGCCCTGAAAGCGATCGGCACCAAGCTGGTGATGACGGTGGGCGGCGCCTCCGGTCCGCTGTTCGGCACGCTGTTCATGGCACTGGGCAAGGAGATCGCGACGGACCCCGATCGCGCCAGCCTGACGGCCGCCTTCGGCAAGGCGATCGAAGCGGTGGCCGCGCGCGGCAAGTCACAGCCTGGCCAAAAAACCATGCTCGATGTGCTGCAGCCGGTGCATGACGCCTTGGCCGGCGGCAAGACGGCGGCGGAGATCGCCGACATCGCCGATGCCGCTGCCGAAGCGACCGTGCCGATGAAGGCGCTGCGCGGCCGCGCCTCGTTCCTCGGCGACCGCTCGATCGGCCATATGGATGCCGGCGCGCGCTCGAGCGCGCTGCTGGTGCGCTCTGTGGGGCAAGCGATCGGGGAAAGCGCATGAGCAATGTCGGGATCGTGATCGTGTCGCATTCGCCGCTGGTCGCGGAGGGCACGGCCGACATGGTACGCCAGATGGTGGGCGACGAAGTGCCGCTTGCATGGTGCGGCGGAAACGGCCATGGCGGGCTCGGTACCAATGTCGAGGCGATCATGGGCGCCATCGACAAGGCCTGGTCGGAAGCCGGTGTCGCCATCCTCGTCGATCTCGGCGGCGCCGAGACCAATTCGGAAATGGCAGTGGAGATGATCGGCGAGCCGCGTGCGCAGAAGATCATCGTCTGCAACGCGCCGATCGTCGAAGGTGCGGTGATGGCGGCGACCGAATCCTCCGGCGGCGCCTCGCTGAAGGAAGTGGTGGCGACGGCGCATGAATTGTCGCCGTCGTGAGTGAACGGGATCTCTGAAATGTCCGCAGCCGCCGAAGCGACCGTCCTGATCACCCACGATGTGGGGCTGCATGCGCGTCCCTCGGTGAAGTTCACCAAGCTGGCCAAGACCTTTGCCGCCGACGTGGAAATCGCGCTGGCCGCCAACGGGCCATGGTTCGACGCCAAGAGCATCGTCAAGGTGATGGCGGCCAAGGCGCCGAAGGGCACGGTGCTGCACATCAGGGCCAGCGGCAATGGCGCCGATGATGCGGTGCGCGCGCTGATCGACCTTGTGCAGCGCGATTTCGACGAGGACACCGGTCATGTCCGCTCGGCGTGAGGCTGACGCGCGGCTTCGCCGGCCCGCAAGGAATGCGGGCCATGCGGATTGAGGGTGTTCCGGCCTCGGCCGGCTATGCCGAGGGGCCGCTGTTCGACCTCGACCGGCCGTCGGCCGTCTATGCAGGCAAAGCCACATCAGCGGAAGAGACGACATCGCTGCAAGCCGCGATCGGCAAGGCGGTAAAGCGGCTTTCAGCAATGGTCGAAACTGTCGACAGCGACGCCGCAGGCATACTCGAATTCCACATCGCCATGCTGGAAGACGACGCGCTGAGCGGGCCGGCCTTCGCATCGATCGCTTCGGGGCAGACCGCCGACGTGGCCTGGCGAGAGGCACTCGATGCCGAGATCGCCGGCTACGAGGCCTCGGACCAGGACTATTTCCGCGCCCGCGCCACGGATCTGCGCGACATAAGGGACCAGGTGCTGCGCGCCCTGACCGAGGACGGCGGCAGCACAGCGCCTTCCGGCGCCATCCTGTGTGGCGAGGACATCGCGCCGACGCGCTTTCTCGAAACCGACTGGAGCCATGGCGGCGGCATCGCGCTGAAGGCGGGCAGCACGGCCAGCCACGTCGCCATGCTGGCGCGCTCGCGTGGCGTGCCGATGGTCGTGGGGCTGCGCGAACCGCCTGCCGATCTTGCCGGCGTCGCGCTGCTCGACGCCGAGCATGGCAGCATCGTGCTGGCGCCCTCGCCGGCGGAGATCGGCGCGTTCCGGCAGTCATCCGCCTCCTTCGCGACCCGCCAGGGCATGGCGCAAAGTTTTCTGGCGCGGCCGGCGATGACCGAGGCCGGCACGGCGGTGCGGGTGCAGGTCAACATCGCCGACCCGTCCGATGTCGACGGCATCGACATCGCGACCTGCGACGGGGTCGGCCTGATGCGCACCGAATTCCTGTTCGGCAAGACATTGCCGGACGAGGAGACGCAGTATCGCGCCTATCGCAAGGTGCTGGAATGGGCCGACGGGAAATCGGTGACGATCCGCACTGTCGACGCCGGCGGCGACAAGCCGGTGCCGGGCTTCACCGTCGAGGAAGGCAATCCGTTCCTCGGGCTGCGCGGCATCAGGCTGTCACTGGCGCGGCTCGACATTTTTCGCGTACAGATCAGGGCATTGCTGCGCGCTGCGCCACACGGCAATCTCAGGGTCATGTTTCCGATGATCGCCATGGCCGATGAGTATGAACGAGCAGCCGCATTGTTTGCGGAGGAGCAGGCAGCACTTGCCGTGCGCGGTGTTGCCCACAAAATGCCGCCGCTTGGCATCATGGTCGAGGTGCCTTCAGTCGCCATCGCGCCGGAGGCGTTCGCCGGCGTCGCCTTCTTCTCGATCGGTTCCAACGATTTGACGCAATATGTGATGGCGGCCGCGCGGGACAACGCTGCTGTGGCCCACCTCAATTCGGTCCGCCATCCGGCGGTGCTGCGGCTGATTGGCTCGGTCACGGCCTTTGGACGGGAAAACAACATTCCCGTCAGCCTGTGCGGCGATGCCGGCGGTGATCCGGCCGCGATCCCTTCGCTGCTCGAAACCGGCTTGCGCGACCTGTCCGTCGCGCCGGCGCAGCTCGCCATGGCCAAGGCGGCCATATCTTATGTTTCGGTCTAGGCGCGGCCGGCATGGTTGACATCAAACCCGAACCCGGTTCCGAAGAGGCGATCCGCGCCTACAAGACGATCCTGTCGCAGGTGATCGACCAGCGCCCGTCCGGCATGCGCCAGCGCCTGGCCGACGCGCTCGGCAAGCACCGCAGCTTCGTGACGCAGATTTCGAGCCCGGCCTATACGGTGCCGATTCCATCCAAGCATTTGCCGGCTATCTTTTCCGTCTGCCATTTCAGTCCGGCCGAGCGGGATCAGTTCCTCGCCGCCTACCATCAGGCGCATCCGGGGAAAATGTCGATCGCCGCGGGCATGCGCAAGACGCGGCATGTGTCGCTTGTCGTGCCGGATTTCGGCGACGACAAGCAGAATGCGGCGCTCGACCGGGCGATCAACGAATTCATCCAGAAGATCACCAGCATCGCCGGCAAGGGTGGCAGCTGACCATTCTTGCCGGGCTGTTTGGGAGGACGCCATGAAGAAATTTATGAACGCGGTGGACACGGTGCTGACCGAGAGCCTCGACGGTTTCGTGGCCGCCCATGCCGATATCCTCGCGCTTGGCGAGGACCATAAATTCGTCCGCCGCAAGACCTTGCGGCCGGGCAAGGTGGCGCTGATCTCCGGCGGCGGCTCGGGCCACGAGCCGCTGCATGCCGGCTTTGTCGGCCATGGCATGCTGGACGCCGCCTGCCCCGGCCAGGTGTTCACCTCGCCGACGCCGGACCAGATGCTGGCGGCGGCGCAGGCCGTCGACAGCGGCGCCGGCTGCCTGTTCATCGTCAAGAACTACGAGGGCGATGTGATGAACTTCGACATGGCGGCGGAAATGTCGGATGGCGTCTTGCAGGTGGTGACCAATGACGACGTCGCCGTCGAGAACTCGTCCTACACGACCGGAAGGCGCGGCGTCGCCGGTACGCTGGTGGTGGAAAAGATCGTCGGCGCGGCGGCCGAGCATGGCTTGGCTTTGCCGGTGCTGAAGGCGCTGGGCGAACGCGTCAATGCCGCCACCCGCTCGATGGGCGTGGCGCTGACCAGCGGCACGGTGCCGGCGGCCGGCAAGCCAACCTTCGACATAAGCGACGGCGAGATGGAATTCGGCGTCGGCATCCATGGCGAGCCGGGCCGCCGCCGCGACACGTTGAAGAGCGCTGACGCGATCGCCGAGGAGATCTGTGCCTCGATCCTGGGCGATCTCGGCGACAGAGCGAAGGGCCCGGCGCTATTGTTCGTCAACGGCTTCGGCGGCACTCCGCTGATGGAGCTCTATCTGATGTACAACAGCGCGCGAAGGATTTTCGAGACGTACGGCGTGACGATAAGCCGTTCGCTGGTCGGCAGCTATGTCACCTCGCTCGACATGGCCGGCTGCTCGATCACGCTCACCATGCTCGATGACGAGATGACCGGCTGGTGGGACGCGCCCGTCCACACGGCGGCCTTGCGCTGGGGCATGTAAAGCTGGCTTCAGCTACGCTTTTCTGCAACCATCTCCCGGAACATTCCCCTGATTTACGACATTGTCCGCGTTGATGCTGCCATCGCTCACGTCAGCCGAAGAAAGACTGCTGCTGCGTTTCGCCGATCCGGAGGCCGCGGCGGTCGAGGACAATTTGTCGGCAAAGGCACTGTCGGCGCTGCTCGACAATGCCGAATTCCACGGCGTCCTGCCGATCATGCTGCGCAAATTGCAGGAGCGTGGCGACGCGCATCTGCCGCCGAACGCCGGCGTGCGGGGGAAGCTCGACGATTTGCGCGACAAGGCGACGATCGCCACCGGCCAGTCGATGCTGCTGCAATATCATGGCGCCCGCATCATGAAGGGGATGGCGGCGCAAGGCATTCCGGCGCGGATCGTCAAGGGACCGGTCTTCGCGCGCAAGCTCTATCGCAACGTATCCGACCGGCCGTTCACCGACATCGACATCCTGGTCGAGCCCGCCAATCTGGCACGGGCGAACCAAGTGATCGCGGCATGCGGCTTCGTGCTCGGCAGCGACGAGGCCGAATCCTACCAACTGCAGGAATTCAAATGGCTGGAAAAGGAGAATTCCAGCCTGCTGGTCGAACTGCATGGCGACCTGGTGCATGACAGCGGGATGCGGCGGCGCCTGTCGCTGGGGTTCCGCGAACTGGGCATCATCGACGGCGAGGCGACGGACACGCCAGCCGCGCTTTTGACGATCGCCATCGTGCATGCCGCCGGCGGGCACAAATTCCATCGCCTGCAGCTTTGTGTCGACGTGCTGCAAGGGGTGCGAGCGCTGCAATCAGAGGAATCCGAAACCCGCCTGCTCGATGCCGCCCGCATGACCGGCGTCGAACTCGAACTGGCGATCGTGCTCAACGTGACCGGTGAACTGTTCGGCGAGGCTCGCGCGCTCGAGCTCGCCGGGCGCATCAAACCAGACCTTTCGATAAGGCTCGCCAAGCGGTTGATCACGACGAACACGCTGCTCCGGGTCAATTCCCGGGAAAAAATCAGCTCGCGCCTGCGCCGCGATGCTTTCCGCTGGATCCAGCGGCTGGCCAGGGCCAGGCCGTACCCAGGCTGAACCTCCGGTTTCAGTCCTGCTCGGTCAATGTGGCGTTGATCAACGCCGCCGCGTCGGCCGGGCGCGCGCCCACTTCGAGGGTGAAGGTCGGCACCGAGGACACCAGTCTGCCGATCGTTGCCAGCCGGCGCTTCTGCAGCGGCAACAGGCCGGTCATGCCGGTGCGGACATTGTCCATCGCCAGCGCCACCATCGCGTCGGTCCGCGCCATGGGCACCAATCGGGTCTCGCTGTCGGCGGACCGCGCCAGGTGCAGCAGGGCCGCCACCGGCCTGGCGACCGGGCTCTCGATGCGGACGATCTCGCCCAACCGCTCGAGCGAGACGGCCTGTTCGCCATTCCTGTCCCATGATGGGCCAAGACAAGGCGCAACCAGCGGGATCATTTCGGCGGTCTTCTGGTGGATCTTGACGTGGCGCGGCAGACCCCAGGCCAGAGGCTTGCCCGAAGCGACGTTCAGGATCATGGCATCGTCGGAGCACAGGCCAAAGCCTTGCGTTGCCAGCGCCAGCGACGTCGTGGTCTTGCCGGTGCCGCTTGGCGCGTGGATCAGGACTACGGCATCGTGCCCCGGCAGCGTCAGCCCGGCGGTGTGCAGCATATGCTGGCCGCCAGCGTCGAGTGCGGCATCCAGCACCAGCATTGACGGCGTCCAGGCGGCCTTCGCACCAGCGCGAATCCTGAGCTCGGCCCACCCTTCCTCGTCATTGATGGCAACGGTCTGGCGTCCGGGAAAGACGAGATGGGTGGTGCCGCCGTCGGCAATCATCCGGCAGTAGCCGTCTTCGGGTATTTCGCCGTCGAAGACGAGCGATCCGCCGGGTGCCTCGTCCAGGATATCCGCCTCGTTAATATCAAGGCGAAAGTCCGGCTCGACGGCGCCTTCGATACGCAGAATGCCCAGCATCCTGTCGAAATCCTGCCACAGCTCGGGGCGTTCGGCCGAGATGCCGAAGACCTGACCGTTGAGACTATAACACGCTGAAGGCCTGCTCACGCGGGGCGCGCCTTCGAGGCATCGGCATGGTGGCGATAGATCTCGACCATGCCGGGAAGGCTGTCACTGACCACCGGCCTGCCGTCGAGGCAGACCCAGCAATGCGCCGAGACGCGTGGCGTCTGCAGCGACTTCGGATCGACGCCAAAACGCAGCTCTGGATCGAAGCCGGCGAGGCGCAGGAAACGATGGCCGAGCAGGCCTTCACGCAGGCATCTGCGGTCGCGCATCAACCAGGGATGGCGCACAGTGCGGTTGACGTGGGCGACGATGTAGGCGGCAGGCAGGCCGCGATAGGGCGTCGAGGAGGCGAGCGGCGCCCATTTCAGCACGTCCTCGAAGCTGCGCCCGGCAATGAGGGCCGGCATCAGCCGGGCGCTTGCCCAGAGATGGCAGCGAAACAGGGCACGCAGGAGCGGACCGTCAGCCATCATGCGCCTACCTCAGCCATCAAGCACCTGGGGCGGCGAGGATGCCTTCCGAGACCAGATCGGCGGCCAATGCCGCCATATCCTCACCCAGCGTATCCTTGTCGACCTCGAACTCCTCGCAAAGCAGGCCGACGATCTGGTCGAGGCTGCGCGCGCCGTCGACTTTGTCGAGAAAGGCTTCGGTCGTGCCGTTGCAGGTATAGAGCTGGCCGCTGCGCGCCAGAAGCACGACGGCACCGTCGCCGACATGCTGGACCGAGGCGTCGTCCGCCAGCCGCAAGATCGTTCCAGAGACAATATCCATCACCAACCCCGACAAGCCTGCAAGAACCCCGAAATGAGATAGCGCGGTGGTGGGGCGCTGTCTATCGGCCGGCCGGGGGAGATGGCCCACGCTGCTTTGCCTCTGCGACGGAGTCCTGCCGATCGAAGAATGCGGCCTCAACTGCTCCCTGCCGAAAACCGTCCCAGAAATAGTCGTCGCGATGACGCCACAGGCAAGTGTGTTGACGGGCCGGACAGTTGCATTTCTTCCCCCAAGTAAGGTAAGGACTCCCGGGGTTTTGGGGAGATAGCGTATGCGTTACAACTGGGAGCGGGCTCCGACGACTTTCGAACGTCATCGGAAAACCCTGGCGGCAGCCATTTTGATCTTCGGCGGCGTAGGCCTCATGCTTGTGGCCCTGCCGATCTAGTGCAGTCGACATTTTGTCCAATGAATACCGTTCGTTAGACTAATTCCAGGAAAAGTGGGAACCGGTTTTCCCGGGAAAAGCGCGTAGCGCTTTCCCTTGGGAATTGCGTAAAAACAAAGAGTTAGAGAGGGTCGCCGTTTCCGAGAAACGGTGAACCTCTCTTGACGGCTATCGGCCGGTCTCTCAGCGGGGCTGCCCGCTCACGGCGATGAAACGGCGGTCGCGTCCTTCAAAGCCCTGGCTGAAGCGCTGCACCAGCACGACGATCACCGCCGGTTTGCCGGATGGCGTGTATTCGTAGGATTCCGACAGGCTGTAGGAGGTCGGGCAGTTTCTCGAGCCCGGCACGGTCTTGTCCTCATGCAAGGTCTTTAACGGCTTGCCGTCCTGGCCCTGCAGCGTCAGGCGGAAACCGAGCGCCTTGCCAGTCTTGTCCCCCTGAAGGGCCTTGTCGCCTTGAGGTGCCTGCCCGCCTTGCTGGGCGTCGTTGAAACTCGCCGAACAATCGTTGGTGCTGCCGGCCAGGATCTCGTCGAGCTGGATGGTCGAAATCCCGATCTCGTCGTAGAGCGGCGAAAGCCATTTCTGCGATGCCTGTTCGAGGCGGGAAATGTCGGAATAGGCAACCATCTCGCCCGGAAAGGTGAACTTGTCGGAGGCGGTCTGCTTGCCGCGCGGAGCGATGGCATATTTGGCCAGGATGGGTTTTGCCTTGGCAGCCGCTTGCGCTCTCGCCTGTTCAAGCGTCAGCGTCGACGCCTCGGATTCATCGACGATCAGGATCGGCTTGCCGCCAACGAACTCATCGCTGCGCGTGTCGATGATATCGATTTCGGAATAACCGGAAGCCGAGGCGCCGCCATCGAGCTCACCATATTGCTCGAAGGCGAAGTAGGCGCCGTCGGGTGAGAAGCCGATAATGCGCCTGGCCGCGGCATCTCCGGCCAGGGCGGTTGCAGTGGAGATGGCGAGCACCGCGCCGATCGTCAGCGCAAACACCGGTTTTGCCATGATCGACACTGGATGACGCATTGCTCAGATCCTCCCCCGGGAAGGCTTCACTTCACGATGCGGCGCGCCAAGGGTCAAGCCGGGACCGGTTCAGACGAAAATCAGGGGAGACAGCGCCGGAAAAAACAGCATAGGCTATTGGCAAAGACGGCAAATGGTTCCTGGGGAGGTTACGGATGGCTTCACGCTATCACGAGGTCTATGACGGCTGGAAACGCGATCCGGAGAAATTCTGGGCGGACGCGGCCGGCGCGATCGACTGGTATTCGCCCTGGGACAAGGTGTTCGATGCCACCGCCGGCGTCTATGGCCGCTGGTTCACCGGCGCGACCTGCAACACCTGCTACAACGCCATCGACCGGCATGTCGCCGGCGGACGCGCCGACCAGATCGCGCTGATCCATGACAGCGCCATCGCCGGAACGGTGAAAAAATTCACCTATGCCGAGCTGAAGCGCGAGGTGGTGGCGCTCACTTCGGTGCTGAAGAACCGGGGCATCAGCAAGGGCGACCGCGTCATCATCTACATGCCGATGGTGGCGGAGGCGGCCATCGCCATGCTCGCCTGCGCCCGCATCGGCGCGGTGCATTCGGTCGTCTTCGGCGGCTTTGCCTCGCATGAATTGGCCACCCGCATCGACGACGCCAAACCGAAGCTGATCATCTCGGCCTCCTGCGGCCTGGAGCCGGGCCGGATCGTTGCCTACAAGCCGCTGCTCGACAAAGCGATCGAGATGTCCCGCCACAAGCCGGATGCCTGCCTGATCCTGCAGCGCGACCAGCTGCGCTGCGAGTTGAAGGAGCATTTCGACATCGACTATGCCGACGCCGTCGCGCGCGAGCGGGCGGCGGGCGCCAATGTTGACTGCGTGCCGGTGCTCGCCACCGACCCGCTCTACATCATCTACACCTCAGGCACGACCGGCCAGCCCAAAGGCATCGTGCGCGACAATGGCGGCCACATGGTCGCGCTGAAATGGACGATGGAAAACGAGTTCGGCGTGAAGCCGGGCGAAGTGTTCTGGGCGGCGTCCGATGTCGGCTGGGTGGTCGGCCATTCCTACATCGTCTACGGACCGCTGCTGCATGGCTGCACCAGCATCCTGTTCGAAGGCAAGCCGATCGGCACGCCCGATGCCGGCACCTACTGGCGGGTGATCTCGGACCATGGCGTGGTGGCGCTGTTCACCGCGCCGACGGCGTTCCGGGCGATCAAGGGACAGGACCCCAAGGGCGAGTTCGTTCCCAGATACGATCTGTCGAAATTCCGCACGCTGTTCCTGGCCGGCGAGCGCGCCGACCCCGAAACCATCAAATGGGCGGAGCAGAAGCTCAACGTACCGGTGGTCGACCATTGGTGGCAGACCGAGACCGGCTCGCCGATGACGATCAACCCGGCCGGGCTCGGCTTGCTGCCGGTGAAATACGGTTCGCCCGGCGTGCCGATGCCCGGCTACGACATCCGCGTGCTCGACGATGCCGGCCATGAGGTGCCGCGCGGAACGCTCGGTAATGTCGTGGTCAAGCTGCCGCTGCCGGTGGGCTGCCTGCCGACGCTGTGGAACGCCGACCAGCGCTTCCGCCAGGCTTACCTCGAGGAGTTCCCCGGCTATTACAAGACTGCCGATGCGGGCATGATGGACGAGGACGGCTATCTCTATGTGATGGCCCGCACCGACGACATCATCAACGTCGCCGGCCACCGGCTGTCGACCGGCGCCATGGAGGAGGTGCTGGCCGCCCATCCCGATGTCGCCGAATGCGCGGTCGTCGGCATTGCCGACGCGATGAAGGGGCAAATTCCGCTCGGCTTCGTGGTGCTGAACGCCGGCGTCGCGCGCGACGGCGGCGCCATCGAGAAGGAGGTCGTCGCGCTGGTGCGCGAGCGTATCGGCCCGGTCGCCGCCTTCAAGACCGTGGTGACAATCAAGCGCCTGCCCAAGACGCGGTCGGGAAAGATCCTGCGCGGGACCATGCAGAAGATCGCCGACAAGGAAGCGTGGACGATGCCAGCGACCATCGACGACCCGGCCATCCTCGACGAGATCACCGCGGCGATGAAGGCGCGCGGGATCGGGGTTTGAGGCTGAAGCGGGAGCGATCCCCGCACAACCTTTCCTTGCCGGTTGGCTGAAGCTGATTGGCAAGCAATACTTTTATTGTGCAATGCAGCAAGCCACCCTACAGTGATGGGTGGGGGGCCATCCGACGGTGCGGTATGGCTCAGCAGAAAATTACGTTTGGCGGCGTCGACATATTGCGGTTCCTCGCCGCCGTGCTTGTGATGGTCTACCACTATGGCTTCTGGGTGTGGGCCTATCCCGATGGCATCTCGGCGCAGGCCACGGGTGGTATCCCCCCGCAACCCGATATAGGCGCCTGGGTCGGGTCAGGCTGGGTCGGCGTCGAGATATTCTTCGTCATCAGCGGCTTCGTCATCGCCTTCAGCGCCGAGAAGTCGACGCCGCTGCGGTTTTTCGAGGCCAGGGTGAAGCGGCTGGCGCCGGCCGTCTGGATCTGCGCACCGGTTACCGCCGTGCTGCTTCTTCTCATCGGCCTGAGCTGGCCGACCGATGCGGCGGTCAGGCTGGTCCGCACCGGCCTGTTCGCGCCCTATGGTCCCTGGGTGGACAGCGTCTACTGGACGCTCGGCATCGAGATCGCCTTCTACGCCGTCGTCTGGATCCTGCTGCGGCTTGGCCGCTTCCATCTGATGGAGGCGGTCGCCATTTTCATCGGCCTGGTCAGCACGCTGTTCTGGTGCCTCTATTATCCGCTCGGCTGGGCGGACTTCGCCGAGACACGCTGGCTGCAACTCACCCTGGTGCACCATGGCTGCTTCTTCGCCGTCGGCGTGCTGCTCTGGCTGATGCGGTTCAAGGCGCTGACGCCCTCGCGCCTTGCCTTCTGCCTGCTGTTCCTCGGCGGCGGCGTGCTGCAGATCGCCAGTTCGGTCGACGTCCATAGCATCAAGGTCAATGCCGTGATGCCCTATGCGCCACCGATGCTGATCTTCCTCGTCGCCATCGCCTTGATGGCGTGGTCGCTGCGGCTCGACCTCAGCTGGAGCGGCTGGCGCCGCATCGGCCTGATGACCTATCCGCTCTACCTGATCCACGACGTCGTCGGCGCGGCAATGCTTGGGCCGATGGTCCGTGCCGGAGTGCCTTATCTCCTGTCGATGGCGGTCGTCGGCGCGACCATGATCGCGGCAAGCTGGCTGGTCGCCACCGAGGCCGAACCGCGTATCCGGCTGCTGCTCGACCACACCGTCTTCCGCTACCGGCTCAAGGCCGCTTAGACGCCATCGGCCGGTTGAGGAAATTCGTGTTCGTTCATGCCGGCATCAGGTCTGGGGCGTCGACGTCCAGGCTTTGCAAAACCTGATCAGGCGATGGCGCCGCCACGGCTGCTGTCTGGCAGCCGACCTCCAGCTCTTCACGGAAAACTCCAATGACGCTGCCATCATGGAGGTCGACATGAATTCAGCGCCGGGACGTGTCAGGGCTTCACGAACCGATAGGCGAAGCGATCGGTCTCGCCTTTGATCGAGGGATCGAAGACCTTGATCGCGTGCGGATCGTCCTTGTTCGCGAGCATTGTGCTTTCCGCGTCCAGTACGAAGCCGGCCGCCTCCACCTCCTCGCGAACAGAGGCAGGGTCGATCCGATGCAGCGCCTGGGTGTCGTTCGTGCCCGACCCAGCGGCGGCGGCGTGGTCGACGATGACGTAGGACCCGCCGGGCTTCAGCCGCTTGTAGACGGCTCGATTGAAGTCGGCCGCCGTCGCACCCTTCTTCTGAATCAGCGCGGTGTGGAGGTCGTGGTAGAACAGGTGCAGCCACAGGACATCCGCTGGCTGCGTGACCTCCGGCATCGCGACGAGATCCGCCGAGACGGCTTCGACATTCTCTCGGCCCGGCTCCTTCGCGAGCGTCCGCATGCGGCCAACCGGATCGTTCTTGAAGTCGGCGACTTCGGCCGGCACGAAGCTGTAGACCCGACCTCCGGGGCCCACGGCGTCGGAGAACAGGCGCGTCCAATCGCCGTCGCCTGGGTAGACGTCAATGACTGTGGAGCCCGCATCTACACGTGCGAACCGGATCAACTCGGATAGCTTGGATTGGTCGTACATCGGAATCTCCTTTACGGTTGGGCATTAGACGAGCGCGCGGCGTACAATGGGGCAATCCACGGGCCGATGGCTGCAGAGGGCAAGCGCTACGCAGTTCCGGACGCGTTCATCCGCGAGGCCCGGGCCAGCGCTTGCGTGTCGACGTATTCCCGGATGGTGGTCAGTCTGCCGTCCCGGACGGTGATGGCGAAGATCCAGTCGTCCTCGAACGTCTTGTTCGTGGCTTTGATCTTCCCCCTGGCGGAGCCGACGACCAGAACCCGGTCCCCCTGCGCTACGAATTCCCGGGGTTCGGTGGACGTTTCTATCGACTTGGATGCCGTCTCAAGCAAATCCGCCAGCCCGGCGTGTCCGTGGCGCGTTCCTGCCAGCGGCCAGTCCTCGCCCGGGATGATCCACTCGATGTCTTCGGCGACCAGCGCCAACAGAGCCTCCTTGTCGCCGCTGCCGATCGCGGCGAAGAAGTCCTTCACGGTCTGGATGTTCTTCTCGATACTCATGGGAATTTCTCCATTTCGCTTGGGTCGGATCGTGCTCGACCCGATCCGTGCATCGTGCGCCTGCCTGTTGGCACGTCGTGCTCATCCGTCGAACTTGGCCAAGTCCTTAAAGATCAGATGACCCCAGCCATTTCCGCGCGCCTGGACCAGCAACCCACCTTCCGAAAGCCCGCCAAGTTTGATCGGCGCGAAACCGAGCTTTTCCGCGAGCGCAGCAATCTCCGCTGCGGCAGCGTCATCGTCGCTCGCCAGAAATACGACTCTTCTGCCACCATGTAGGGCCGGATCCTGATCAAGGACAGCAGCGACCAGATGGTTGAAGCCCTTGACCAGTTTTGCACCCGAAAATGCCTGTGCAACGAACTTGGAAGAAGGCTGTCCCCCCAATTTTTCAGGAGGCACGCCGTAGGCATTGGTCACATCGACGATGGTCTTTCCCTGCCAGGTGGCGAGCGCCTTCGCGACATCCGGGTGCGACTCGAAACGGACAGCTAAAAAGATGATGTCCGCCTTGACCGCGTCCGCCAGCTTTTTGGGAATGATCGTGGGTCCGATCGCGGCCGCATCGGCTGCAAAGCTTTCCGGGTCGCGCGTGGTTGCAACGGACACGTCGATGCCCTTGCGGGCAAACGCCTTGGCCAGGGCCTTGCCGATATTGCCGAAGCCGACAATTGCGTAGCTCACAATGTTTCTCCTATCTTGTGTTGGAACTAAAGTTTGAGAAGCGGGATCACTACTGGCGGGGCTGAAGGGCCAGCCACGGGACCGCGCCGGGGCTCAGACCTGCGCCCAACCACCATCGACCGCGAGATCTATACCGGTGATGTAGGAGCTTTCATCCGAGGCGAGGAACGTGAGGGCAGCCGCGATTTCCTCTGGCTTGCCCCTGCGACCCATTGGGATCTGTGCAGCAAACTGGGCGACCGCCTGCTCGGCTTGCTCAGCGTTAAGGCCGGTCGTTGTCGCCAAGGCGGGAGTCTCGATCGCGCCAGGGCTCATCGTATTGACGCGAATATTGCGGTCCTTCAGTTCCAGTGTCCAAGACCGCGAGAAGCTGCGAACAGCTGCCTTACTTGCTGCGTAGGCGCTGAACGCTGGCAGCCCCATCACATTCGAGACCGAAGAGTTCAGAATGATCGATCCGCCGTCTTTGAAAAGGGGAAGGGCCTTCTGCACCGTAAAGAACAACCCCTTCACGTTCACATCGAAGGTCTGGTCAAAATGGGCCTCAGTAGCTGCCGCGAGCGGCGCGACTGTCCCTGCGCCCGCGTTTGCGAAGAGAATGTCGATGTGACCATGTTTCTCTTTGACGGTGGCGTAGAGCCGGTCCAGATCTTCCAAGCGCGAGACGTCGCCCACGACTGTTGTCACGTTTCTCCCGATAAGGGTCGCGGCCTCTTGTAAGGTTTTCTCGCGTCGTCCAACGATCACGACCTGCGCACCTTCTTCCACAAAACGCTTGGCCGTCGCCAAGCCAATCCCGCTGCTTCCGCCTGTGATGACTGCAACCTTACCTTCGAGCTTTTTCATAATCTTTCGCCTTTGGTCGTGTGTTTTGGTTTTTCGTAAAGTTTGAGAAGCGTGGCCCGCGCCGGGGTCAGAGTTGTGCCAGGCCGCCGTCGACGGCGACCTCGCTGGCGGTCATGAAGCTGCTGTCCGACGACGCGAGAAAGGCAGCCACCGCCGCGATCTCCGCGGGATCGGCCATGCGCTGGAGCGGAGTCATCGCGCCGTAGGCCTTCTGGCCCTCCTCGCCCAGCGCTTCCTTGGCGAGTTCGGTCGCCGTCGCCCCGGGCGACAACACGTTGACCCGGATGCCGGTGCCCTTCAGGTCCTCCGCCCAGGTCCGCGCGAGATTGCGCACTGCCGCCTTGCTCGCGCTGTAGGCAGTGAATCCCGGGGCGCCCGTCGTGCCGGCGCTCGACCCGGTCAGGATGATCGAAGCGCCCGGGCCCATCAGCGGCAACGCCTTCTGGACCGTGAAAATCGTACCCTTCACATTGGTATCGAAGGTTTCGTCAATGTGCTCGGCGGTGATCTGGCCGAGCGGAAGCGGGCCTCCGGCCCCGGCATTGGCGAAGACGATGTCGAGGCTTCCGCGCTCGGCCTTCACAGCCGCGTAGAGCCGGTCGAGGTCGACCTCATCCGAGACCGAGCCTTTCACCGCGCGGGCATTGGGCCCGAGGTCCGCCACAGCGGCGTCGAGCGCTTCCTGCCGGCGGCCGAAGATGAAGACGAAGGCGCCCTCCTCGATGAAGCGCTTTGCTGCGGCGCGGCCGATGCCGGTAGCGCCGCCGGTGATGACGGCGGTCTTTCCATTCAATCTGGTCATGACGTGCATCCTTCCAGGCTTCCGCCTTGGTCATTCGGGAAAGTCCCGAGACCTGAAGATGGGTCTGCCGAGGTCAGGCATTGAGTGAGGAAGCGCGCACATCGGTGGTGCGAAATCGATCCGGCACGGCTATTAACGGCAGCCGTGACGATAAGGTTCCGCCGTTCGGAATTGGGCCCGCTCGTCGACAAGTGTTATGATGGCCGCCCTGTACTGTTGTACGATAGTCAGGGCTTTGGAAGGCGCACCGCGCGGTGCGGGATTGCACCATGATCGACTGGGATGACGTTCGCTACTTTCTTGCCGTCGCACGCGGAGGCTCGGTGCGGGCCGCCGCCAAGCGCCTCGGCGTCAACCACGCGACCGTGCTGCGACGCATCGCCCAGCTCGAGGACCGCCTTGGGGCGCAGATGTTCGAAAAGCTGCCTTCGGGCTACCGCCTGACGGCCGCGGGCGAGGAGGTCCTCGAGCTCGCGGAGCGGATGGAAGCGTCGTCGCACCAGCTGGAGACACGCGTCTTCGGTCGCGACCAGAGCGTGCGCGGGCTTCTGCGGGTGACGCTGGCTCCGACGCTCGCGACACACCTGCTCATGCCGGACTTCGCCGACTTCGCGCGTCTGCATCCGGACATCGAGATGGAAATCTTGTCGTCCGGCGAGCTGGCAAATCTGACCAACCGAGACGCCGACGTCGCGGTGCGCGTCGTCTACGACCGCAAAACCCTGCCGCTCAATCTTCACGGCCTGAAGGGAGCGGAGCTGTTCGGCGGCGTCTACATGTCCCGGGATCGACTGGCCGCATGGCGTGCGGGCGCCCCTGATCCTATCCGCTGGATCGTCATAAGCAGTCATGGAATTCCGCAATGGGCCAGCGAGGGTGAGGTTCGCACCACGGCGGTTCCATTCAGGACCACGGACGGCGAGGCGCAGATCGTTGCTGTACGGCAAGGGCTCGGGATGACGACACTGCCGTGCTTCATCGGCGATGCCGACCCCCTGCTGGCGAGGGTGCCAGGTACCGACCTGCACATGTACGGAACGGTTTGGCTTCTCACACAGGGTGAGACACGCAAGACAAAGCGCGTGCGGCTCTTCACCGAGTTCGTATCCCGCAGGCTCGCCGCGTACGCGCCGCTTCTCGCGGGACTGTCCCTATCGCGCGACTGACGCGCGGCTGGTCGCCGGGATTCCAACCTTGGCGCATGAACAGTGCTTCACCGCCCATTCCGTCAAGGCGGAAATCCAGGTAGCCGCTGCCTAGACCGCTGCCTTGGTGCGTACTTCCGACTTGTCGAGATAGTAGGTCGAATATTTGTCGAAGAATTTCTCCGAAGCCCCGAACGATCCATATCTGGCGAGCTTCTTCAGGTCGACCTTGTTCAGCACCGCGCCGACGATCTTGTTGGCGACGTAGGGTTCGGATTCCAGCATCGAGCGCACCATGGCGCGCGGCGTGCGGCCCCATTCGGTGACCAGCACGAAGCCGTCGACCAACGGCGCGAAGGCCTTGGCGTCGACCACCGGCCCGAGCGGCGGCAGATCGACGACGATGTATTCGAAGGTCTCCTTGGCGTTCTCGATGAAGCGCCGCATTCCGGCTGAGGACAAGAGCTCGCTGGTGTGCGAGAAGTTGCCGCGCAGCACGGCGGGGATAATGGCGAGCTTGGTCTGCCGGTCGATCTTGCCGACGGATTGCCAGGTCTGGCCGTTGACCACGGCCTCCATCAGGCCCTGCTCGGCCTCCATGCCGAGGCTGCGGCTGAGGCCCGGATTGCGCAAATCGCCATCGATGAGCAGCGTCCTGGCGCCATTGGCGGCCAGCAGCCCTGCGAGATTGGCCGCGACCGTCGACTTGCCTTCGCCGGGAAGCACCGAGATGACGCCGACGACGCGGCTGCCTTGCCCTTCCATCACGACATCGAAGGCGATCTTGGCGCTGCGCAGCGTTTCGGCGAACATCGATGACGGAGCGTCGATGCTGACCCGCATGCGCGCCCGCCTTTCGTTGGCGGCCGGCGACCTGACTGTCTTGGCATCCGGCTGAGCCTCGGCCTGCTTGTCCTCCTTGGCGGGTCTGCTGCCGACGGTCGGCAGGTAGCCGAGGAATTTGAGGCCGACGCGGTCGCGGACCTCCTCGCCGGTCCGGAAGAACCGCTCGTTGAATTCGTTGAGGCCGCCAAAGCCGGCGCCCATCAGCACGCCGAGCACGAGCGACAGTCCGAGCACGATGACGGTGCGCGGGCTCGAGGCGGAGAGCGGCGTCGAGGCATCTGAGATGATGCGGATCTTGCCGACCGGGAAGGATTGCTGCTGCGCGGCTTCCTCGTAGCGGCCGAGGAACGTCTGATAGAGCGTGGTGAGCGCTGTCGCCTTCTGGTCGAGGTCGCGCAACTGGACCTGCGACTGGTTGTCGATGGAACTCTTGCCCTGTGCGGCGGCGACATTGGCCCGGAGCGCGGTCTCGCGCGCCTGCGCGACCTCATACTCGTTGCGATAGCTTTCGGTGAGCTGTTTCAGCTCACCGAAGATCTGCTTCGATATGTCGGCCTTTTCCTTGGCAAGCGCCACGGCCTGAGGATGATCGGGACCGAAATTCGCCTCGACATCCTGCTGCCGCTTGGCGACGGTGAGATAGCGGGTCTTGAGCGCCGAAATGACCGAGCTGCTCGGCTGGTCGGCCGATATTGCGGCGTCCTTGAAAGCGTTGTCCGAGCCGCTGTCGACGATCGACTTGTACTGCTGGTAGCGGGCGCTGGCGCGCGCCGTGTCGGCCTGCGCCACGATGAGCTGGGCGTTGAGGTCGGCAAGCTGCTTGTCGCTCATCAGCTGGCCGTCGCTGTTGGCGGACAGCCCGTGTTCGGCCCTGAACTTCTCGACCGCCAGCGATGCCTGCTGCGAGCTTTCGCGCAGTTCCGTCAGCCGGCCCTGCAGCCAGACCGCCGCGCGCTCGGTGGCGTCGAAGCTGGCATCGAGCTGATCGGCAAGATAGGCGTCGGCATAGGCTTTGGTGATGGCTTTCGCCAGTCCTGGATCCGTCGCCTGATAGCCAAGCGCGATGACGTAGCTTCGTCCGACACGATCCGCCCGGATCTCGTTCTGCAGCTTGAGGATGGCGTAGTCGCGGCCCGCCGCGGCAATCAGCGCATCGCGCGTTGCGGGGTCGAGCTTGCTGAAGTCACCCATGCCCGGCATGGGGGCGCTGGGGTGGACATACTGGATCAGGCTGCGGATCAGGCCGACGCCCCGGGCAAGCGCCGACTGCGGCGGATTCATGAACGCTTCGTTCTGGTCGAGTTTGAGCTTGTCGACGACCACCGCGGCGAGCCGCGTCGAGGTCAGGATCTCGATCTGGCTCAGAATGGCGGAATCGGTCTGCATGGTCGTCGACGCCGCCGAAATATCGTCGACGATCTTGTTCAGGCCCTCGTCGATCAGCACGCTCGAGACCGACACATATTTGGGGGGCGTTGTCTGCAGATAGAGCATGCCCAGGAAAAGACCGATGGCGGCGCACACGGCAACCACCTTGGCCTGCCGCGCAGCCATGCCAAGCAGCCGCTCGATATCGATGAAGTCTTCGCCATTTGCTGCGTCCGAATTCGGCAATGGCATCCTCTTGTCGAGAGGAAAATTGGCATAATTCATCGTCGGTCCAATCCCAGAGCCTGTTGCGTTCCCGATCATCGGGTTGAGGCTCTATCTCTTTGTTTGGGCATGATCTTTTCCGAAACTTCCGGGATCATGACCTGTCTCAGTTCTTAAGCATTATCTTTCCGGAAACCGGGAGCCACTTTCCGGGATCATGCTTGGGCTTGCAGGCGCCGCAACGATCGGGAGCATTGCCAAGAAGCAACGCAAGCTTCATGCCAGACGGCGGGGGCCTGTCGGCCCCTCGCCGCCAGCCATCCGGCAATACTCCCGAAAGATGGGCATTATGCGGCTTCTTCCTGGCGTTCATGCGACCGGACGAACTCCTGAAGCATCTCGAAAACCGGGCCCTTCATGTCATTGCGCGACAGCGCGAAGGCGATGTTGGCCTGGATGAAGCCTTCCTTGGACCCGCAATCGAACATGCGACCCAGGAAAGGCTGGGCGAAGAATGGCTGGTCCTTCGACAGGCGGACCATGGCGTCCGTCAACTGGATCTCGTTGCCAGCGCCGCGTTGCTGGTTGCCCAGCAGCGCGAAGATCTCGGGCTGCAAGATGTAGCGGCCGTTGATGTAGAAGTTCGACGGCGCGTTGGCCGGTGCCGGCTTTTCAACCATGGCCGAGACCTCGAAACCACCGCCGACATCGGCGCCGCGGCCGACAATGCCGTATTTGTTGGTCTCGCTCGGATCGCAACGCTCCACGGCGATGACGTTGCCGCCGGTGCGCTCATAAAGGTCGACGGTTTCGGCCAGACAGCCGCGCCCGCCGAAGGAGACCATATCAGGCAAAAGCAGGGCGAAGGGCTCATTGCCGATGACCTCGCGGGCGCACCAGACGGCGTGGCCGAGGCCCTGCGGCGACTGCTGGCGGATGAAAGAGGTGGCGCCGGCCACCGGCAGCATGCTTTCGAGCGCCTCCAGCTGGGTCTTCTTGCCGGTCTGCTCCAGGGTTCCAATCAATTCCGGATGCAGGTCGAAATAGTCCTCGATGACCGCCTTGTTGCGGCCGGTCACGAACACAATGTGCTCGATGCCGGCTTCGAAGGCCTCGTCCACCGCATATTGCACGACAGGCCTGTCGACGACGGGAAGCATTTCCTTCGGCATCGACTTGGTCGCCGGCAGGAACCGTGTTCCAAGCCCCGCCACCGGTATCACGGCCTTCCTGATTTTCTTCATCGCAAATTCCTTCTGAGGAGATCGACTGCAGTTCCTTCACAGGCCACGAAAAATCCCTCCATGTGCCTGCATCTTCACCTCCCCGCCCCCACGGCAAACTGTGCCGCTACTCGTCGCAACCGCACGGCGATCGGCATTCCCATATGCCTGACCGCAGCCGGGTCGCTGAGCGCCGTCCGGATCGCCTTGAGCGGGGACCGCGCCTTGATGTGCTGAACCATCGCCAGGAAGGAGGCCGCCTTGCGCAGGCTGCGGCCGCGCCGGGCGAAAGCCGCCTGGGCTGCCTCGTCCATCCGATGGGTCTGAGCGAATGCGGCATCCGCCTTGCGCATGGCTTCGACATGGTGAAGCTCGAGCACACGCGAGATGGAGCCGCTGCGGATATGATAGGCATAGCCGATCTCTGGCTCGACCACGCATCTGCCGCCCTTGGCGAGCGCCTCGGCAAACAGGATGTAGTCCTCGCCGATCCTCAGTTTCTCGTCATAGCGAAGCCGGTTCTCGTCCAGGAACTTGCGCTGGAAGATCGGCTTGAGGTAGCCGAGGTTGAATTTCGATTCGAAGACGATGTTGCCGGCGATGTAGGTGGCCAGCGTAATCTCGCGCAGGCTTTCCAGATACTGCAGTGGGAACATCGCATCCTCGACGACCCCGTCCTCGCGGACGACCTGGAGATTGTCGACGGCGATCTGGGCATCGGCTTTTTCGGCGCGGCCGATCATGGCGGCGAGACGGCCGGGAAAGACGGCATCGTCGGAATCGAGAACCGCGATCCACCTGCCGCGGGCGACGTCGAGCCCGGCATTTCGGGCGCCGCCGGGACCGCGATTCGTGGCCAGGGCGACGACGCGCACGATGTCCTGCGGGTAGGCCCGCGCAACATCGAGCGTGGCATCACGCGACTGGTCGTCGACGACGATGATCTCGACGCTGACGCCCTTCTGCGCGATGGCGCTGGCGATCGCCCTGTCGAGCGTCGCCTCGGCATTGTAGGCCGCAATCACAACGGAAACATCGGGGACGAAGGAGACGTCAGGCTGCACGCTTGCCTCCTTCCGCAGGTGAGGATTGGCCGTAGAGGCGGATTTCGCGGACGCCGACAAGGCCGCTGACGACGCCGACATGCATGATGCCGCGCAGCACGCTGCGGTTCCTGCGCACCGGGCTGGCGACGACGGGAAGTGCGGCGGCGAAACAAAAGGCTGCCTTTGCGGAGGCCAGGCCGACATGCTTGATCAGCCCGATGCCTCGCGTATTGCTGCCCAGGAGGTGGCCATGCGTCTGACCGACGCGAAAACGGCGGCGGCCGAGCCAGTCGAACGCGGCTCTCGAGCGCGGCACCACCTCGTCCACCCAGGCCTCTTGCGCAAAGGCGATGCGCCCGCCGGCCTTGACCATCTGATCGAAGAACTCGGTATCCTCGCCGCCGGTCTGGCCGCGCGCCAGGCTGAAGCGACGGCCGCGCAGGCTGTCCGAACCCATGCGCAGCAGGACGTTGCAGGTGTAGCCGGTGCGGATCTCGCCGCGCACCCAGACCGGCAAGGTCGAGTGGAAATCGCCGCGCCGCATCCAGTCCGGTGCATCCGGGCGATAAAGCGCCCGCACCGGGCCGAGCACGGCCGTTGCACCACTTTCCCCGGCCGTCGCCACCAGTTCGGCCAGCCAGCGGGTGGAAGCAGTCTCGTCGTCGTCGATGAAGGCGAGGAAATCCGCCGCGCTGGCATCGAGGCAAGCGTTGCGAGCGACCGAGATGTTGCGCGCCGGGGCATGCCGGTAGCGGATCGGCAATTTCAACTCCTGCGTCAGCGCCGTCACCAGCGCCTGGGCGCTCGGGGTGTCGTCATTGTCGGCGACGATGACGCTGATATCAAAGCCCTCAGGCATCTCCATGGTGGCGAGCGAGCGCAGCGTGTCGGCCAGTTCCGGCCGGCGGAACGTGCACACGCCGATGTCGATGCTGCGGTTCTTGACCTGAACCGCCATCACGCCACCCCGCGTCGCGCGCCGAGGCCGAGAAGCTGTAGCCAGAAGCCGACGGACCAGCCGAAATGCATGACCATGGCCGAGACACCGGCCAGCGCGATATCGGCATTGCGCTGGCGAATGGCCGTCACCAGGCCGTAGCCCAGGCACACCGAAGCCCAGATCAGCAACGGCACCGCCGCGATCCAGTGCACGAAGGAGAAGGCCGCGAGAAGAACCACCGGGAAGACCGCCAGCGGCACCATCTGCCGGACTTTCGGGATGACGCGGTGCTTCAGCACATTCTTGGCGCGGCCACGGCCATAGCCGAGATACTGGAAATACAGACCCTTGAGCGAGGCGCGCGGATAGTAGACCATCTGCGTCTTGCCGCTCATCCAGATCTTGTAGCCGGCCTGCCGCAGCCGGTAGTCGAGCTCGGCATCCTCATTGTGGCTGAAGGTTTCGTCGTAGCCACCGACTGCGCCAAAGGCCGATATCCGCATCAGCGCGTGATGGCCGTGGTCGACCCATTCTCCGGCGGAGAGGTGACGATGCTTGGAACCACCGGTGCCGAGTTTCGAATTCTGCGCCGCCGCAACCGATTTCTGCACGGCGCCGCTGCCGCTGGTCAGCATCGAAACCACGACCGAATCGGCTGATGTGGCCAGTGCTTCCTCGAGCAGCCGGTCACAGTAATCGTCGGGATAGCCGCCATGCGCGTCGATGCGAATGAGATACTGCGCGCCTTCACCATAGGTGCCGACGGCGAGATTGATCGCCGCGCTCTGGATGCGCCGCTTGTTGTGCATCAGGATGACGCGCGGGTCCTTGGCGGCGATCTGCTCGACAATGGCCAGCGTGCCGTCGGTGCTGCCGCCATCGGCAACGACGATCCGGGCGCCAAGCCTTGCCGCCGCCGGGCAGAGCTGGCCGAGCAGCGCACCGATATGGGCTGCCTCGTTCAGGCAGGGGATCACGATCAGGCTGGAGGGAAGCGCTTGCGTCATCGGGCGATGTTCATCCTATGCCAGGGCCTCGGTCGCGAGGGGCTCGCGCACGGTGGTCAGGCGGCGCAGTTTTTCGACCAGTGCCCTGCAGTCGCTGCGATCGTAGCTCCACGTCCTCGGATTGTGAGCAAGCACGCGCGCCTTGAGCCTGCCGAAGCGGTGCTCCTCCATCTTGCCGAGTGCTGTTTCGAGCGCGTCGGGCGTCGCCTTGGGCAACAGGATGCCGATGTCCTGCCGGCTGAGGAAGCGTCCGGTTTCCGTATGGCCCATCGAGATCGGCACCGCGCCGAAGCGGCAGCCTTCATAGAGGCGGTTGGGCAGCAGCCATTCCGAATTCTGCCCCTCTTCGAAGAAATCAATCGCCCAGGAGAAATGGACGTCCTGGTAGATCGCCGCCATGTCCTCCGGGTTGCGGTAGGGTCCGCGAAAGGACAGATAGGGTTCGGCATCGACGAAGGCATGGAAATCCGGGAATTCGGAGAGCGCCGGACGCCCGCGCAGCACCACTTCGAAACGTCCATCCATACGGTGGGTGAAATCGGCCAGCAGCTTGAGCGAGCGTCGGCAGCGCAGCGCTCCGAACCAACCGATCCGCCATGGCGGGGCGACAGGCGCTTCCACCGCCTCACGCTCGCCGGGCAAGATCGCCGCTGCCTCGAAATATTTGTTCTCGACCAGCTCGACGGGGGCGGCGACCTGGCGGAAAGGTTTGAAATAATTGGCGATGAAGGCGGGCGAACTGGTCACCAGCAGCTTCACGTCGCGCGCCAGATGGCGCTCGGTGGCGCGCAGTGCCTTGCCCAAAACATCGTCGCGAAGCACCAGACGGTGGATGTCGAGGCATTCATAGACGATCGGCACCGTGGCACCGAAAGCCGACCTGGCGCGACGGGCCAGCGCCAGCATTTCCAGATTGCGCGCGATGATGAGATCGGGCCGCGGCGTGCCCCTCAGCTTCGAGCCTATCGAAACCGTCGCTTTCGCCACCGCCGCCAGGCGCTGGGCGAATCGGCCATCACGCGTCGCGCCAAGGTCGATCGGCTGCAATCCTTCAATATCGGCAATCGGGGTCGCGGTGCGGCGAAAGCCAGCCAGGGTAACCCGGGCACCGCCTGTCCTGAGCATTGTGATCCGTCGGCGAACCGCCGGATCGGAGACATCGTGCACCAGGTACAAGACATGCAGCATGAAAACTCGACCGCTGTTTGACCCCACCCAAAGGGATGCTAGTACAGCTCTTGCTGCATCGCAACATTTTTGGCGCGGCGATGGACATTTTCTGTTGCACTGCAAAATTATTGCCGTAGTTTGGGGACGGCGGCGGTCGTGGATTTTCAAGGTGTCGGAAATCCGCGCAAAAATCAGGAATCCTGAATTTGGAAGCCAACCCATTCGATCCGCCGGAAGGCTCGCTGCGCAAATCGGTCGGGCGCGGCGCGGTGGTGACCGCCATGTCGCAATCGGTGCGGGTCGCGACACAGATCATATCCGTCATCGTGCTGTCGCGGCTGTTGTCGCCACAGGATTTCGGCGTGGTGGCGATGTGTGCGCCGGTGCTGGCCTTCATCGCGCTGTTCCAGGATTTCGGCCTGACCCAGGCGACGATCCAGAAATCCGGCATAAGGCACGAGGAGGTGAACTACCTCTTCTGGATCAATGTCGCCGTCAGTGCCATCCTGGCCTGCGTGCTCGCGGGTGCGGCACCACTGGTCGCCGCCTTCTACGGCGAGCCGCGCGTGGCCGGGCTGGTGGCTGCCTTCGGGCTGCAGATCATGGCCTACGGGCTTGGCGCCCAACATCTGGCGCTTTTGACGCGGCGCATGCAGTTCGGCCGCCTGGCGGTCATCGATGTCGCCAGCGCCATCGCCGGGCTGGCCGTATCGATAGCCTGGACTTTCATCGACCGCTCTTACTGGGCGTTGTTTGCGGGCACGCTGACCGGTGCGGTGCTGCCGACGCTGTGCTACTGGGCAAGCTCGCGCTGGCGGCCCGGCCTGCCGCGCAAGGTCTCTGGCATCGGCGAGCTGATCAATTTCGGCGCCGGCATCACCGGTTTCAACTTCGCCAATTTCTTCGCCCGCAACCTCGACAATGTGCTGATCGGCAAATATTGGGGCGAGCAGCAACTCGGCCTTTATGACCGTGCCTACAAGCTGCTTCTGTTCCCGCTCAGCCAGATCACCAATCCGCTGTCGAAGGTCATGGTGCCGGCGCTGTCCAGGCTGAAGGACGAGCCGGACCGCTACCGCAGCGCCTATCTGCGCGTGATGCCGCTGATCCTTTTGGTGGCGTTGCCCGGTGTCGCCTTCGCCACCGCCATGTCGGACGTGCTGATCCCCTTCGTGCTCGGCGAGCAGTGGCGCGCAAGCGCCGCGATCTTCCTGGCGCTCGGCTTTGCCGGGTTGCTGCAGCCGCTCAACAACCCGGCGGGCTGGCTTTTCGTCAGCCAGGGCCGCTCCGGCGACTTCATGCGCTGGGGCATCATCACCGCCGTGACCTCGGTGCTCGCCTTCGCGATCGGCCTGCCCTATGGCGCGCTCGGCGTGGCGATCGCCTACGCCGTCAGCGAATATCTGCGCACGCCGTTCCTGTGGCTCTATGTCGGCAAAAGCGGGCCGCTGCAGGCGAGCCATGTGCTGCGTGGGGCAACGCCGTTCGTGCTCGGCGCCCATCTGGCGCTGGCGGCGATCTGGCTGATCAAGCCGATGCTGCCGCAGCAGCATGTCATCGCCTTGGCCAGCGGCGCCATTCTTGCCTACCTCATCACCATCGTCATCGCGCTGGCCTTCGCATCCGGCCGTGAGGCCTTGCGCGAGGCCCTGAAGATGCTGCCGGCCAGACAGCCGGCGGCAACGCCGCGCGAGGCGCAATAATTTCGGCGCCTTTGCCGGCTACCCAATATCCACACGAGCATAGGTCTGATCCATGCACTACCGATCGATCTCCGACATGAACGACACGATCGTCAGCAACCTTCACCGGCTGCCGCGCGACATCGACCTGGTGGTCGGCGTCCCCAGAAGCGGCGTGCTGGCGGCGACGCTTGTCAGCCTTGCGGCGAACATTCCGATGACCGACCTGGACTCCTTCCTGGAAGGCCGGGTCTACACGTCAGGCATCACCAAGCGCCGCGCCGCACTCGACCGCAAGGTCGCCGACATGCGCAAGGTGCTGGTGATCGACGACAGCATCGCCGGCGGCAACGCCATGCGCGATGCCCGCGCCCGTATCGAGGCCGCCGGCATCGAGGGCGATTTCATCTATGCCGCGGTGTTCGGCCTGGAGCCGAAGCACCCGGAAACCGACCTCGTCTTCGAGGTGGTGCTGCATCCGCGCATGTTCCAGTGGAATTTCATGCATCACAAATTCCTGGCGCAATGCTGCGTCGATATCGATGGCGTGTTGTGCCTCGACCCGACCGAAGCGGAAAACGACGACGGTCCGGCCTATGAGAAATTCCTCAGCGAAGCGCGGCCGCTTCATGCCCCGACCCACAGGATCGGCTGGCTGGTCACCAGTCGGCTGGAGAAATACCGCGCGCTGACCGAGGCCTGGCTGGCCAGGAATGGGATCCTGTACGACCAACTGATCATGCTCGACCTGCCAAGCAAGGCGGAGCGCCAGCGGCTTGGCGCGCATGGCAGTTTCAAGGCCGATTTCTACCGGAAATCCAACGCCATCCTGTTCATCGAAAGCGAGCACGCGCAGGCGCTGAAGATCACGGAGCTGTCGGGCAAGCCGGTGCTGTGCGTCGAAACGCACATAGTCAGCTTTCCCGACACGCTGTCGCTGCCGGCGCTCGGCCAGGCGGCGCGCAACCTGCCGGCCAGGCTGCGGCAGGTCAACTCGCAGGAAGGCCGCAAGGGCGCCGCCAAGGCCTTGGCCCGCGCCCTGCTGGGCGCGCGTGGCTACGAGACGCTGAAAAGCCGGGTCAAGCGCCCGGCCTGATCCCGAACGCTATTTGCCCTGACGCGATGCTCCGGCCGAGACTCGACGCAATTGTTCGGGCTACGATGCCAATCGCACACGCGCGCTGCCGGTCAATGCCCGGGGGATCAACCCAAGGGTCGAAGTATCAGCGCGTGGCTTCCAGCCTTCGCACCAAGCGCTTTATCTGGCGGGGCATTAGTAACCCGCTTTGAATCGATTCCATGCGGCCTGTGACGAAGACGTGAACACCATTTCATGGTCCTCACTTCTCTAAGTCTTGAGTAAATTCTTTGGATGTGCTGATGTTTCACATGGCCTTGCGGAAATGGGGGAAGCAATGCCAGAAAATCCTGACGCCGGCTTAGCGAATTCGTTCCCCCAAGCGCGGGTTATGACGCATAAGATCCAGTTTGACCTTGCACGGACGCAGTGGAGCTTGGGGGGCAGCCATGAGGATCAAGGTCTATTTCGCTACAAATCGGCAGCCGTTTACCGAGCCGGGCGGCAGTCGTATCGTCGACTTCGGCTCCGAACTCGGACCTGTGGGCGGGCTTAACGTTCGCTACGGCAGTGCCGACGTCGACGTCGATCTCCAGGCGCGAACCAACGTGTTCGTTCCCGGCTCTCTTGAGGTCGCTGATGAACAGCTGATCTTCGCCAAAGGCGACATGCCCCAGTTGGGAAGCAACACGATATTCGACGCGCTGAGGAATGACATGGTGGCTTCGAAACGGCCGACCATCGCCTTCATTCACGGGTTCAGCAACAGCTTTTTCGATGCGATCGAGCGCGGTGGTTGGATCTCGGCCTTCTATGGCCTCAACGCCAATATGTTCGTGTTCACCTGGCCCTCGATCGCTTCGCCGCTTGGGGTTCCCCTGCCTTACAACGACTACACACATGATCGAGGGACTGCTTCCGCATCGGGTCCATCCGTCGCCCGAACGATCCGACGGTTGCACGATTATGTCGACTCCTTGCCGGAGGAGTTGCGCTGCCAGCAGAGCATCCACCTGCTCTGCCACAGCATGGGAAACTATGTGCTCCGGAACGCGCTTCAGGCCCTTCTCAGACTGCCCGACCCGGTGGTGGCGAAGCAGACCGGAGAGTCGGTCTCGGCAATGGTGCCGCTTGGCCAGAACAACCCCAACCCTGCGGTTCTGAGGCGGACCTTCGACAAGATCGTGCTGGCCGCCGCCGACGAGGACGCCGACGCCTTCGATGACCCGGCAAAATTGAAGTTCCTGCCACGGATTGGCCAATCCGTCTCCGTCTACCACTCTTCAAAAGACTGGGTCCTCAACACATTGAGCGCCGGGACAAAATTCAACGGGCCAAGGCTGGGCAATGATGGCCCGGACAATATGGCGACCATCAGCGACAAAGTGACTGCCATCGACTGTTCCGACGTGACGACCTTCGCGAAGGATCCGGAGCAGCATCAGTACTACCGGATTTTCCCTGTCGTCCGAGACGACATCGTTCAGGTGCTGAAGGGCGTACTTCAGAACAAGGTCACAAACAGGACTGCCGTGTCGCAGGGACGATACCGGATCAAGAAACCAAAGTGAGCCGTCAAAAACTCAGCGCACCACCGAGCGTTGAAGCCAGCTGATGCCGCCTCCAAGATCGAACTCGCGCCCGGTCCTGCAGGCGCCCCGACCTGTCCGAAATATCAGGCTGCCTGGCGCGCGCGTTGCTGCACCGCCCTGTCCAGTATCGAGAAGAAGGTGACGAACTGGCGATCGGGATCGAGCTCCGGGCGGCCCGCAAAGCCGCGCGCGAGGCTTGAAACCCGCTCGTATTCCTTTTTGTCGTTCCACAGCTGCCTGACGGCCGCGACCCAGTCGATGAGCGGAGCGTCATAATCGAGCACCGCGCCGCCGGGCCCGATCGCTTCGGGCAAGCCGCCGCGCCGCGAGCCGACGACCGGAATGCCGCTGCAATGGGCCTCTGACGCCACACGGCCCCAGGCCTCCTCCCATTTCGAGGGCGCAAGCAGGATCCTGGTGCGGCCATAGATCGTCTTCATGTCGTTGGTGCGGCTCTCCAGCGTGACATTGCCGAGTGGCCTGATCGTCTCTTCGATGCGCGCACGATGGTCGTCCTCTAGCTTCCAGCTTTCGACGAACAGGAACGGGATTTCCGGGCAGGCGCCGGCAATGCGCACCGCCAGCTCAAAACCCTTTTCCTCATAGGGGTTGATCAAGGTGACGAACTGGCCCGTGGTCGGCGTGCTGTATTGCATCGGATTGATGGTTGGCGGGATCACCGTCGCCTCGATGCCAAATTCCTTGCTGTAGGCGCGCGCGGTGAACTCGGAATTGGCGATGTAGAGCGCGGAGCGCAATTCGCGCAGGTCGCCGCCCAGTTCATGGAACTCGACATTTCTGAGATAGACGACCAGCGGCACACCCTCGGCTTGCAGTGCCTTGCCCAGCGGAACCGATTTGTGGCACTGGACCACGGTCACATCCGGTTTCTGTTTCTTGACGGCAAAGCGTGCTGCTTCCCAAGGAAACCATGTCCTGATCACCGGGTAGCCGGGAAAGCTGTCGACGACCGCGGGTTGCCGCAAGAGCTTCATCTTGGCGCGCGCCTTGAGGCCGAACATGCCGTCGCCGAACAAAGCGGCGAGCACCGATGCTTCATGCCCGTGTTCGATCAGCTGCTGCACCAGATGATGCGTGCTGGACTGGACGCCGCCGCCGAACTCTGGCGGGTAGCCGTTGCCGCTGGCAAAGAGGACTTTCATGAACCGGCTCCTTGTCGCATTCTGATATTCTGGCTCGTCTGATCAGGGGCCACTTGCGCCTCACGCGCTCTGTGGCGGGTCAAGCGTCGCGAACGGGTTGGTGCAGGAGTGCCATCCGGTGAACCGGATCGGATCGTCGAGTGAACTGCGCCAGGCGTAGTCCGTCAGCATATGAAACTCTGCAATGACCCAGCGGTCGAACTGTAAGAGATCTTCCCGCTTCTGCTGGGGCAGGAGGCGACGCGCCGCACCCAATTTGAGCTCCTCCACCAGAGTGACGGCATCGCTCAATTTCTCGCTTGGAAAGACCCACGGATTCCGGTTGCGGAACTCCAGCACGAACTGCTGCAGATGCTCGATGCGCATGTTCAGCCTGCCGAGATATTTTTCCAGCGTGACGCGGACCAGATCCTCGTCCGAAAACGAAGAGACGGCCGCATAGGCAACGCCCGTCGAGGCAACACCGCCTGCCAGGATGGCCAGTGCAGAGCGCCGTGTGACTTCGATCATCGGCCCGCTCCTCTCACGCGATGCGGCTCGCCGCCCGAAGCGACAAAGCTGCCGCGGTCAGGCTTGGGTTGGCGCAGGAGCAGCTCGGATAGGTGCTGGTGCCGACGACAACCAGGTTTCTCAACCGGTGATGGATCATGTTGCTGTCGATCACCGAATCGGCCGGGCCAGTGCCTATCCTCAGCGTACCCTGGACATGCGATTCCGTTGGCCGGATGCCGCGGTCGAAGAGCCGTTCGACCGGCAGCGGGGCAAGCAGCGCCGGCAATTTATCCAGCGCCCGGGCCATGCCCTTGACCGCATAGTCCGACGGCGCCTTGAAGGAGACGAAGGCGTTGTCGTCGTCGTCGAGGGTGACGAAATTCTCGTGATCGAGCAGGTTTTCGGTGACCACGACCAGCGGCAGCGTCTGGCGCAACCGCCCCTTATCGGCGCGCATCCCGTGCTGCCAGCGGTTTTCGAAATAGACCAGTGCCGCCGCATGCTCGGACCGGTGCGGACCATCATAGAGGCCGAAATTCAGGCCGGTGGTGATGGTGCTGCCGTCGAAATTGTCGACGCCGTCGAGATAGACCTCGAAATTCCAGCCATAGGATTCGTGCAGGCCGCGCCCGACGAATTCGTCTCCCAGGCCGGATCGCAGCATAATCGCGGCGCTCTGGATGGCATTGGCGCCGAGGATGAAGAGATCGCCGCTGACCTGATATTCCTTGCCGTCATGGACGAAGGTGACCGAACGGACCGTGCCGCCGACATGGTCGAGCCTGCGCACTTCAGCACCGAGGCAGACCGAAACGTCGGGATGCTCGAAGACATGCATCAAGCCGTTGTTGACGGTGAATTTGGCGTCGGCCGGACACAGCCAGCAGCGCAGATTGGCACAGCACGAACTGCGCTGCGCGGTCGGCACCCTCGCCCGCGCGGTCGGCATGACGAAATGCTGGTCGGGCTGGGCCGCCTTCATCATCTTGTCGGGCGTCGACATGCGATGCGGCGGTTGCGGAAATGGCTTCGAGCGCGGCAGCATCGCCGCCATGTCGGGGTCGCCGGAGATCGACATGATCTCTTCGGCGTCGCAGTAGAAAGGCTCGACATCGTCATAGCTGATCGGCCAGTCATTGCCGATGCCGTAGGTGCTTTTCAGCCGGAAATCGTTGGGATGGAACCGAGGCGTCTGCGCGAACCAGCAGTTGGTGCCGCCGCCCAGCCCGATCGTGTAATTCCACGGCTTGTCGGCGTTGTCGGTCTTGTAGGTCGTCTCGTCATCGATGTCGGTGTTGGCGTTCTGGTCGAGCTGCCATTCATGCGTGTTGTGCCGGCCCCATTCCAGGACAAGGATGCGCGCCTTACGCCGCTTGGCGAACTCATGCAGGAAGAAGGCCGAACCGAAACCGGAACCGATCGCGACAAGATCGAAATGATCCCTGGTGATTTGCTCGGGCTTTACGTCCAGCACCATCAGCCACAACTCCTTTCCGCGCCGGGCGCGTGTGCCAGACTCTGTTTGCTCTGCGCGACTCTCATGCCGCCATTCTGCCGATCGAGTGGTATTCGATGCCATGGCGCGCCACGACCTTGGGGTCGTAGAGGTTGCGGCCGTCGAAAATGACCGGCGTCGTCAGCGCGTCCTTCAGCGCGTCGAAGGACGGGGCTCGAAAACTCTTCCATTCGGTGGCGATGAGCAGCGCATCGGCGCCGCGCAGCGCCGCCTCCTTGGTACCGCACAGCATCAGGTCGTCGCGCAGGCCGTAGATGGCCTGGCATTCCTGCATCGCCTCGGGATCATAGGCCTGCACGGTGGCGCCGGCCTTCCACAATGCTTCCATCAGGACGCGCGCCGGCGCCTCACGCATGTCGTCGGTGTTGGGCTTGAAGGCCAGGCCCCAGAGCGCGAAGGTCTTGCCCTTGAGACTGCCCTTGAAATAGCGGTTCACCTTGTCGAACAGCACGGATTTCTGGTCGTTGTTGCGCTCCTCGACGGCACGCAGCAGCTTGGCGTCGAATTTGACGCCCTCGGCGGTCTTGATCAGGGCGCGGACGTCCTTGGGAAAGCACGAGCCGCCATAGCCGAGACCCGGATAGATGAAGTGGTAGCCGATGCGCGGGTCGCTGCCGATGCCTTTGCGCACCTCCTCGATGTCGGCGCCGAGCTGCTCGGCCAGATTGGCCATCTCGTTCATGAAGCTGATCTTGGTCGCCAGCATGCAGTTGGCGGCATATTTCGTGAATTCGGCGCTGCGCACATCCATCACGATCATCTTTTCGTGGTTGCGGTTGAAGGGCGCATAGAGTTCGCGCATCACCGCCTCGGTCGCCTCGCTCGATGTGCCGACGATGATGCGGTCTGGCTTCATGCAGTCGGCGACGGCCGAACCTTCCTTGAGGAATTCGGGATTGGAGGCGACGTCGAAGGAGAGGTCCTCGCGACCTCTCTTCTTCAGCGTCTCGGCGATCTTGGCCTTCACCTTTTCGCAAGTGCCGACCGGCACGGTCGACTTGCCGACGACGATCTTGGCCGTGTCCATTTCGCGGCCGATGGTCTCGGCGACGGCCAGCACGTATTTGAGGTCGGCCGAACCGTCCTCGCCGGGCGGCGTGCCGACCGCGATCATCTGGATTTCACCGTGCCTGACGGCAGCCGCCGCATCGGTGGTGAATTTGATGCGGCCGGCGGCGTGATTTTCCCTGACGATGCTTTCGAGGCCGGGCTCGAAGATCGGAACGAAGCCCTGGTTCAGGCGCTCCACCTTGTTTTCGTCGATGTCGACGCAAACAACCTGGTGGCCAACCTCAGCAAGCACCGCTGCCTGCACGAGGCCGACATAGCCAATTCCAAACACCGTCAAGTTCATTCGGTTTCATTCCCATCCATGGCCGCGACCCGTTTTCGGTCCGGCCGGTTCAATTGGTCTTTCCCAACTCTTTTACGCTGCATACGAGCGATTCCGGAAACTGGCAGGGCTCGCCGAGCGCGGTGAAGGCGACACGCTCGACCTGCAGCGAAAGCTTGCGGCCCGGATCGGCGAACGCGCCCATCCAGCCCTTCATGGTATCGCTGCCCCAAAGGCTGAAGAAGATCTTCTGCGCATGGCTGGGCAGCTTCGCCGGGTCGGTGATGGTGTTCACCAGCTGGCCGTTGACGTACCAGCGCAAACTGTCCTTCTGCCAAACGAAGGCGTAATCGTTGAAGCCCTTGTCGGTGCCGCCCGGCACCTCGACCAGCTTCTCGTTCTTGCCCTTGCCGTCGATATAGGCGTTGACCTGCACCTTGGAGGTGTCCTTGGTCAGGATCTCGAAATCGATCTCGTCCCAGGGCTGCTTATCGGACGGCCCGATATAGGTGAAGAACGCCGCATTGAGGCCGGATCCGGTGTCGGTCTTCATTCGCGCCTCGTAGGTGCCGTAGCCAAAGCGCTGCTTGGTCTGGATCTCGCCGCACGCGAACTCGCGATCCTTCAGCTTCTGCTTTTCGAAGCCAAGCGACAGCACGCCGTCGGAAAGCGCGACCAGTCCCTTCGACCAGGTGCAATTCTGATGACTGCCGTTGTTCCAGCCGTCGGACACATACCAGCGCGAGCGATCGAAGCTCTTGAAATCATCGACGAAAGAGGGAGCCGACTGGATATCCTGTGCATGGGCGGGAGCCGCAAAGAGGCTGCCGAGCGCAGCCAGCAACAGCCCGCCGATCAAACCCAACCGCCTCAGGTCGGCTTGCCGGGTCTCAAGCGAGAAGGACGTTGCGTCAATTGCTGTCGTGGACGTGGTTTTCGGATCCGAATTCATACCAAACTCACCTTTGTGCTGTGCGTCCCCAACCCAAAGTCGACGTTTGAACCGCTTCCAAACGGGCCAACCTTGGCCTTCTCTTGACCCTCCCGAATTCCCTCTCGTGTCTGCATCATACCTTTGAAGCTTGCATCATGCCTTTGAAGTAGTCCCACGCCCCTATCGTCACGCCCGGCCTGCGCCCGCGGGCCGGGCGAAATCGACAGCGGCGGCCGTATCGGACGCCCCGCCCGCGTCGAAGACCAAATCCAGCGAATGGCGGAGTTCCTTCATCATGCCGTTCTGGCGTGAAAGCGCCGCGATGCGGCGCTCGCAATTCAGGATCGATTCCGTCAGCGCACTGACCTCGGATGAGCGTCTGTCGGAAGCGGAGCCGTTTTCCATGGCTTCGACGAGAAAGGCCGCGTTGGTCGCCGTCTTGCGGTAGCGGCTCTCCAGACCGGTTTTCTCGGCTTCGATCTCGGCAGCAATCTGCTCGAACAGCTTCGCCAGCCGGCCGAGGCGTGCAACGTCCGCCTGCCGGTCGCGGGCCGGATCCCTTGATCTGAAGCCGAATATCGAGGCCATGAGCTTAAATTCCTGTCATCGCCGGCGTGCATGCCGGACACCTGGCCGATCCCCGCAAGCGGGGCTGAAAAACGCGTACCGCATCGTCCAACTCCCCTGAAGAGGAGAGACTCGGACCAATCCGATCGGGGGCCAGTTCGGTTGGTCGTTCGATTTGCTGCACCGCAACATAGACTGCCATCCTCAGAGCCGTGAGGCAACCACCCAATTCGTAAACTCATAAATCCGGTGGAAATGCTTTGCGCAGTGAGCGTGCTGCTGGCGGTTAAACCGGGCATTCCCCGGGCCTTACCGCTCCTTGCCGGCACTGGTCCCGGCCATCAGGAAACGCAGTGGCGGCACGCGCTTTTGGCCGGAGACAAGGCCAACGCGGCGAAACAGCGCCTCGATCTTGTCGGAGGCCACGCCCTGGACGATGGGAACCAGGTTGGACTGACTTGACAAGGCATAGGCGGCGGCCGAAGCCAGCCCGCGCTCGGCCTTCACGTCGAGGAAATTGCGCAGCCGATATTTGTCGCGGACATGCCGCTCGTGCCGCCGCAGCACCGCCTTGGAGCCTTCCGGCAGGCTGTCGATCGCCAGCAGCGCCAGATCCGCGTCGGCCAGCCGTTGCAGGTCCTGTGTCTTGTGGCGGCCACTGAGCGAATCGGCGCGCACGATGGCGCCGTAGCCGCAGGAGCGGATGACCTTGAACCGTGCCCCATGGGCGACCGCGCGGGCGTAGAGTTCGTAATCCTCGCCCAGCCGCAGGCTCTCGTCGTAGCGCAACCGGTGCCGGTCGAGGAAGGCACGGCTGATCACCGGCTTCAGGAAGCCAAGCTCGCCTCTCTGCACGCGGCGCCTGGAGATGTTGCCTTCGACGAAGCGCTCGAAGTCGAGGAATTCCGGATCGGCGGCAAAATCGGGGGCGACGATCTTGGTTGCGTCGCTCGTCGCATCATCCCTGATGAGCATGATGTTGTCGGCTGCGAAATCCCAATCGGAGGCGGCAAACAGGTTGCGAAACCGGCCCTCGAGGAAGAAGTCGTCGGCGTCCAGAATGCTGATGAACGGCGCTTTCGAGCTGGCGATCGCGGCATTGCGGGCAAAGGAGGGGCCGCGATTGACTTCAAGGCGCATCACCGCAAGCCGGCCGCTGCCGTCGTCGGCGGAGCGGGCGACCTCGGCCGTATTGTCGGTGGAGCCGTCGTCGACGACGACGACCTCCGACACCTCAGGTTCGCGCAACGCGGATGCGATGGCGACCGCGATCGTGCGCCCCGCATTTTTGGCCGCGATGATCACGCAGACCTCGGATTTCGTCATCGACATAGGTTTTGCCTCTTGCACAGGTTCCGATATGCCCTCGCCCTGTACGTATTGCGACGCGACAGCCATCACGGACTGGCCGGCCGCTCGAAGATGCGGCGGCTGATGTCCGCCGACGCTGCCCAGCCGGCTTCGGCCAGGTAGCGGACGGGAGCCCGGCCGCACAATTCCCATAACACCGTTCGCCGCTGCGGCCAGCGCAGCGACGACAGCCATGGCGCGATGACCATGTTGAGCAGGTCCTCATTGCCGATGCGCGACAGGATCGGCTTGGCCCGCTCCGACAAAAGCGTGCCGGTACCGCCCAGCAGCACATCGGCGGCGCGCAGGCCGAGCAGCAGCGTATCGTCCAGCCCCTGGCTCACCGCCGCATCGAGCACAAGCTGCTGATCGGCTTCGTCGAGACGGTTGGCGCTGGCCCTGATATCGCAGACATAGCCGGCGCAAGGCTCGCGGTTGAACAATGCCTTGGCGACGCTGATGCAGGACAGCATCAGCGTGTCGGCAACCGACGTGAACGGCACTTCCGTGCCGGTGATCTCGACCAGCCGTTTGCGCCGCAGGAACCCGTCGGCATCGCGCGGGCTGGGCGAGCCGGGTTGCTGGAGCCGATAGTGAAGATCGACCGTGGACGGCCCGTTGCCGCGGATCATGTGCTGTTCGCCAAGAAAACGGACCCACCAGACGGAACGTGACTTGCCGGCAACCTCGTAGCCGATCGAGCGCAGCGCGTCGCGCGCTCTCGCGAACCCGGCCGGGGAAACCAATATGTCGACATCGCCCGAAGGCTTCATGAAATGGTCGTCGTAAAGCAGATGTTGCTGGAACGGGCCTTTGAGAAAGACGAAATCGATCTGCCTGTCGCGTAGCGCCTGGTGGATTGCCATCGAATCCATGAGGCAGGCGGCATTCATCGAAACCGTCCGCCGGCGATAGGTATCGAGCCACTGGAAAAGCTCCACCGGCCCTTCGCCCGCGGGGGCGCGCGACAACGCCTTCAGCACGAAAATGGCGACCTTGTTCAGCCTGGCGATGTCGGCGACGACGGCGGCGGAAAGGCTCGGCGCCGAGACCTCGCCGGTCGAGGCCTTCGGCCCAGCGAAATACAACCGCAGGCAGGCCTGCACATAGGCGATCTCGCCGGCGCAGTCGGCGGCGCGCAGTCGTTCATAGGAACTTTCCGGCAAGGCCATTAAGCGCATGATCTCCAAAATGCGGTTTGCGCGACGCGTATGCTGCAACTGCGAAGCAAAGCATCCTCAAAAACCTCGGCGCCGTAAAGTCTTTCCTTTCGCAGTGCGAAATTTTGCAACCAGGGCGTTTGCCGACGTTTCCGAAGACCACGGAATATACGATTGGAATTCCGGCCCTATCGAGGCGCTTCAGCCGACCTTCAACACGGATCGGCTAACAAAAATCCATCTCTTTAGCGATGCCTAAAAAAGCATCACCTCTATGAACTTTTTATGCAAGCAAAATCAATTGCTTAAAGAATCATCAGCCACAACGCCTGATCGCACTTGTTTTCAGGTGCAAAGAGGTGGAACTTTGGGCATTGCGCACACGCATGGTGACGTCCGCAACCCGTAATTGATTAATCAGAGGTAAATCAGGCTTGACTCATAAATGCTGCCATGCAGCTATTGCATTGCAGCATGAAAGTGCTGACGGCACTCGACAGGCCGTTTCCAGTCCTCATTGGAGAGTAAAATGGAACAGAATGTTGAAAAGCACGAGTACGAAACGCCAAGCCTGACGGTACATGGTTCCATTGAGACCATCACCCAGGGCGGCGGTGGCAGCACGGCAATCGACGCGTCGTTTCCCGCGCACACCCCAATTGGCGACCTGACGTTCTCCTGAGACTAGCCTGATCCTGGAGGAGTGACGTTGGGCCTCCAGGATTTAACAACGTGAATGGAGCCGGGGATGAGAATCCCCGACTTTCCCTTTCTTGAACTGACGACGCGTAGACCGTGTGTTGCAAACGAGGTTTTGGCATGAACTGGAACCCATCGGAGCGCGATAGCATAACTGCCACCAAGGATGCCGTAGCTTGCGAATTCGGTGATGGCCTCGCGCTGCTCAACCTGAAATCCAATATTTATTACAGCCTCAACGGCGTCGGCGCGTTCATCTGGGAACTGATCCAGGAGCCGAAGTCGATCGCCGACATCCGCGGCGCCGTGCTGGAGCGCTACAATGTCGACGCCGAGCGCTGCAAGGCCGACGTCGACACCTTGCTGAAAGGCCTGGCCGAAAACGGACTTGCGAGGCTGCAGCATGAGGCACTTGTCTAGGCAGGCTTCGCAAAAGGCCATGATCTCACGGCAAAGACCTGCGACGGACCAAAGACCGAGGCCTGCGAAACGCCGGCCCAGCCGGAACCTGGCCAGGGTTCTGTCCCTGAACGGCTCGGAAGCGCTTTTTCTCTGCCATTGCCTGCTGGTGGTCGCAGCCATCCGGCTGGGGCTGACATTGTTCTCCTACAACCGTGTTCGCGGCATGGTGACCCGGCTCAATGCGCGCCAGTGCGCCAGCATGGGCGAGTTGCGGCTCGTCGCCTGGGGGGTTGCCGCGGCCGCACGTTTCGTGCCGCGCGCCACCTGTCTTACCCAGGCGCTTTCGGGGCAATACATTCTCGCGCGCCAGGGCAATGCCTCCAACATCCGCATCGGCATCGAACGCGGCACGGGCGAGCAGTTGAAGGCGCATGCCTGGCTGGTCAGCGACAACCATGTCGTGCTTGGCGGCTCCGTCGATGGATTCGCGCATCTGGTCGATCACGGCAGCCGATGAGCGGCGTGGCCGGAATCCTGCTGCGACAGGGACCGCCGGCGGCGGACGGGGCGAGCGACATCCAGCAGATGCTGGCCCGCATGCGCCATCGCGGCCCCGACGGAAATTCGTGGTGGCTGGACAACAGCATCGCGCTTGGCCACGCCTGGCTCAACACCACGGATGAAGCCGGCCCCGGCCCGCTGACCATGGCTGGCGGCAAGCTCGCCATCACCGCCGATTGTCGGCTGGACAATCGCGACGAGCTGATGGCGAGGCTCGGCATGCGCGACCGGACGGTTGCCGACGCGAAATTGCTGATGCGGGCCTATCTGCGCTGGGGCGAAGCCAGCCCCGTGTATCTGCATGGCGATTTCGCCTTTGCCATCTGGGACGCCGAGCGGCAGCTGTTGTTTTGCGCGCGCGACCATTTCGGGGTCAAGCCGTTCTACTACCACGCCGCGGACCGGCGTTTTGCCTTCGCTTCCGAGATCGGGCCGATGCTTGGCCTGGACGGGGTCGGTGCACGCATCAGCGAGCGCAGCATTTCGGGATTCCTGGCCGGGCTTCCCGACGACCCGCAATCCACCCCCTACAGCGATGTCTTCAGCCTGCCGGCGCGTCACAGCCTGACTGTCACCGCGCAACAGGTGGTGCTGCGCCGATATTGGCAGATCGAGCCGTCGGCGCGGCCGTTGCGGTCGGATGCGGCGGAGGAATTCGCCCATCTGTTCTCGCAATCGGTGCGCAATCGCATGCGCGGAAGTCAGTCGGTCGGCGCTATGCTGAGCGGCGGACTTGATTCCTCGTCGATCACCTGCGTCGCCGGCCTGCAGAACGCCGCCGAGCGAAAACCAAAGCTGCCGACCTTCTCGCTGATTTTCGAGAAGGGCTCGCCGATGGACGAGCGAGCCTTCATCGATGCCGTGCTGGATCAGCAGAAGACAGATCCGACGCTGATTCCTGTCGGCAATTATGCACCCTTCGCCGAGTTCGAACGGGTGCTGGAGGAACAGGAAGGCACCTTCCTGGCGCCAGGGCTGACGCTGACCCGCGGCATCTACCGGACGGCGGGCGCCAGGGGCATCAAGGTGCTGCTCGACGGCCATGGCGGCGACGAGGTCGTTTCCCAGGGCCATGGCCATCTGCACGAGCTTGCCAATGGCGGCAGGTGGCTGGACCTTTGGCGCGAGGTCCGCAGCGCCTCCAACACCTATGGCGACAGCACGCTCGGCCTCTATTTCCAGTTCCTGACCCTCTACGGACCGGCCTGGCGGATCGCCAAGGCGAGACAGCTGGCAAACCGTGTCCTGAACAGAATACGCAAGCCCACGCACATGCAGCGCGGCCGCAGCTGGCGCGACCTGATCAATCCGGATCTGGCCAGGCGTACCGAGCTCATCGAGCGTTTCCACCGGGCCGGCTACATGCCGCCTGGCGTCCAGGCCAGCGACGCGCTCAGCCATCGCTGGATCCTGTCCAACGGTTATGTGCCGCATTCTTTCGAGGTGCTCGACAAGGCGGCGGCCAATTTCGGCGTCGAGCCGCGTTACCCCTTCTGGGACAAGCCGCTGGTCGAATTCTGCCTGGCGCTGCCGGGCGAGGAAAAACTCAGCCACGGCTTTGGCCGCTATGTGTTGCGCCGGGCCATGGAAGGCATCCTGCCGGCGGCGGTGCAATGGCGGCGCACCAAGATCGATTTCACCGCCAATCTCGTCAACGGCATGGTGCGCAACCACCGCGACCTGCTGGAACAGCTGCTGGTTTCGGATGCCGGCCGCATCGCGCCCTATGTCAACCTGCCACAAGTGAGCGCCGCCTATGCACGGCTGCTCAGCCAACCCGATCAGGCAGCCCCCCTTGATGTCCAATATGTCTGGCGCTCGGCCTCGCTGTCGCTGTGGTTGCGCCAGGTCCAGCACGGCGGGAGCCCCGCATAATGCCCCGCAACCAGCCGCTCGCTACATATCCTGGTGACCCTGCTCCTCATGGCGGGATGATGCGGGAGCGGCGATACTACCGGGCCTATGGCCTGACCATCGCGTCCGAGGTGGCGCTGCCCGAGCTGGAGCCGGCGGAGCCTGCGGCGCCGGATATACTGATCGCCATCGGCACGATCGACATGCCGAAGCCTTCGCCCGAGACCGCAACAATCTTCCGCTTCGGGCCCGACCGGCAATATCTGGCATGGCATGCCGTCGGCGCCTTCCTGATCAGCGATTTCAGCCGCATCGACATCGAGCCGGCGCCCGGCGTCGACGACGCGCTGCTAGCCTTCCCGCTGCTCGGGCCGGTGATGGCGCTGTTGCTGCATCGGCGTGGCCTGCTCGTCCTGCATGCCAGCGCCATTGCAGTGGCCGGCCGGGGCGCCATCTTCATGGGTGACAAGGGCGCCGGCAAATCGACGACTGCAAGCGCGCTGATCCGGGCCGGTTATGAATTGCTTACCGACGATGTCGTGGCGCTGGATCTGGCGGACCCCGACACGCCGATGATCGTTCCGGGCTTTCCCCAGATCAAGCTTGCCGCCGACGCCGCGGCCGCGATTTCGCTCGGCCAGGCGGAGGTGCGACCGCAAGTGCATCCGGCGATCGAGAAGATGCAGCATCGCCTGCACGGCGCCTTCTCCGGCGGCGCGGTGCCGGCGACCAGGATCTATGTCCTCGAGCGCGGCCAAAGGGCCGGGATCACGCCCTTGCCCGGCATCGCCGCTTTGCCGGCGATCATCAAATTCTCCTATGTGACGCGGTTCGGCCGCGCGGCGCTGTCCGGCGATTTCGCAGCACTGCATTTTCGCCAATGTTCAGCAATCGCTAACCATGTCGGCGTGTTCCGGCTGGAAGTTCCAACCGGCCTCGACAGGATTGGCGAGGCGGTGGAGCTGATCGAAGCCGATCTGGCCGCCCAGGATCCGGCGACCCAGGATCTTGGGGTCAGAGATCTGGCGGCTGGCCGTCGGCAGCGGTGAGCGCAATCATGTCGAAGTCCTCAATCCTTCGCCTGTCGCTGTTTCGCGATGTCGCCGCGTTCGGCGCCGTCATCGCCCAGATCGGCGGGCGGCGGACCTGGACGGCGCTGCTGTTCCTGATCCTCGGCAGCCTGACGGAAGGCATCTCGATCCTGCTGCTTGTGCCGCTGCTGCATCTGGTTGGACGCGCCGACCAGGATTTCGCGGTGCGGTTGCCGAACAATGATTTCGTGCGCTGGCTGGTGCCGGACGGAACGCTGCAGCTGACGACGGTGCTATGCGCGCTGGTCGCGCTCGTTGCCGTGCAGGCCGCGTTCAACCGCTTCAAGTCGGTCTACATGGCGAGGCTTCTCTTCGATTTCATCAACCGTTTGCGCATGAACCTGTTCGAGAGCATCGGCAAGGCGCGCTGGGGCGTTTTCTCGCGCATGCGCAGCTCGGATCTCGACCACGCCCTGACCGGCGACATCGATCGTGTCCAGGGCGCCGCCTTCTCGCTGCTGATGCTGGTGCAGATATCAGTGCTTTTGGTGGGCTATCTCGTGATCTCGATGTTCATCTCACCGGTCATGACGGCGTTTGCGATCGTCATCGGCATCGTGATGTTCGTGGTGCTGCAGCCGTTTCGCGCACGCGCCACCGCCTTTGGCAGGGTCCTGACCAGCAATCGCCAGGATCAGTACCGGACGGTCTCGGAATTCCTCGGCGGCATCAAGGTGGCCAAGAGCCTGAATGTCGAGGCCAGCTATTTCGCGCAGCTGCAGGCGACACTGGAAAAGATGAAGGCCGACAACATCGACTATGTCAGCAACAGCTCGATCGGCACCGCGGTGTTCCAGGTGGCGAGCGTCGTGGGCCTCAGCCTGTTCATCTATGTGGCACTGGTCCGCTTCAACCTGTCGCTGGCCGAAATCGTCGTGCTGCTGCTGGTCTTCATGCGCATAGCACCGCGCTTCATGGACATGCAGACGCAAGCCCAGCAGGTGCTGATCAACCTGCCCGCCTATACCGCCATGCGCGGCCTGCAGGCCCGTTTCGACGCCGAGCGCGAGCCGGGCCATGCCGAATCGGCGGATAAGCAGAAGCTGTCGCTCGATACCGGGCTGAACATTCGCGGTGTCTTCTTCGGCTACGACGACGGCACCGGCAAAACGGTGGTGAGCGACATCACCTTCGGCCTGCCGGCCGGCAAGGTCACCGCCCTGATCGGCCCCTCGGGATCGGGCAAGAGCACAATCGCCGACATGCTGCTCGGTCTGCTCGAACCGACCGCCGGCAAGATCCTCGTCGACGGCGTCGAGATCGATGCCGGCAATCGCCGGCGCTGGCGCGACCAGGTGGCCTATGTGCCGCAGGACGTGTTCCTGCTGCATGACACGATCGCGGCGAACCTGCGTCTGGCCGCGCCACAGGCCAGCGACGACGAATTGTGGACCGCGCTGCGCGCTGCGCATGCCGGCGAATTCGTCGAACGGCTCGATCAACGGCTCGACACGGTGGTCGGTGACCGCGGCGTGCGGCTCTCCGGCGGCGAGCGTCAGCGCATCGCACTGGCGCGGGCGCTGCTGCGAAAGCCGTCGCTGCTCATCCTCGACGAGGCAACCAGTGCGCTCGACTGGCAGAACCAGTCGCTGATCGCCCGATCGATCGACGGATTGCGCGGCACGATGACCATTCTGACCATCGCGCACCGGCCGTCGATGATCGCCTTCGCCGACTGGGTGGTGGCGATGGAAGACGGCCGTGTCGTGGAAGTCGGACAGTATCAGCGGCTGAAGGCAAAGCCGGCGAGCCGGCTGTCCAGGATGCTGTCGGGAGAACAGTCGGAAACCGAACCTGCCAATGTGGCCTGAGGGCCGGATTGGGGTGTGTTGAGATTCAGGTCAGGCCGCGCCGGAGTCGAAGACGGGCGCGAAGCGACCAAACGGGGTGGCTTCCGAGAACCGGCCTACGCCGGCCGTAGCCTTAACTGCCACGGGCCACTTGTGATTGCTTCGGCCGGCGAAGGCCGAAAGCGCAGGAAGTCGCCGTTTGCAGGCCGGCATCAGCTGAATATCAGCATACCCTAGTGCAGGCTGCGCCGGGCATTGCCCAGCTTCTCGCCTTCGGTCACGTCGGCCGAACTCAGCTTTCTCTCGGCTTCACGCAGCCTGTCAGCCGGCGTCGGCGCACTTCTGGCGATCATGGCATAGACGAGCACGAAATAGCCGGCCTGGATGATCACGGCACAGATGATGACGCGCAACAACGTCGTGCCCAGCGAAGCGCCGCCAAGCCAAGACCAGGCAACAACGATTGCGAGAGCGAAAATCATCCCAACGATGAATTTTGGAAGCGACATACCCAACAGCCCATAAACCGGCCCGGGTTATATCAAACGATAGCCCCACCCGAGCGCCGTCCCTTGTTCTGCGGGCTTGTAAAGGTGCCCGCTATCGACCGGTTGCTTCCGGCCTTTCAACCTGTCGCCACTCTGACAGGTATAATTTGCAATTCTATTAAGGCGAGCAGGAGGCGGCAAGGGCAACCGCACATATTTTTGATTGAGCTTGCGCGGTCGACTCTGCCATGCTGCAATGCACACCACCGCAATTCACTCAACCTGAAGCCACCATCCCTTTTCAGTACAACTCGCAATATTATGTAGTATTTTATGTTAATACTCGCGAACTTCGCACCTTCCTAAAGCACTAATATGTACCGTTCCCGGCCATCGAGAACGGCTTGCCCAAAAATCGCCCCAAAAAGGTCCGCATTTTTTTCAGCTTGCCCATTTCTTGTCACAAATGTGCTAAGCATCCTGAAAAATGTGCATTGCTAGCTTATTATTTAGTCAATTCATGACGCGACTATTTCAGTGGCCCGGGAAATTGTGTGTTGCGCTGCAACATTTTTTTGGTATCGTGTGGTGAACCATTCGTTCAACGCATGGAGTTTCCGTATGAGGGATATTGCCAAGTCGGCCACGGCGGACTTTTCGCAGGCTGACACCGATTTTCCGCCGCCGATCGGCGGCCTCATCAAGCGCAGCTTCGATATTGCCGGTTCACTGGTTGGTCTGATCGCTCTTAGCCCGCTGTTCATCATGATAGCGCTGCTGGTCAAGTTTTCCGACGGTGGATCGATTTTCTACGGTCATCGGCGAATCGGTCGCGGCGGACGGATTTTTCCGTGCCTGAAATTCCGCACCATGGTTCCGGATGGCGATAAGGTGCTGGCCGCCTATCTCGCCACCAATCCGGACGCCAATGCGGAATGGATAGCGACCCGCAAACTGAAGAACGATCCGCGCGTCACCCGCGTCGGCGCGGTGCTGCGCAAGCTCAGCCTCGACGAACTGCCGCAGATCATCAACATCCTGCAGGGCGACATGAGCCTTGTCGGGCCCCGCCCTGTGGTGCGCGACGAGCTGGAAATCTACGGCAGCGCCGCCGTCTACTACCTGAAGTCGCGGCCCGGCCTGACCGGCCTGTGGCAGGTCAGCGGCCGCAACGACGTCTCTTACGACAGCCGCGTCGCCTTCGACCGCCACTATGTCGAGAACTGGTCGCTGTTCGGCGACGTGCGCATCATCATCAAGACCGTGCCGGCCGTCTGGATGTCACGCGGCTCTTACTGACCGGCCGCCGCCACCAGGCATCCGGCGGCAAGCTCATCGGGCGATGGGGCTAAAACGGATCGGAACGTTCAGTTGAAAACAGACATGTTCGAAGCCTTTGGCAGCGGCCGCTTTTCCGGCCGCTCTCGGCTTATGGCCACCTGCCTTGCGATGTCGCTGGCTTTTCTTCCCCAGGTCGCCATATCAGGTGAATACCATCTCGGCTCGCAGGACAAGCTCACCATCCGCATCGCCGAATGGCAGACCGTCGAGGGCACGTTCCGCGACTGGTCGGCGGTGAACGGCGAATACACGGTCGGCCCGGGCGGCACGCTGTCGGTGCCTTTCGTCGGCGAGTTGCCGGCGGCCGGCAAGACCACGGCGGAAGTGGCGGCGACGATCAGCGAGGCGCTGCAGCACAAGCTCGCCCTGTCGGACAAGCCCGAGGCCTCGGTCGAGATGGCGCAATTCCGGCCTTTCTATATTTCGGGCGAAGTGCAGAACCCCGGCCAGTTTCCCTACGTGCCCGAACTGACGGTGCTGAAAGCGATCAGCGTCGCCGGCGGCATGAGGCGCAGCACCGATTACGGCCCCCAGCTCGGCAAGGACCTGGTCACCGCCAAGGGCAATTTCGATATTTCCGACGACCAGCGCGTCCGGCTGCTCGTCAGGCGAGCCCGCATCGATGCCGATCTGGCCGGCAAGGCTAGCTTCGAAGCGCCGAAGGAGGTCGAGGGCGATCCGCGACTGCCGACCATCGTCGCCGACGAGATGACGATCCTGACGGCAGACCAGAAGGCGCTGAAGCTGAAGCTTGAGGCGCTCGACGATCTCAAGGGTGTCCTGCAGTCCGAAATCGAATCGCTGCAGAAGAAGATCGTCAACCAGCAAAAGCAGGTCGACCTGGCGCAGCAGCAGCTCGCCAGCATCGGTCCGCTGGCGCAGAAGGGCCTGGTCGCCAATGCCAGGCTTCTGGATTCGCAGCAGTCCGTCACCGACCTGCAAGGCAAAATCCTCGACTACGAGACGGCCATCCTCACCGCCAAGCAGGCGATCAGCAAGGCGACGCAGGACGCCATCGATGCACAGAATACGTTGAGCTCGACCCTCGCCGCCGACCGGCAGCAGACCGAAGCCGACCTGAACGAGGCCGCGCTGAAGGTGAATATGCAGAAAGGCCTGATCGCCCAGGCCAGCGATCCCGCGACGACGGCCGCCATCACCAACGACCAGCAGCCTACCCTGCTCTATTCGCTGGTGCGCAATGTCGACGGCAAGACCAGCGAAATCGCCGCCAAGGAAGACACGCCGGTGCTGCCCGGCGACGTGATCAAGGTCAAGCTGGCGCCGCTGGCCAGCCAATAGATCTCGGGCTTCGGTACGATTCGGCGCTTTCGATCCGTACTTTCGATCCGTAGCGCAGAGAATTTCAACCTCCGCCAGGCCCGCCTGGCGGAGGTTTTGCTATGTGCGATTTCAGGTCGCGAAACGATAAAACACACCACCCTCGAAGGAGCTTACGCGAATGTCGTTGGCCCAAAGGCCTATGCGCTTTTGGGCGACTTGTCTGGGCTCATGACGGGTCGGCGGCCGCAGGACGACCGATATGCCGGGGCCAGGCTGGCTCGCCCCTTGCCGCATCCGCCGGGTCGAAGGCCGGCGCCCAGCGCGTGCGGGTGACCGGCAGCCGCGCCAGCTTGAAGTAGCTGAAATACATCAGGAACGAGCCCATGATGTAGGGGTTGAGGATTTCGACCTCGACGAAGGAACGGATGAGCAGCAGCACCATCACGCCGAAGAGCACCACCGATTCGGCCTGCCATGCCTTGAAGATCACCGTCGAGACATGGCCGTAGAGCGTGCGCAGCATGATCAGCGAGATCATCACCGCTCCGGTGAAGCCGAGTTCGACAAGCGCCTCGACATAGGTGTTGTGGAAATGGAAGCCGGTGCGGGTGGTGATGTAGAATTCATTCCACAGCCGCTCGGCCTCGGCGAAACCCTGCACCCAATAGGCGGCATAGCCGACGCCGAGGATCGGCGAACGCTGCGCTGCGTTCCAGCCCTGCTCCCATAGATAGGTCCGCCCGGTCAGCGTCGAATCCTTGCCGAAGATGCCAAGCACGAAGTCCATGAGCCCGAGATTGAGGGCGACAAAGGCCACCACCACGATCAGGCCGGCGCCGACCACGAAGATCACCCGGCGATAGCGCCGCGACAAAAGCTTGGTCATGGCCAGAAGCGCGATCAGCGCCAGGACCGCCGGTATCGAGGCCATCGACGTGGCGGAATGCGAAATGACCAGCAGGTAGGCCGACAACAGCACGACAGGCACGGTCAGCATGAAACTCAGCCGGCCACGCCGCAGGAAAGCGAGGAACACCACGGAGAAATAGATGCCGAGCGAGCCGACGAAGCCGATCTGGTTCTTGGAGGCAAAGGCGCCGACGAAATTGTAGGTGCCATCAAGGACGTCCTCGGAATAGGCCCCGACCTTGAGCGAATAGAGCATGACGAAGAAGATCCCGATCAGCGCGCCGAGCGTCAGGGTGCGCACGCTGACGGTGCGCGCCGCGACATAGGCACAGGCGATGTGGGAGAGATATTGGACCGCCGTTCTGGCTGTGACGCCGGGCGCCTGCGACCAGAAGATGGAAAAACAGATATAGGCCGCGAACAGCAGCGGCAGCCAGGCGCTGGACAGCTGCCGCAGGAAGCGCCGGTAGTCGACAAGGATGAGCGGAAGCCAGACGGCGTAGTAGGCCAGGATCAGCACCTGGCCGAAAATGACCGAGTAGGAGAACGCCCAGATCGAGACGGCCACGGCGAAGGCGCCATAGACCGAGTTCTTCTCGGGATCGACCAGCAGGGACTTTGGAATTTTCATCTCAGAGTCCCGCCGACGCAACCCAGGCCCGGTAGGCCGCAAGCCGGCCGGCATGTCCGCAAACAGGGGCGTGCAATAAACGGCATCTCCATTGTGCAGTGCAATATAACCTATCGCACCGCATGCTCAATGGCAAATCCGGTCACCTTGTCTTACAGGAACGCGAACGGGGAGAGATCAACCGGTGGCCCGCCCCGCCAGGACCTCATCCACGCCGCCGCTTCTCATGAAGGCCGCGACCATCCTGCGAAATACGCTACCACAACGCTCCGCCGGTGATCTGGATGTTTTCCATGGTGATGCCCTTCGCCAAGTCCGAGCACAGGAACACGGCCAGGGCGGCGATTTCCTGCGGCTGCAGCATGCGCTGCTGCGGGTTGCCCCTTGCGATCTCGGCCATCGCTTCCTCCGCGGTGCGCCCCTTGCCCTCGCGCTCGACGACCTGCGCCACGTTGCGGCGCATCAGTTCGGTCTCGACCCAGGTCGGGCTGATCATGACACAGGTGACGCCGTGTGCGGCCCCCTCCAGCGCCACGCAGCGGGTGAGGCCGAGCAGGCCGGCCTTGGAGGCGCAGTAGGCGGGGTTGTCCTTCCAGCCGACGGAGGCCGCGGTCGAGCCGATGTTGACGATGCGGCCCCAGCCGCGCCCGATCATGCCGGGCAGCACCGCACGGGTGGCGCGGAAGGCGCCGGTCAGGTTGGTGTCGACGATCTTGTCCCACAGCGCGTCGGAATGGCCGCAGACCGGTTGCTCGGCGGTGGTGCCGGCCGCGTTGACCAGGATGTCGGCAGGACCGATGGCGGCCTCGGCTTCGGCGACGAAACGGTTGGTGACCTCGCTGTCACGGACGTCGAGGTGGGCAGCGTGCACCCCGGTGCCATGGGCCGAGAGGGTCGAGCGTACGCGCTCGATTTCGTCGACGCCCGGATAATAGGCGGCGTCGGATCTGTCGGCGCCGGCAGGCGCGATGTAGGAGCCGACGGCGACATTGGCGCCGGCTTCGGCCAAGGCCGTGGCAATAGCGAAGCCCATGCCCGAAAAGCCGCCGGTGACGATTGCAGCGCGCCCAGCAAGGTTTGTCATCGCGTGCTTCTCCAATGGTTGGGGCAGGCAATCAGGTTCCGGAGTCTTTGTCGACGCGGTTCCCTTCCCCTACAGCAGCTTGCCCAGCCATTCACGATAGAAGCCTTCGAGATCCGGCTGGAAGTCGTGCACGATGGGATAGCCGGGCGCTGCCGCTTCCACCTCGTGCATGGTGCCGCACTCCGGGCAGATGAATTCGCGGATTTCCATCCATTGCGGGTCGGGGATATCGCTGTTGGGATAGATCTCGCGTAGCGACTCCTCGGTGTTGCGCACGATGATCGCGGCCTTGAGCTTCCAGTTCTTGCGGTAGTCGCCGAAGGAATGGCCGCACTCGCAGCGTGTCACCCGCTCGTCGCCGCTCTGGCAGATGAACAGATGATCCGAGACCGGCAGCAGGATCGGATCCTTCCAGCCGACACGATTCTGCAGCACGGCGACATATTTGAAGAAGCGGTCGTCGTCCTTGTAGGCGCTCATGACGCGGCGCGTCTGCGGCCAGGGCAAAGTGCCCGCGACCAGATCGGCGATGACTTCCTTGCTGTACGAGGTCATGGCTTTGCTCCCGGCATGAAGATCGATTTGGCGTCGACGTTCCAGAAATCGCTGAATTCCCTGGTGAAGCGCGACGACAGCTTGATGGCGCTGGCATACATTTTCGTCACCTCGGGGGCGAAATCGGCCTTCTCGACACGGCTGCGTTCGCTGGCGATCCACTCCGATACCGGCCTTGCCTGGGCCAACCGCCTGGCACGCATCTCAGCGCGGTGGCGCTTGGTGGCCTCGATGTTGGCGACGGGATAACCTTCCTCGTCCTCATCCAGCATGATGCCGAAGATGCCTTCTGCCGCTTCCTTGGTGAGATAGCCGTTCTCGACATCCGCTGCCGTCTTGAGCGGGTCGCGCTCCAGCACGTCGCCGTAACCGCCGCCGCCATTGTAGGAATGGGTGAAGACGTCGCCGGTCTTGTGCGGGGCGGTGATGTAGGGCCCTTCCATCGTCACATGCTCGCCCTGCAGCCGCAGTTCGAGTTCCGAGCGATGCGGGTTGGTGCCGGTGTGATGCGCCAGCGGCGCCCGCTTTTCGGCGAGTTCGAAGATGTTGGAGTTGCGCACCGCGCGGTGCTTCTGGCAGGTCGGCGCCGGATAGCCACCGCACATGCCGCCATTGTCGAACACGCGGGAGGAATGTTCTGACGTGACCAGCCGCAAATGATCGGTCTTGCTGACCAGCCAGGTCGAGACGAAAGAACAGCCGCCGCGATATTTGCCGGCGCCGCCGGAGTTGGGGACGATGGACCGGCCGATATAGAGCATCGGCATGTTCTGTTCCCAGATCTCGATATTGCCCATGTCGGATTCGGGATTCCAGCCGACATAGGCGGTGTCGAGCCCATCCTTGATCGCCAGCGCGCCGGAGCCGGCGGCGGCGCATTCGAAATGCGCCATGCCGAACAGCTTGCCGTACTGGCTGGTGCCGCCCATCTCGATCATCGGGCTGTTGACCTGACCGACGAAGGCTTCCTCGACAAAGCCGCGCCCGATGAAGGCGCGCGACAACAGCCGCTGGAACACACCATAGGCCGGCAAAAGCAGTGCCCATGAGGTGGCGGTCGCCACCATTTCATTGTCCGGGTTGGTCCAGGTGCCGTGCGGCAGTTTCAGCTCGGTCGCCATCCAGGCGCCGTCATTGACCAGGCCTTCGAAGTTCATGTGCTGGGTCAGCGTCACGAACATGCCGCCATCCATGCCGGCCGGCGTGCAGTTCATCGAATGGTAGCCCCAAGGCTGCGTGCCTTCGAAGTCCATGATGATCTTGCCGTCGGTGGTGATCTCCATCTCGATCGGCATGTTGTAGAGCCAGTCGGGGTCGCCGAGCGGCTGGTAGCCCGGTTTGCCCTTGGTGACGTGGCCGTAGAAGGTGTGGCCGCGATAGATGCCGGGCACGGTGAGCTGGCGCGTGCGGGCGAGTTGGGCGCGGCGGCCCTCCTCGATGAATTCCTTCGACACCTGCATCCAGTAGTCGAGGCCGATCTCGTCGATCAGCGCCTTGACGCTTTCGCGCATGTCGATGCAGGAGGCGACCTTGGCCTTCTCGTCGAGCACCCAGTAGATCGGCATCCTGAGATTGCGCTCGCAGCGGATGACATAGTCGCGACGGATCTCGTCGTTCTCGCCGACCTTTTCGGCGCAGACGAAAAGACCCTCGGTGAAGCGCTCCTGCGCCAGTGCCACGTCGCCGCCGGGCGTGATGCCGCCGGCCTCGAGTTCGTGGCAAACCGCGCCGGCCCAGCCAACCAGCTTGCCCGAATGGAAGATCGGCACGACGTCCATCACATCAGGCACCTGCACGGTGCCGATGAAGGCGTCGTTGTTGGCGAAGATATCTCCGTCGCGGATGCAGGGGTTTTCCTCGTAGCCGTTGCGGATCATCCATTTGATGAAGCGGCTCATCGTGTGGACATGCACCATGATGCCGTTGGAGAGCGCGATCGCATCGCCTTCCGGCGTGTAGATGGCGACGACCATTTCACCGACTTCGCGGACACCCGGCGACGCCGAGATGCGGCGGGCCATTTCGCGCGCCGAGACGCAATAGGCGCGCAGCTTGGTGTGCAGCGTCTCGAATTTCAGCGGATCCTGGTTGCGCAGCTGCAATTCGGTGATGCCGTCGTAGCAGCCGGTCTCTTCCATGAGCCGTTCGGATTCGATCAGCCGTTCGCGGATGCGCAGCGCGGAGGCGGGTTTGTCCAGCATGGCGTTCGCCCTTCTCAAGCGTGGGTGTAGTGCAGCAGCGTCCATTCATCGACATGGACACGGTCCTGCGGGTGAACGACGAGCGTCGTGGCGGGATGTTCGATGATGGCCGGCCCGATCACTTCGTGACCGGGCTGCAGCAAGTCCATCTCGTAGAGATTGGCCTTGTGCCAGCGGCCGCCAATATAGGCGTCGCGCACGCCCTTGTGGGCGGATGCCGGATCCGACTTGCCGAGCGGCCGCTTCAAGAGCACCGGCTTGACCTTGTCGGCCGTGGCGATGAGACCAAGCTCGGTGATCGAGAAGCCGGCTTCGCCATAGCGCGAGACGCGGTGGTTGACCTTGGCATAGACCGCTTCGAACTCGTCGATAACCTTGCGCATGTCATCGGGTGATTGAATAGCCGACAGCGGCGCCATCACCTCGACGTCCTCGAGCTGGCCGGTGTAGCGCATCATCAGGAACGGCACGGTCTTGATCTTTTCGCGCGCATGGCCGTCCTCGATCATTTCGTCGACAGCCGCCTTGGTCAGATCGTCCCAGACATTGGTGACCTTCTTGCCGAAGGCGAGCAGCTCGTCATCGCCGGCGCGTGCGCCGATGTCGTGCTGCGTCGACACGGAATGGCGGCGCATGAAATCGGCGGTGGTGCAGCCGAAGGCCGAGAAGGCGGCGGCGAACTGGAAGGTGATGATGTCCTTGAAGCCGATGCCCCTGGAGCAGCCGGCCAGATGCAACGGGCCCGAGCCGCCATAGGAGAGCAGCGTGAACTCCGAGGGGTGGATGCCCTGACCGGAGATGACGCGGCGCAATGCGTTGTTGGCGTCGGCCTCCAGCATGTCGATCATGCCTTCGGCAGCTTCCTCGACGCCGACGCCGAGCAGGCGCGAGCATTTCTCCTCGAAGGCTGCCCTCGCCTTCTCGACCTGCAGCACGACCTTGCCGCCGAGAAAATAGTGCGGGTTGAGGCGGCCGAGGATGGCGTCGCAATCGGCGATGGTCGGCTCGGTGCCGCCCTTGGCAAAGCAGATCGGACCGGGATCGGAGCCCGCACTTTCCGGCCCGAGCGAGACCTTCTTGGTCAGCGGGTCGACCTTGAGGATCATGCCGGCGCCGGCGCCGATCGTGTCGAGATGCAGCGTCGGCACGTTGAGCTTGAAGCGGTCCATCAGCGGCTCGTTCTCGATCCGCGTCTGGCCACGGGTGATGACGCCCATGTCGAAGGAGGTGCCGCCCATATCCGAGCAGATCAGCGAGTCGTTGCCGATCAGCTTGCCGACATAGGCCGCGCCCAGAATGCCACCGATCGGGCCGGAGATCATGGTTTCATGCAGGCGCGGATGGTTGATCGAGGTCAGGCCACCGAAGGACAGCAGCGTCTGCACGCCATATTTGAAGCCGTATTTCTTGGCGACGTCCTCGATGCCCTTGAGCTGCTTGCGGCCGCGCGAGGTGGCATAGGCCTCGATCAGCACCGAGTTCAGCCGCGACTGCTCGCGGATGACCGGACGCACCTCGTGGCTGGTGTAGACGAGGATGTCAGCGCCGGCCTTGGCGATCTCCTCGCGGCAGATCTCAGCGATGCGTTTCTCGTGCACGGGATTGACGTGCGAGAAGATCGTCATGATGCAGATGCCCTCGACCTTGTCGGCGATCAGCTTCCTGGCGGCGGTCGCGACCTCATGTTCGTAGAGCGGCAGGATGATGTCGCCGAACTGGTCGATCCGCTCGGTGACGCCATGGGTGCGGCGGCGCGGCACAAGCGGATTGGGATGCTGGTGCGTCACCGCGTGCAGGCGGTCGGCATAGGAATAATCCGCCCAGGCCTGCAGGCCGCGGCCCATCAGGATCATGTCCTCGAGGCCCTTGGTGGTGATCAGGCCGAGCCGGCGGCCGGTTCGCGACAACAGCGTATTGAGCATGCCGGTGCCGGAATAGAGCACCACGTTGACGCCGGAAAACAGCTGCTCCAGCGAGATGCCCCAGGCATCGGCCGCGTCCTCCGCAGAGGCGAGGAAGCCCTCGGCCTCGTTCTTCGGCGTCGTCGCCGACTTGCCGATCTTGAAGTGGCCGTCCTGATCGACAAGGATCGTGTCGGTCATGGTGCCGCCGGCGTCGATGCCGATGACAATGGGGTTTGTAGTGATCTGGTCCACGGGTCGCCTTCCCTCTTCGAGAATGACCGCAGGCTAGATTCGATCGTGCGGATCGCGCCATATGCCTAAAGACACAATGACGGGCAGGCGCGGTTCGCCGAGAAAAGGACATGCGCATGAGCAATATCTGGGCGCCGCTCGCCAAAGCGATCGCGGCCACCGGCACCGACCGGCATGTCGACTGCCTGATCGACCTGATCGGCGCCGACATTGCGCATGATCTGGTGACGGTCACCCGGTATTCTGCGACCAAGACGCCCGAATTCGTCAAGCACCGGCGCTTCTCGGACGAGATGGTGCGACGCTATCTCGACAATTACTATGTCTTCGACCCGTTCTATGCCTCGTGGCGGCGCGAGCGCAGGCTGGGCATCCTGCCACTCAAGGGACTGGCGGACGAAGAAGCCAAACGCGGCCAGTACATAGCCGGCTTCCTGGCGCAGTCGGAAATCTGCGACGAGGTCGGCATCATGCTGGCCGATGGCGGCGATTGGTGCCTGGGCATCTTCCTCGACCGCTCGACCAGTTCGTTCAAGGACAGCGAGATCGCTCTCTTGGACGAGCGCCTACCGGTGTTCGAGGCGCTGCACGCGCTGGACATCAAGGCACGCGGACGCGAGTTCTTCCGCACCTCGGCGCCGACTGGCCCCGGCGCCTCGCCGCGGCAGGAACCCACCATCCCTATGAGCCTGTGGCCGGAACTGTCGCTGCGCGAGCGGGAACTCGTCCAGTTGATCCTCGCCGGCCATCCGACCGCCAACATCGCCGAGCGTCTCGGCATCACGGTCGGCACCGTCAAAAACCATCGCCGGCGCATCTATGAGAAGCTCGACATCACCACCGAGCGGGAGCTGTTTTTGCAGTTTTTTCAGCATCGGGTGGATGGATAACCAGGCTCTACGCACCTACCCGGTTTGTGGCTTTCCCGTGGCAATTTACAGCTCATCCTCCCAATTGGCCCCGCCATAGAACACGCGTAATATTACCACTTGGTCGGGTTCCACGATGAAAGCAACGGTGACGCGGCGCTCAAATCCGATTACGCGAAGCCCCGGCCGCAGGTCGTTCCTACGCGAGCCTCGCTCAGAGCCGTATTCAAGGTTTTCGCAGAATGCCCTGATGCGTTGGTCGTAGCGATCGGCCGTGGAGGCGCTGCTAGCGTCCGCAATGGTGTCATAGATCCAGTCGAGATCGTCGCCGGCTTTGGCGGCATAAATGATAGCCCGTTGCTTCACGCATCCCTCTGCAAACGCGCTTGGTGACGCTTGCGCGCCCGCTCTGCCATTTCTTCTCGCGAGATACCGTTAGGGTCCGCCTTCCATCTGTCATAGGTCGGCACGACCTCCTCGCGTAACCAACGCTCGACGGCCGCGTCGCGCTCTTGCAGGGCGCGAAGCCCGGCGCGGATCACTTCGCTGCTCGTCGCATAGGTACCTGATTCAACCAGACGATCGATGAAGGCAGCCTGCTCCGTTGGCAGGCTGAAGGTGCGTTTTTCGGTGGCGGCCATGATGTCTCCTGCGAGCGTGGTGTGATAATATCATACCGACCAGGGATCGCACCTGAAATCTGAGGTCCGTCCCAGATCGAGGGAATCGCCATAGCCTCATTGGCCCAGACGATCGATCTGCATGTCGGCTTGAACTCGATCGACCGTGCCCCCACAGTCTCCACGAAGGCGCCATCAGCCGACATGCAGGGAGAATGAGATGCCGATGAACTTCGCGGGACGCTTCGCCAGCCGATCGGCGGTCATCACCGGCGGGGCCTCGGGTATCGGCATGGCGGTTGCGCAAAGGATCGTCGAGGAAGGCGGGCGCGTCAGCGTCTGGGATCGCGATCCGGCCCAGATCGAACAGGCGAAGGCTGTCATCCCTGGCCTGCACGGTGTTGCCATTGACGTCGCCGACGCCGCCGGCGTTCAAGGCGCCGCCGTACGAACGATTGAAGCGCTTGGCGGTGTCGACATCCTGGTCACAAGCGCTGCGATCACCGGACCGAACATGACGACCTGGGCCTATTCGGTCGAGGATTGGCAAAAGGTCATCGACATCAACATCAACGGCGTCTTCTACTGCAACAAGGCGCTGGTGCCGCACATGCTGGAACGCAACTACGGCCGCATCGTCAATATCGCCTCGATCGCCGGCAAGGAAGGCAATCCCAATGCTTCCGCCTACAGCACGTCCAAGGCCGCGGTGATCGGCCTGACCAAGTCGCTCGGCAAGGAACTGGCCAAGACCAAGGTGACGGTGAATTGCGTGACGCCGGCGGCCGTGCGCACGGCGATCTTCAAGCAGATGAAACAGGAGCACATCGACTTCATGCTGTCCAAGATTCCGATGGCGCGCTTTGGCGAAGTCGAGGAAGTGGCGGCGCTGATCTGCTGGATCGCCTCGGAAGAATGCTCGTTCACGACCGCCGCCGTCTTCGACGTTTCCGGCGGCCGCGCCACTTATTGATCCGGGCCGGAACATCCCCACATTGGCCGGTGCAACTACAATTCCGCGTGACGAGGCAACCATCGGAACTGGACAGGCGTATAGTCGCCGATGTCTGTATGGGCGGCGACAGAACAGGATTTGCGGGAAAGCCATGACACGACGAGACAATTTGGCGATGACCCATGGCCACCGCACCGGCGCCGCGCGATCGACAGGAGTCGCGGCCATCAGGCTGGAGATCGTATCGCTTGCCTGAAGCAGATCCTGCAGCACTCTCTGATGACGAGCTTCTGGACCGCTATCAGCGCGCGGCCTTCGGCTATTTCCTGGAGACTGTGAACCCCGACAACGGTCTGGTCGCCGACACGTCGCGGCCGAATTCGCCGGCCAGCATCGCCGTCGTCGGTTTCGCCCTCTCCTGCTATCCGATCGGCGTCGAGCGCGGCTGGATGACGCGCGCGGCGGCGAAGGAGCTTACGCTTGCGGCGCTGCGTTTCTTCTCGACCAGCACGCAAGGCGGTGGTGACGAGGTCACCGGCCACAAGGGTTTCTACTACCACTTCCTCGACATGCGCACCGGGCTGCGCGTCTGGCGCTGCGAGTTGTCGATGGTGGACACCGCCTTGCTGTTGGCCGGGATGCTGGTGGCCGGCGCCTATTTCTCCGGCGAGAATGAACAGGAAGCCGAAATCCGCCAACTGGCCGAAGCGATCTACCGGCGCGTCGACTGGCGCTGGGCGCAAGGCAAAAGCCCCACCTTGCGGCAAGGCTGGAAGCCGAAGAGCGGTTTCCTCCACTATGGCTGGGAAGGCTACAACGAGGCGACCATCCTCTACGTATTGTCGATGGCTTCACCCGACAGCCCGACCTCCAACGACAGTTACGAGGCTTGGACGGCGACCTACCAGTGGGAAAACATCTACGGCCATGACGTGCTCTATGGCGGCCCGCTGTTCATGCACCAGTTCTCGCATGCCTGGATCGATTTCGCCGGCATCCGCGATGCCTTCATGCGCGAGAAGAACTCGGATTATTTCGAGAACAGCCGCCGTTCGACCTATCTGCACCGCGACTATGCCCGCCACAACCCCTATGGCTTTGACGGCTATGGTGAAAACCTTTGGGGGCTTTCGGCGGGAGACGGGCCGGGCGGCTTCCGCGCCAGTGTCGAGCGACGGCGGCACCGGTTTTCCGGCTATGCGGCGCGTGGCGCACCGTTCGGGCCGGATGACGGGACGATCGCGCCATGGTCCTATCCGGCGTCGCTGCCCTTCGCGCCCGACATCTGCCTCGCCGCCTTGCGCCATCTCGGCGAGCGCTACCCCGAGGTGATCGACAATTTCCGCCTGCCGAGCGGCTTCAATCCGACCTTGGCCAACCGGCGAAAATTCGGCCGCAACGGCTGGGTGTCGGAGGGCCACTACGGGCTGGACCAGGGCATCGTGGTGATGATGATCGAGAACCACCGCTCGCGCCTGATCTGGGAGCTGATGGGCTCCAATCCCCACATCCGCCGCGGCCTGGGCAAGGCGGGCTTCACCGGCGGCTGGCTGGCACAGCCTTCAGGCTCCGCATCGGGGGCCCATAATGTCGCGTGAACGGACAAAGGCCGCCGCTTTCCCTGTCGACCGCAACGACGTCGACCTGGTCCGGGCCGCGCATCCGCCGCATTGGAAGAACCCGACCCCCGACGGCCAGTACAATCTCGTCGTCATCGGCGCCGGGCCGGCCGGGCTGACCGCGGCGCGTGACGCCGCGAGCCTTGGCGCCAAAGTCGCGCTGATCGAGCGCGGGCTGATCGGCGGCGCCTGCATCAATGTCGGCGGCATCCCGTCGAAGTCGATCATCCGCACGGCCAGGCTCTATGCCGACATGCGCGATGCCGAGAATTTCGGCGGCGACACGCCGACGCGTCTTCCTGTCGACTTCGAGCGGGCGATGATGCGGATGCGGCAGATCCGGCAGCGGCTCAGCCGCGCCGATTCGGCCGCGGTGATCGCTTCAGAAGGCATCGACCTCTATTTCGGCGAAGCGCGCTTTGGTGGGCCGGACACGGTTGATGTCGCCGGCAAGACGCTGCGGTTCACGAAGGCACTGGTCGCGACCGGTGCGCATCCGAGCGGGCCGGCGATCCCTGGACTTGCCGAGGCCGGCTATCTCGACAATGAGAGCATGTTCAACCTCACAAAATGTCCTGAGCGGCTGCTGGTCATCGGCGGCGGGCCGCTTGGCTGCGAGACGGCGCAGGCCTTCTGCCTGCTCGGGTCGAAGGTCATCCTGGCGCAGAGCGATCCGATGTTCCTGCCCGGCGAGGAACGTGACGCCGCGCAGATCCTTTCGGACGCGCTGGCACGCGAAGGGATCGAGGTGCGCCTGAACACCGAAGTGGTGGCGGTGCGCAGGGAAGGCGGCAAGAAGTTCGCCGACCTTTTGCGGGACGGCGACACGACGACGATCTCTGTCGACGAGATCATCACCGGCGTCGGCCGTTCGCCCAATGTCAGGGGTCTCGGCCTGGAAGAGGCCGGGGTGGCGTATGATGCCAACGGCATCAAGGTGGACGATCACCTGAGAACCACAAATCCGCACATCTACGCGGCGGGCGATGTGTGCCTGGAGTACAAGTTCACCCATACCGCCGAAGCGACGGCACGCATCGTCGTGCGCAATGCCCTGTTTCGCGGCCGCGAAAGGCTCAGCGACCTCGTCGTTCCCTGGTGCACCTATACCGATCCGGAGATCGCGCATGTCGGGCTCTATCCGATCGAGGCACGGCGGAACGGCATCCCGGTCAAGACCTATACGGTGCTGATGCATGATGTCGCCCGCGCCGTGATGGACGGCGAGGAGGAAGGGTTCGTCAAGATCCATGTCCGGGAGGGATCCGACCGCATCCTGGGGGCGACGGTCGTCGCCGCCCATGCCGGCGAGATGATCAATGCGGTGACGCTCGCCATAAGGTCGGGCATGGGATTGCATGCCCTGGCCGATGTCATCCATCCCTTTCCGACGCAGGCACAAGGCATCAAGATGGCGGGAGACGCCTACAGGCGAACCCGGTTCACCTCCTTGCGCCGGCGTCTGGCGGCGCGCTGGCTGGCCTGGTCGAGGCGATGAGCCTGGCTGCGCGCCGAGGACTCGAAGCGACAGTATTCAAAAGATACAGTGCTTGACGAAAGCCTTGTTCAGCTAAACAAGGTGGCGCTGATGCTTGTGATCACGGAATCGTACTGAATGCCATCTGAATTGGGCCCCCTGCCTGGCGCAAAGCCCCAGCCATCCGCATTGAACGGCACAGGCGCGCAACCGGCTGTCGGCAAGCCTGAGCGGGCGGCCCAGAGGCGCACGCTGATCGTGTCGCACGACCCGGGCTTTCCGCCGGCTTCAGGTTCGGATCTGAGAAACTACCGCAACGCCGAAGCGGCCGCCAGGTTCGGACCGGTCTGCCTGGTTTCGGTCAAGCCGAACAAAGTAAAGAATGCGCCTGATCCATTGATCCGGGTCGAGGCCCTGTCGATCGAGGGGGAGCCCCGCACGGCCTCGATCGGTTGGTGGCGCTCAAGGTTAGAGAATCGCATACCGCGTTCCGCGCTGCCGCGGCTTGAGGCGCTCGCCCGTGAATTCCGCCCTGACACCATCATTGTCGAGGGTGTCGGCCTGTTCAAGCTGCTGCGGCCCCTGCGGCCGCTGGCGGCGCAGCTCATTCTCGACATGCACAATGTCGAGTCCGACCTGGCCGGACAGATCAGGCGCCTCAGCGCCAGGCGAAGCGCAGCAGCATTCGGCGTCCGGTACCTTGAAAGAAAAGCGCTGTCCCTTGTCGACAGGGTGTGGGTTTGTTCGAACCCGGATCGCCAGAAGCTGATGACGCTTTCCCGGCACGAGATCCCGATCGACGTTGTTCCGAACGGAATTCCGCAAGCCGGGGATGGTCTCGGGCGCCTGCCCGCCGAACCGTCGACCGGCAACGGCTTTCCGGTGATCGTGTTCATCGGCCATCTCGCCTATCCGCCAAACGTCGATGCCGCCCAGCGCCTGGCCAGTTTCATACTGCCCCGTATCCGAAACGCCCTGCCGGGTGCCAGGCTCATCCTGGCTGGACGCACCCCAAAACCGGAGGTGCAGGCATTGGCCAGATTGCCTGGCGTGGAGCTCATCGAAGATCCCGCGGATGTGGCGCCGCTGTTGTCCAGCGCGCATCTCACCATCGTCCCGCTGACGGCGGGCGGCGGCACACGCATCAAGATCCTTGAAGCCATGGCCGCCGGCGTGCCGGTGGTCGCCACGCCGATCGCGGCCGAAGGCCTGGACCTGATCGAAAACGACGAGGTGCTGCTGTCTCAATCCGACGGAACGCTTGCCGAGATGGCGATCGGACTCTGTCTCGATCCCGAACGCAGGGCACGGCAACGCCTTCGAGCGCATCAGGCGGTATGGGCAAGGTTCGGCCCGCAAGCGATCCGCGACGCCGTTCGCGACGGGCTTGGACCAAACGGCGCCGCCGGATGATTCCGGCGATCCTGCACCAGACCTGGAAGGGCGACACCATTCCCGCGCGCTTCCAGCCATATGCCGACAGCTGGAAGCGGCACAATCCGCACTGGACGGTGATGTTCTGGAGCGACCGGATACTCCTCGAATTCGTGGCCGAGCACTACCCTGATTTCCTGCCGATGTTCTGCGGCTACACGATGGGCGTGCAGCGCTCGGATGCGGCCCGCTACATGCTGCTGCATCATTTTGGCGGGGTCTATGCCGACATCGACTGCGAATGCGTCGCAGCCTTCGATCCGATCATGGACGAAACCCGGATCGTGCTGTGCAAGGAGCCGGCGTCGCATGCGGCCGTCCAGGCGGATTTCCGGGGCCTGCCCTATCTTCTGTTCAACGGAACAATCGCGAGCCCGCCCGGGCATCCCTTCTGGATGCATCTGTTGTCCATGATGCCCGGGCTCGCCGGCGCCAAGGATGTGCTCGACGCAACCGGCCCTTGCCTTTTGACCTCCGCGCAGCGCGGTTATAGCGATCAAGAAGCCTTCGCCCTTCACCCTTCCGGCCTGTTCACGCCGGTGACCTCCGCCGGGAGCATGGAGCGCGAGGGCAGCGACGATACGGCAGCACTGTCGATCCATCACTGGGCCGGCACATGGTGGATCCCCGAACCGCCGCCGAAATGGACGACCAGGCTGCGCAACCGCGCCTATGGGCTTTGGTACCACATGACGCGCGGGGCGTATCTGGATGAGGCCGTGGCGAGAGCCGGCGTCGACAAGGTTGTTCTGGCGGCGCCGCCGCCTTCGGGTCAAAACATCGCTGTTCTGGTGCCACTTCGCGACGCCGCCGACCTCATCCAACCCTTTCTCGATGCGCTGGACGGGCTCGACTACCCCAAGGACAGGATCAAGCTGGTGTTCTGCGAAGGCGACAGCCTGGATGGCAGCTGGGAACGGCTGCGGGCCGCGACGGCGGGACTGGCCGGCAAATATCGCGACATTGTGCTTCTGCAAAGACATATCGGCACCAGGCTCGATAGGGCAAGACGGGCCAAGCCGAGGATGCAACGCGTCAGGCGCGGCGCGATTGCCAAGGTACGAAATTGCCTGATCGACCATGGGCTGAAGGAAGACGACGACTGGGCGCTGTGGATCGATATCGACGTCTGGCGCTTTCCCGGCGATGTGCTGAACCGGCTGATCGCCACGCGGCATCGCATCGCGGTGCCCAACTGCGTGAAGATCGCCGGCGGCGACAGCTTCGACCTCAACAGCTTCGTTATCCGACGGCAGACCAGGGATTATCGCTATTACCGCGAGATACGCGGCGGTCTGCACCAGCCTCCCAAGCAGACACCGTATCGCTATCACCTGAGCGATGTCAGGCATCTCGACATCATCGGCCTCGACGCGGTCGGCGGAACCATGCTTCTGGTCGATGCCGCTCTGCATCGCGGCGGCCTTCGCTTCCCCGAAATTCCCTACCGCGACCTGATCGAGACCGAGGCCTTTGGGGTGCTCGCCAACGATCTCGGCATCCGGCCGGTCGGCCTGCCGAAGCTGGAGATCCTACACGTCCCCTGGTGAAGCGGCAGCTTGCCGAAGTTCCAGCCTGAGGGGCTCCAGATAGGCCTGTGGCCGCAGACGCCGCCACAAATAGTCCCGCTCCGTCAGATGCGCGACCTTGCCGATCCAGCGCTGTGGCGCTTGCGGATCCCTGACCTCGTGCCAATCCTCGACGATGATGACCGGCAGGCCTTCGTAGAGAGGGTCGAGCGGCGAGGTCTTGGTCACCACGATGCAGCCGAGATAGAGCAGCTCCCATGTGCGATGGCAATCGAGGCCGTTTCCCGTGCTCGAAAGCACGAGCGGATATTGCGCATACAGCTGCCAGATGCCGCGCTGCGAAACGCGTCTCTTCAGGAAGTCGACATGCGGGCATCCGTCCAGCGCATCAAGCAGCTCCCGACGCTGGCTGGAGCCCCTGCTGACGCTGAAATCGCAGAATATCCTGGGCTGACGGTGATCCGCATTGCCTTGCCGGTCCCGCAGGGTTTGCAGCTGCCGCACCAGACCGGCAGGCGTTGCAAGGGAGCGCGGCGTATGGAGATCCAGCCCGATCGGGAACGGCTTGATCCTGGGGTGACCACCATCGCTGTTCTGGCTGTACCAGGACACCAGATAGGGGTTGGCGAGAAGCCGCTCGACGGTGTCCTTCGCCAAGTCCGACGGAACCGAGGCATCGCCGTCGGTCGTCAGCAGGATGAAGGGGGCCTTGATGGTCGGCAAGGCAACCCTGGCGAACGTATCGAGGTCGCAGTTTCGCCGCTCCCTGGCCAATGTGCTCAGCCGAACCCAGACGATGCCATGCGCGCCACTATAGTGGTCGCGGAAAAAGGCCTCGCTCTGCGTCGATTCGGTCGGCGCGTTGCGATACCAATCGGGTCCGGCGAAGTCGCAGAAGTGAGCGATGCCTTGCGACCACAGCACGGAAGGAACGCCGAGGAATCTCAGCGCCCCGGAACGGACCGCCCTTTTGAGTTTTGCCCGCCAACGCGACATGCCCATCGGCAACGCTTAGCCCAGACGCCGTCGCGGCCGCAATGACCTGCGGCGCGCGCGGGCCACGCAAGCCCGGTCCCGGCCGGAATGTCAGTCGTGGAGTTCCCGTGAAATCGGCGGGCCGACCGAAAATCCGGAGAATGTGACCTCGAAACCCTCGCGCTGCGGCGAACAGCACATCATGCCGACAGCGACCGTCTTCGAGACCGGGAAATAGGCGAGCCGCACCGGTTTCCACTGGCCGTCCGAAGCATCGAGATACTGGACGCGGATCGCCTCGCCATGACGGGTCAGGCGGATCTTCACGCCGTTCGGATCGGCATGAATTGCCACCAGTGACCAGTCCGACGTGTCGTTGGTGACGACGACGGAGAAATAGGCGAGGCCGTCGGTGTATTCGATGCCGGCCTTGATCCAATGCGTTTCGCTGAGCCGGACCATCAGCCCGGCCTGGTCGTAAAGCACCCTGTAATCACCCCTGACGGTGACTTCGGCGGTGAAATCGCCCTCGACCGGCCGATGCAGGAAATGGCCGTTGTCGCGCCAGAAACCGTAAAAAGTCTCGCGCCAGAAATCGGTCTCCTTGCCGGTGCGAACGCGCACCGCATCGCCTGACATGGCGTGATGCGGCGGCGGGTTGAGCCAGGTCAGGTCCTGCAACGTCATTGCCTCGGTTCCGTGGTGAAGGTTCGCCGGCCCGATAAGCCGGCGCCCGATCAGCCTGCGAATGTATAAGCGGTCTTCACCGTGGTGTAGAACTCCATGGCATAGCGGCCCTGTTCGCGCGGGCCGTAGCTCGAGCCCTTGCGGCCGCCGAAGGGGACATGGAAGTCGACGCCTGCCGTCGGCAGGTTGACCATCACCATGCCGGCCTCCGAATTGCGCTTGAAGTGCGTGGCGTGCTTGAGGCTCGTGGTGCAGATGCCCGAGGTGAGCCCGAACGGCGTGTCGTTGGCGACGGCAAGCGCCTCGTCGTAATCCTTGACGCGGATGACGCTGGCGACAGGGCCAAAAATCTCCTCGCGCGAGCTGCGCATGGCGTTGGTGGCTTCGGTCAGCAGGGCCGGGCTGAGATAGAAGCCGGGCGTCTTGCGATCGAGCCGTTCGCCGCCGAAGGCGAGCGTGGCGCCTTCCCTGACGCCGATGGCGATGTAATCCTCGTCCTGCTTCAGCTGGGTCGCGTCGACGACCGGGCCGATCTGGGTCTGCGCATCGAGTGCATCGCCGATCACCAGCTTGGCCATCCGCTCCTTCAGCGCGTCGACGAAACGGTCATGGATGCCTTCGGTCACGATCAGCCTGGACGAGGCGGTGCAGCGCTGGCCGGTCGAGAAGAAGGCGCCGTTGAGCGCGCAGTCGACGGCGACCGCGAGATCGGCGTCGTCAAGCACGACCAGCGGGTTCTTGCCGCCCATTTCGAGCTGGAACTTGCGCATGTGCTCGACACTTGCCGCCGCGACGCGTTTTCCCGTGCCGACCGAGCCGGTGAAGGTGATGGCATTGACATCGGGGCTGTCGAGCATCGCCTGGCCGACCACCGAGCCCTTGCCCATAACGAGGTTGAGCACGCCCTTGGGCAGGCCGGCGCGATGCAGGATGTCGACGATCGACCAGGCGCTCTCCGGAACCAGCTCGGCCGGCTTGAAGACGATGGTGTTGCCATGGGCGAGCGCCGGCGCGATCTTCCAGGCCGGAATGGCGATGGGGAAATTCCACGGCGTGATGATGCCGACCACGCCGACGGCCTCGCGGGTGATCTCGACGCCGACGCCCGGCCGCACGCTCGGCACCATCTCCCCGGTCAGGCGCAATGTTTCGCCGGCAAAGAAATCGAATATCTGGGCGGCACGAATGGTCTCGCCAATGCCCTCGGCCAGCGTCTTGCCTTCTTCGCGCGCCAGATTGCGGCCGATCTCGTCCTTGCGCGCCATGATCTCGTCGGACGCCTTCTTCAACACCGCATGGCGCGCCAATGGACCGGAGCGCGACCATGCCGGAAACGCCGCCTTGGCCGCCGCGATCGCCTGCTTGGCCTGTTCGACACCCGCCGAGGCATATTCGCCGACGACATCGCCGGTATCCGAGGGGTTGATGTTGCGGGAGCCGGCATCGCCAACCCATTCACCATCGATGAGGTTCTTTCGAAACTGCGCCATGTCCTGGTCTTTCCTGCTGGTTGGCCGCGCGGCGGCATCTGTCTGAACTGGTATTTGCCAGACAAATGCCTTGCGGGAAAGCACGCACTGGCCGAACGGCCGCGACAAAAATCCCCAGGCCTGCCATTACGCCAAATCGTGCGGCGGCGATGGCGCCCATCGATAGCTGACCGGCTAATGTCCGCGAGACGTTCTCCAAGCCCAAACGAATTGCCCTGTACAGACATGTCCATAGCCTTGATTTGCCTGATCCGGCGTGTCATGCGTCGTGCTGATGGCAGCAATCGAAACGACGATCCAGCGCGCCGGCGCCACCGGCAACATCAAGGCCACGCGTGAAGACTGGCTGAAGCTGGCGCTTGAAACACTGATCTCGGATGGTGTCGAACGCGTCCGCGTGCTGACGCTTGGCCAGCAGCTCGATGTCTCGCGCTCCAGCTTCTACTGGTATTTCAAGAGCCGGCAGGATCTGCTCGACCAGTTGCTGGACTATTGGCGGCAGACCAACACCAGGTTCATCGTCGAGCGCGCCAACCGGCCTTCCGCGACCGTCATCCGCGGCGTGATGAGCATTTTCGAATGCTGGGTCGACGAGAAACTGTTCGACCCACGGCTGGATTTCGCCATCAGGGCCTGGGCCCGCCGTTCGCCCGCCATCCGGCGCGCGCTCGATGAGGCCGACGAAGAACGCGTCAATGCCATACGCGACATGTTCAAGCGCCATGGCTATGAGGACGAAGATGCGTTCGTGCGGGCCCGCGTGCTCTATTTCATGCAGATCGGCTACTACTCGCTCGAGCTCAACGAGCCGATGAGCACCCGCCTGGCCCAGGTCGCCTCCTATCTGCGCAGCTTCACCGGCCAGGAACCTCCGGCAGAGGATGTCGAGGATTTTGCGCGCTACGTCGAGAAGACGCTTTCCGGCAAACGGTAGACGCCAGGCATGGGCCGCCTCGGCCTGATAATCCCGCCCGACGCCATGCAAGATTGGCCGAAGCCTCCCCCACGTGGTCATCCCTGGGCGAAGCAGGCGCGAAGCGCCGTCGCGGAGACCCTGGGATCCATTCCGTGACCTTCAACAAGCACTGCAGCGGAGCGGGAATTCTGCACCGTGGCGACGCTTCCGAGTCCCGGCATGGATCCTGGGGTCTGCGCGGCGTCGCTGCGCTCCTTGCTACGCCCCAGGATGACGAAGCGATGGGCGCTCCTGCTCATCTTCGTCTCTCAACGCAGACACATCCGACCCGTAAAAACCTCCTTGGTGACCATGCAATCTGCTCCCCGCAATGTACTAGACACATGTGTACAACGCCATTAAGGTGCGCGTCATCACCTGATGGAGTGCGGCAGGATGAAATCCCAATACAGGGCGATCGTTATCGGCGGCGGCGTGGTTGGGGCCTCGGTGCTCTATCATCTGGCGAAGTTCGGCTGGAGCGATGTCGCGCTGATCGAACGCGAGGTGCTGACCGCCGGCTCCAGCTGGCACGCGGCGGGCGGCTTCCACGCCTTGAACGCCGACCCCAACATCGCCGCGCTGCAGGCCTATACGATCGACCTTTTGTCGGAGGTCGAGACGGAATCGGGCCAGAACATCGGCATGCACATGACCGGCGGCATCTCGGTCGCTTCCGCGCCGGAGCGCTGGGAATGGCTCAAGGCCTCCTACCGCATTTTTCAGACCATGGGCATAGACGATGTCCATCTGGTCGGCGTCGACGAGATCAAGCAGCGCTGCCCGATCCTCAACACCGACGGCATGCTGGGCGGCCTCTATGCGGCGCGCGAAGGTCATATCGACCCCTCGGGCGTCGTCCATGCCTATGCCAAGGCGGCAAGGAAGCGCGGCGCGGAGATCATCGAGCACAACCGTGTGTTGGAGCTCAACCGGCGTGCCGACGGCAGCTGGGACGTGGTCACCGAGAGAGGCACGGTTATTGCCGAGCACGTCGTCAATGCCGGCGGCCTGTGGGCCAAGCAGGTCGGCCGGATGGCCGGCATCGACCTGCCCGTTTCGCCGATGGAGCATCATTACCTCGTCACCGATGCGCTGCCCGAGATCCAGGCGCTCGACCGGGAATTGCCGCTGGTCGTCGACCTCGAAGGTTTCACCTATATGCGCCAGGAGCAGAAGGGCCTGCTGCTCGGCATCTACGAGATCAACCACAAGCACTGGAATATGGACGGCGCGCCGTGGAACTACGGCATCGAGCTTATCCAGGAGGACACCGACCGCATCGCCAACGAGCTGGCGCTCGGCTTCAGCCGTTACCCCTGCCTGGAGACCGCCGGCATCAAGCGCTGGGTGAACGGCGCCTTCACCTTCTCGCCCGACGGCAATCCGCTGGTCGGCCCGGTGCGCGGCGTCCCCAACTACTGGGTGGCCTGCGGCGTCATGGCCGGCTTCCTGCAAGGCGGTGGCGTCGGCAAGTCGCTGGCTGAATGGATGATCCATGGCGAGCCGGAAGCGGACGTCTACGGCATGGACATCGCCCGTTACGGCGACTTCGCCTCCAACCGCGAATACATCAAGCAGACGACCGGGCAGTTCTATTCGCGCCGCTTCGTCATGAGCTACCCCAATGAGCAATTACCGGCGGGGCGTCCGCTGAAAACCGCAGGCGCGCGTGACGCCATGGATGCCGCCGGCGCACGCTGGGGCAGTTCCTGGGGCATGGAAGTGCCGCTTTATTTCGCGCCGCAAGGCTTCGTCGAAACACCGACGCTGAAGCGCTCCAACGCCTTCGACATCGTCGCCCGGGAATGCCGCAAGGTGCGCGAAGGCGTCGGCCTGCTCGATATCACCGCCTTCTCGCGCTACGAGGTCAGCGGACCGCAAGCGGAAGCCTGGCTCGACCGGCTGCTCGCCTGTGCGCTGCCAAAGCCCGGCCGCGCGAAACTCGCGCCGATGCTGGGCGAGAACGGCAAGCTCAAGGGCGACCTCACCGTCTTCAACTGGGGCGACGGCTGCTGGTGGATCATGGGGTCCTATTATCTGCGGCAATGGCATATGCGCTGGTTCGAACAGCATCTCGCCGACGGTGTCAGCGTTCGTGACATTTCGGACGCGGTCGTCGGCTTTTCGCTGGCCGGCCCCAATGCGCGCCGGCTGCTGGAACGGCTGACGCACCAGGATGTCTCGCACGAAGCCTTCGGCTTCCTCGCCTGCAAGACGCTCGATGTCGGCCTGGTGCGGGCCAAGGTCGGGCGGCTCTCTGTCATCGGCGAACTCGGCTACGAGATCCATTGCGGCGCCAATGAGCATGCCGGGCTGCGCCGCGCGCTGCTTTCGGCAGGCAGCGACCTCGGCATCACCGAATACGGCTTTGGCGCGGTCAATTCGCTGCGGCTCGAAAAGAGTTTCGGCATCTGGTCGCGCGAGTTCACGCAAGACTATACGCCTGATGAAACCGGCATGGATCGCTGGATCGCGTTCGACAAGGGCGACTTCATCGGACGCGATGCGGCGCGGAAAAAGCAGCAGGCCGGCGCCAGGCGCAAGCTGGTGACGCTCGAAATCGACGCAGCGGATGCCGATGCCAGCGGCTACGAGCCGGTCTGGAGCAGAGGCAAGCTTGCCGGCTTCGTCACCTCGGGCGGTTATGGCCATACGGTCGGCAAAAGCCTTGCCATGGCGCTTGTCGAGCGCGATGCGGCCGGAACCGATACCGAGTTGACAACCCATATCGTCGGCGTCGAAAGAAGTGCGCGCGTCATCGCTTCGTCGCCCTACGATCCGCTGGGCAAGGCGATGCGGGCATGACCGAACGAACCGCTGCCATCCTGCGGAAGACCCTGCCATGATCCAAGCCCCTTGCCCGAAATCAGGCCTGTCCGGTACACCATGACCAGACGCTATTCCGCCCTGTCGCTATTCAAGGAGGGCCTGGCCGGCCAGACCGGCTGGAAGCAGGCCTGGCGCTCGCCCGAGCCGAAGCCGTCCTATGACGCGATCATCATCGGCGGCGGCGGCCATGGGTTGGCGACGGCCTATTACCTGGCCAAGAACCACAACATTTCCAGGGTGGCCGTGGTGGAAAAGGGCTGGATCGGCGGCGGCAACACCGGCCGCAACACCACCGTGGTGCGCTCCAACTATTATTATCCCGAAAGCGTCGAGCTCTACGGGCTGGCGCACCGGCTGTATGAAGGCCTGGCGAAGGATTTGAACTACAACGTCATGCTGTCGCAGCGCGGCATGGTCAATCTCTGCCACTCGACCGCCGAAATGGAAATCGGCGCGCGCACCGTCAACGCCATGCAGATCAACGGCATCGATGCCGAACTGTTTTCACCCGAGGATGTGCGCCGCGTGGCGCCGATCTACAATTTTTCGCCTGACGCGCGTTTCCCCGTCTTCGGCGGCATCTGGCAGGGCCGCGCTGGCACTGCACGCCACGACGCAGTCGCCTGGGGCTATGCGCGGGCGGCGAGCCGGCTCGGCGTCGACATCATCCAGAATTGCGAGATCACCGATTTCATCATCGAGGGCGGCCGCTGCCGCGGTGTCCAGACGAGCCGTGGCGCCATCCGCTCCGAGCGCATCGGGATGGCGGTGGCCGGGCATTCCTCGGTGCTGGCGGCCAAGGCCGGTTTCCGGCTGCCGATCAATTCCTATGCGCTGCAGGCCTGCGTTTCCGAGCCGGTGAAGCCGATCCTCGACACGGTGGTGCTGTCGCCCGGCTGCGGCGTCTATGTCAGCCAGTCGGACAAGGGCGAGATCGTCATCGGCGGTGGGCTCGACCGTATTCCTTCATACGCGCAGCGCGGCAATCTGCCGACGCTGGAAACGGTGATTGCAGGGCTGCTGGAAATGTTCCCGATCTTCGGCCAGTTGAAGCTGATGCGACAGTGGGCCGGCATTGTCGACGTCGTGCCGGACTCCTCGCCAATCATCGGCGAATCGCCGCTGCCCAATCTGTTCCTCAACTGCGGCTGGGGCACGGGCGGCTTCAAGGCCATTCCGGCCGGCGGCACGCTGCTGGCCAATCTGCTGGCGACGGGCAAGCACAACGACATCAGCCGGCCCTTCGATCTCGACCGCTTCGCCACCGGACGGCTGATCGACGAAGCGGCCGGCTCCGGCATCGCGCATTAGAGGTCCTTATGCAGCTTTTCCCTTGCCCGTTCTGCGGCCCGCGCGACGAGACCGAATTCCACTATGGCGGCGATGCCGGCAATGCCAGGCCGGAGGGCGCCGATGTGCCGATCGAGCGCTGGGCCGGATATCTCTACCTGCGCAGCAACCCGAAGGGCACGGCGCGCGAAATCTGGGTGCACATGAATTGCGGCGAGTTCTTTGTCATGGAACGCGACACGGTTACGCACAAGGTGCTGTCCTCGACAGCGCTTGGCGGGGAGCACGCGGCGTGACCGCCTCGCGTCTCGCCACAGGCGGCAGCGCCATCGACCGCTCGCAGCCGATCCGCTTCAGCTTCGATGGCGCCACCGTGCAAGGCTTTGCCGGCGACACCATCGCCTCCGCGCTGCTGGCCAACGATGTCGCGGTGGTCGGCCGCAGCTTCAAATATCACCGGCCGCGCGGCATCTGGGGCGCCGGCGTCGAGGAGCCGAACGCGCTGGTCGATGTCGGCAGCCCGCAGGCGACGCCGAACACGCGGGCCACGACCGAGCCGGCACGCGACGGGCTGGTGGCGAAAAGCGTCAACGCGACGCCGAGCGCGCTGACCGATCGCAACGCCTTCCTCGACCGTTTCTCGCGCTTCATTCCGGCGGCGTTCTACTACAAGACCTTCATGTGGCCGGACTGGCACATGTTCGAGCCGCGCATCCGCGCCATGGCCGGGCTGGGCAAGGTCGATACGGAATGGACCGCGCCGGGTACGGCGGACCAGGTCAACCATCATTGCGATGTGCTGGTGGTGGGTGCGGGACCGGCCGGACTGGCGGCGGCCAGGCTGGCGGCCGACGCTGGTCTATCCGTCGTGCTGGTCGACGACCAGCGGAAGCCGGGCGGATCGCTCGGCCATCGTGCCGGCGAGATCGACGGCAAGCCGGCGGCGATTTGGGTCGAGGAGACGGTTGCCGAACTTTCCGCCGGCGGTCACCTGATCCTGCCTGCGACCACCGCCTTCGGCATCTACGACCACAATCTGGTCGGGCTGAACCAGCGTCATTTCGATGGCCGGCGCGACACGCTGTGGCGGGTCCGGCCGCGCCAGATCGTGCTGGCAACCGGCGCCATCGAGCGGCCGCTGCCCTTCGCCAATAACGACCTGCCGGGCATCCTGTCGGCGGATGCGGCGCTCGCCTATCTCGGGCGCCATGCGGTGCTGGTCGGCCGCCGCGTCGTCGTCGCGACCAACAATGACAGTGCCTACGAGGTCGCAGGAGCACTCGCCGAAGCTGGATCCGACATCACGCTGGTCGACATCAGGCTTGACGGCATGCCCGACGCGCCAACCAAAGTGCGGCTGGTCAAAGGGCGGGCGCTTGCCGCCGCCAAGGGCAGGCTGCGCGTCGAGGGCGTGACGCTGGATGACGGCACCAGGCTCGATGCCGACTGCGTGCTGGTCTCGGGCGGCTGGACGCCGACCATTCATCTCTTCGGCCAGGCCAGGGGCAAGCTTGCCTGGAGCGAGGCACGTGCCGCCTTCCTGCCGGGCGATCCGGTCGATGGCATTTCCGTGGCCGGCGCCGCCGCCGGCGCGGTTTCCTTGTCGGAGGTGTTCGCTACTTCGGAGAAGGCTGTTGCCTCGCTCGGCAAAACGAAAGCCGCAGTGCCGCGCAGCACGGGGCCGGAGGCGACGGGCGGCATAACGGCCGCGTGGCCGGTGCCCGGCTCGAAAGGGCGCATCTGGATCGACTATCAGAACGATGTGACGGTGAAGGATGTCGAACTGGCGGCGCGCGAAAACTTCGTCTCGGTCGAGCATCTCAAGCGCTACACCACGCTCGGCATGGCGACCGACCAGGGCAAGACCTCCAACCTGCTCGGCCTGGCGCTGATGGCCGGGATTACCGGACGCACGGTGCCGGAGGTCGGCACCACCACATACCGCCCACCCTTCACGCCGGTGCCGCTGGCAAGCTTTGCCGGCGCGCGCGTTGGCGAGTTGATGGCGCCGGTGCGCCGCCTGCCGCTGGAGAATGTGCATCGCGACAGCGGCGCGGTCTTCCAGGAATATGGCGGCTGGCTGCGGCCGGCTCACTATGGTGGCCGGGACGCCGATGCGGATCGCGCCATCCAGGACGAGGCGTTGCGCGCGCGCCGGTCGGTGGCGCTGTTCGACGGCTCGACGCTGGGCAAGATCGAGGTGATCGGCCCGCAGGCCGCCGCATTCGTCGATTTCCTCTATTACAACACCATGTCGACGCTGAAGCCGGGCCGCTGCCGCTACGGCTTCATGCTGTCGGAAAACGGCGTGGTCTTCGATGACGGCGTTCTGGTGCGGCTCGACGAGCATCGCTTCGTCGTCTCCTGCTCGTCCTCGCATGTCGCGGCGGTGCATGCGCGGCTGGAGGAATGGCGTCAGGATCGCTTCGGCCGCGACGCCGTCTATATCCACAACGCCACCTCGGACATGGCGACGCTGACCGTCTCCGGACCGAATGCAAGGAAGCTGCTCGAAACGGTCGATCTTGGCCTCTCGCTCGACGAGGCCGACCTGCCACATATGGCGGTCGGCCATGGCAGCTATGGCGGTGACGCGGTGCGCATCGCCCGCGTCAGCTTCACCGGCGACAGGAGTTATGAGGTCTCCGTCCCTGCGGATCGCGCCGAGCCGCTCTGGGCACGTCTGCGCCGGGCAGGCCAGGCGTTCGACGCTGTCATCATCGGCCTCGAAGCGCTGATGATCCTGCGCGCAGAGAAAGGCTTCATCGTCATCGGCAAGGACACGGACGGCACCACGCTGCCGCACGACCTCGGCTCCGAAGGGCCCCGCGTCAAACGCCAGAGCGAATATGTCGGCCGCCGCTCGCTGTTCACCGAGGAGGCTTCGCGCGGCGATCGCCTGCAGCTTGTCGGCCTGACGGTGCCGCAAGGCGAAGCGCCTTTGCCAACCGGCGCACATGGCATCAAGCGGGAGGATGGCAGGCTGCACAGCCAGGGCTTCGTCACCTCGAGCTACCAGAGCCCGACGCTTGGCCGGCCCATCGCTCTCGGACTGATCGAACGCGGCGCGGCGCGCCATGGCGAGACGATCGAAATCCAGCATCTCGGCAAGGTCCGCACGGCGACGATCGCCGCGCCTTGCGCCTTCGACCTGGCAGGAGAGCGGCTCCATGCGTGATCTCGCGGAAAAATGGTCGGTCGCGCCGGACTGGCGAACCGCCACGATCGAAGTGCCGGGGCTCAAAATAGGCGCCGTTACCGGGCTGCACCAACGCCTAGTCAGTGGCGATCTTCCCGCGTGGGCCGAGGCTTCCGGCTTCGACGGACCGGCCGTCGGGGCATTCGGCCTGGCGGAAGGCATACGCTATTCGGTGCGCCTGGCACGCGACCGCCTGCTTGCCGTGTCCACCACGCCCATCGGCATGGCCACCGGGTGGTCGCCCGAGGGGTTCGCCGTGACGGAGATCAGCGCCGGGCTGCAGGTGTTCGAGGTCGAAGGCCCAGCGCTTGAAGCCGTCATCGCACGCGGGACGACGCTTGATCCCAGGCAGCCAAGCGCCAGCGCGGCACTTTCCTTCGCCGGCATCGGCGCCATCGTCTATCGCCATGAAAGCAAGCTGCGCATCCAGGTTGACCGTGGTCTTGCGGCCTATCTTTGGACGTGGATGGAGCAGGCTGCCGGCCACATCGCGGCCGGCAACCAGCCGTGATCACGCTCAGAGGCTGAACGACCAGAACAGGCAGGCCAGCGTCGCGGCGGCGAAGATCACAAAGAAGAGGCTGCGCAACAGCACGTTGCGGCGCAGTTCGTTCATGACGAAGTGACAGCCGACGACCGCGACGGCGAACAGGAACCGCCAGTTCAGCAATGCGAGCATTGCGCTGCCCTGACCGAACGCCCATCGGGCGAGCAGGCCGCCGACGATGGTGGCGAACAGCACGATCACCGTCCAGAAAATCGCGTCGGCGCAATGGGTCAGCACGATGCTGGCCGCCCTGATCGGCAGGATCATCATCAACAGGGCGCTGAAGAAAAAGACGGCAGCCAACGGAATGAAGGTTCCGGCATCGGCGATGCCGTCGAGACGCCTGACGCCGATCGCGCCATAGGGATAGCCGTGGCGCGCCACTGCCAGGCTCAGCGCCATCAGCAAAGCGGTCAGGACGGCGACAAGTGCGAAGGTCGTGAGGGCTTTGCTCATGGTGTTCCTGTCCCGGGCGAATCAGACAGGAACTTTGTAACGGGCGGCCGTAAATTGCACGTAAGCGAGGGTGCCGCCGGTGCGGATTTCGATCGGCTGCTACTCGGCGGCGACCCTGCCTGCCGATCGGTTGGCCAGCACGAAGCCGACCTCGTCCACCGCCTGCGCCGCGCGCTTCAGGATCGCCTCGGAGCGCAGCACGCCGTCGGTGAAATCCTTGTCGGTGGCGTAGACAGCGGTCGGCAAGGCAAAAGCCTCGAAGAAACCGAACAACGGCCGCAGCTGATGCTCGACGATCAGAGCGTGGCGTTCGCCGCCGCCGGTCGCCGTCAGCACGATGGGCTTGCCCCGCAACGCCGAGGGATCGATGAGGTCGAAGAAGTGCTTGAACAGGCCGGTATAGCTGCCCTTGTAGGTCGGCGAGCCGACCACCAGCACGTCAGCCGCGAGGATCTGCGCCAGGATCGGCTGCGCCTGGCCGTCGAGGTCGCGCGCCCACCGTGCCGTGCCGAGCGAAGGGCCGACATCCTCGATGTCGTAGGTGACAGCCGAAAGGCCATGGCGCGCGGCGATGTCCCTGGTGACGAGGTCGACGAAGGCGCGCGTCTTTGACGGCCGGGTGATGTTGCCGGAAAAGCCGACGACTGTGGGGTTTGACATGGCAGTGGGCCTCTTGGATGTCGAAGTTTGAAGTGGCGGGCCACCCGGCCCGCCGATGGGGAATCAGCTCCAGGCGTGCAGCGGCGGGTTTTCGCCGTTGAGGAAATACTTGCCGAGGATCGAGTATTTCCAGCGTACCGGATCGTGCAGCGTGTGGGTGCGGGCATTGCGCCAATGCCTGTCGAGATTGTGCTCGGCCAGCGTCGAGCGCGTGCCGGCCAGTTCGAACAGCTTGTTTGTCGCGGCGATCGCGATCTCGGTCGACAGGATTTTTGCTTCCGCGGTGACGATCTGCGCATGCGCCACCGTCTCCGCCGTCGGCTCGGCCACCGCCTTGTCGATCGCCAGGCCGGCCTTTTCCAGCAGCGCCTGCGCGGCGTGCAGGCGCAGCGTCAGGTCGCCGATCACCTGGATGGTGTAGGGATCGTCCCATGCCTTGTCGACACCGCTGTCGATCCAGGCGCGGCTCTTCGTCCTGACGAAGTGAACCGTCTCGTCGATCGCCGCCTGGGCGATGCCGGTGTCGACCGCCACCTGGATGATCTGGAAGATGGCGCCGTCGGCGGTCGGCTTGTCGTAGCCTTTGTAGCCGGGCACGAGATGCGTCTTCGGCACCTTGACGTTGTCGATGATGACAGTGCCCGACAAGGTCGTGCGCTGGCCGAAGCTCGACCAGTCGTCGATGACGGTCAGGCCCGGCGCGCCACGGTCGGCGATCGCATACCAGGCACGGCCCTCGTCATCGAGCGCCACGATCGGCACCAGATGCGCGAGCAAAGCGCCGGACGAATAGAATTTACGGCCGTTGACGACGACATGGTCGCCGGCATCGGTGAAGCGCGTCTCGAAATCGGCGGCGCGTTTGGAGCCGAACTCGGAAAAGGCGTTGCCGAACCGAGTGCCCTTCAGCGCTTCGGCAAACAGCAGCTTCTGCTGTTCCGCGTCGGAAACGGTGCGGATCGCGGCGATGACGCCGAGATGGTTCTGCGCGATCTGGCCGATGGAGGAATCCGCCGCCGAGATGATCTCGATGATCTTGGCCAGCGTCACGTAGGACACTTCCGGCCCGCCGAAGGCCTTGGGCACATTGATCGACCACAGGCCGCTTTGCGAGAAGGCGTCGAGCTCGGCAACCGGCCAGATGCGCTCACGGTCGCGCCTGGAGGAGTCCTTGACGAATTCGGCGGCGAGCGCGTGGGCGATGGCAATCGCCTCGGCGTCGTCCCGAATGATGTGGGCCGGCGCCGATGGCCTTGCGACGGGCGGCACGGCGGCGGAGGCGTGGTCTGTCTTGACGGTCGAGACGGTCATATTGCTGCTCCTAGAGATTTCGTTTCAGGCAACGGCATGGAGATGGGTTGGCTTCGCAGCCGGCGATGGTTGTTGGCCGGTGGTCGATTGACCGAGATAGAAGGCGCGCACATCCTCGCGTTGGCGAAGATCGGCAGCGGCGCCGGAGAGAACGGAGACGCCGTTTTCGAGCACCGTGGCGTGGTCGGCATAGCGCAGCGCGACCGCCGAGTTCTGCTCGGCGACCAGGATCGACAGGCCGGACTCGCGGTTCAGCTTTCTCAGCGTCTGAAAGATGTCCTGGACGATAAGCGGAGCCAGCCCCATCGACGGTTCGTCGAGGACCAGCAGGCGCGGCCGCGACATCAGCGCCCGGCCGATGGCGGTCATCTGCTGTTCGCCGCCGGATGTCAGGCCGGATAATGTCCGGCGCTTCTCCTTCAGCCGGGGAAAATAGCCATAGATCCGCTCAAGATCCTGATTGATCTCGGCACGGCGGCCGCTGCGGCCGATGCCGCCGGCGACCAGATTCTCCTCGACGGTGAGGCTCTTGAAGCAATGGCGGCCTTCGAGCACCGGAACCAGGCCGGCGCGCACGAGGTCACCCGGTTTGCGGCGCGAGACATCGGCACCGTCATAGCGGATGGTGCCGGCATTGACCTGGCCGCGCTCGGCCGGCAGCAGGTTGGAGACGGCCTTCAGTGTGGTGGTCTTGCCGGCGCCGTTGGCGCCGAGCAGCGCCAGGATCTCGCCGCGCCTGATCTCGAAGCTGACGCCATGCAGCGCCGTGATGGCGTGGTTATAGGTGGCATGGACCGTGTCCACCGCAAGGATGACGTCATTGTCCGGCATGGGCTCTTCTTCCGCGGTTCGAGGAACCGTAATGGGCCGGGCGCCGCGGAGAGTTCTCCGTAGCGCCCGGCACCAGTGATCAGTTGGTGGTCACGGCGTTGGCATCATCGGCGGTGCGCAGCTTGATGCCCTTCTCGGCGGCATAGGCCTCGGCCGACTTCTCGATGATCGGCCGCAGCAGCGCCCAGTCCGGCGCGATCCAGTCGGAGACGACGTTCCACTTCTTGCCGTCCCACTGCTGGAAGGTCACGTAGCCTTCGCCCTCGTGGTTGTCCCAGCTGACGTTGATTGAGTGGAAGAGGTCCTTGGCGCCGAGCCCCTCGACCTTGGCCGGATCGAGCTTGAGGTGTTCAAAGCCCCAGCGGACTTCGTCGCCGGTCAGCGTGCGATGGCCGAACTTCTCCTGCGCGACGCGGATTGCCTCGACATTCAGGATGCCGTTGACGATGCCGAGATTGTGGTAGACCGAGCCGATGCGCGACTTGTCTTCCAGATTGCCCTTGCCGGCGCCGTAGACCGTCTTCACGATCTCCTGCACCACCGGATAGGCGTTACCGGAAGCCTGGGTGGTGATGGCGGTGTAACCCTTGGCGGCGTCGCCGGCCGGGATGACGTCCTCTTCCGAATTCGACCAGACATTGCCGACGATGTGGTCGACGGGATAGCCGACCTTGACCGCCGTCTTCAGCGCCACCGGGTTCATCACGCCCCAGCCGCGCAGGACGACGAAGTCCGGCTTGGCGCGGCGGATGGTCAGCCACTGCGACTGCTGCTCGTTGCCGGGATGCGGCACTTCGATCTGCTGCACGGTGAAGCCGTATTTCTGCGCCAGCAGTTCATAGATCGGGATGGTCTCCTTGCCGTAGGGCGAGCCGTGATAGAGCACGACGATCTTCTTGCCCTTGAGCTTGTCGATGCCGCCTTCCTTGGAGGCGATGTAGTTCACGATGCCCGACGTCTCGCTGTAGGGGTTGAGCAGCAGCGGGAAGACATAGGGGAAGACACGACCGTCGGTGGAATCGGTGCGGCCGTGGTTGACCGTGATCAGCGGCACCTTGTCGGCAGTGATGCGGTCGATCATGGCATAGGCGATGCCGACCGAAAGCGGATTCCAGGCGGCGGCACCGGCATGGCTCTTCTGCCGCTCGTAGCATTCGACGCCGCGCTCGACCTCGTACTGGGTCTCGCATTCGTCCCAGGTCAGCTTGACGCCGTTGACGCCGCCGTCGCGGATGTTGATGAGGTTGAGATAGTCGATGAAGCCGCCGAAGAAGCCGGTGCCGCCGGCCGCATAGGGTCCGACGCGATAGCTTTGCAGCGGGAAATACTGTTCGTCGGCGTGGGCGGCCGGCAAGGCCACCGACACGATCATCGCCGCGGACAGCGCCGCCGCCTTGATGGTGCTGAAGAAGGTCATTGTCAGGGTACTCCCGGTATGGGCCGTCTTGGTTCGGCCTCTGGTTCATTTTCGGATTTCAGTTCGGTGCGGGTTGCCCCGCAGGGCTCAGGTCGACTGCCAGGCGAACAGGAGCCGTCTTCGGACCTGTCCCACAGGGCCACCAGCCCGTCCGGTTCGAGGATCAGAAACAGGATGATGAGGGCGCCGAGCACGATGCGCTGGCTCATGTCGAGCACGCCGGAGTCAAAGACGTCGCCGAGCAGGAAGCCGCCAAGACGCGACAAGCCAAGCGGAAAGACGACGATCAAAGCGGCACCGAAGAAGGCGCCGCGGATCGAGGCGAGGCCACCAATGATGATGATGAAGAGGATCTGGAAGGAGCGGTCGAGATCGAAGCCGTCCGGCTCGACGGTCCGCAGATACGCGAAGGCCCAGATGACGCCGGCGACGCCAATGATGAAGGAGGAGATGGCGAAGGCCAGAAGCTTGGTCTTCAGCACCGGAATGCCGATGATGCGGGCAGCGGTTTCATTGTCGCGGATGGCGATGAAGTTGCGCCCGGTCTGCGACGAGACCAGCCGATAGGCAAGGAAGGTGAGGATGCTGACGATGGTCAGCGCGAAGAGATAGCGGCCGACGGCGCCGTCGAACGCGAAGCCTGAAATCGACAGCTTCGGCGCGTCGATGACGCCGGACGCCGAATCGTTGGAGAACCAGCTGAACTTGGTCAGCGCCCATTGCACGAAGAACTGGGCTGCGAGCGTCGAGACGGCGAGATAAAAGCCCTTCAGCCGCAGGCTGGGCAGGCCGAAGACGATGCCGATCGCGGCGGCGACGATGCCGGCGAAAAAAATGCTTCCGATGAGCGGCAGGCCTTCGACGCGCAAGTTGAAATTATAGGCGGCGAAGGCGCCCGCTGCCATGAAGGCGGCGCTGCCCAGCGAGACCTGGCCGGCATAGCCGGTGAGGATGTTCAGCCCGACACCGGCAAGGCCAAGTGCCAGGAACGGCAGTAGGATGGCCTCGAACAGATAGCTCGAGCCGATCAGCGGCACGACGCCATAGGCGAAGGCAAGCAGCAGCACAGGCGCGATCCATTTCGGCAGCACCGGCGCGGAAGAAAACTCGCTTGTGATCGCGGCCATGGCTCAGACCCTTTCCACAAGCTTCTGGCCGAACAGGCCGGAGGGGCGGATCAAGAGGAAGATGAGCGCGACGACATAGGCGAACCAGCTCTCGATGCCGCCGCCGAAATAGTCGCCGATATAGACCTCGGCGAGTTTCTCGCTGGCGCCGATCAACAGCCCGCCGACGATGGCGCCGAGAATGGAATCGAAACCGCCGAGCACCAGCACCGGCAGCGCCTTGAGCACCACCAGCGACAGCGAGAACTGCACGCCGAGGCGGGCGCCCCAGAGCAGTCCGGCGACCAGGGCGACAAGACCGGCGGCGGCCCAGACGGTCGCCCAGATCAGCGGCAGCCGCAGACCAACAGCCAGGGCGGCGAACTGGTCGTCGGCAACGGCGCGGAAGGAGAGGCCGATGCGGGTGTAGCGGAAGAACAGCGACAGCAAGAGAACCATGCCGGCGGCAACCACCGCCGCGAAGATGTCGAACTGGCTGATCAGCACGCCGCCGACTTCCAGCGGCACGTCCTCGATGCCGAGGTCGAGGCCATGGACCTGCGTGCCCCAGATCAATTGGGCAGCGCCCTCGATGATATACGACAGCCCGAGTGTCGCCATGAACAGCGTGATCGGCGGCTTGTTGGTCAGCGGTCTCAGCACCGTGCGCTCGATGGCGATGCCGATCGCCACCATGATGGCGAAGGTGGCCACCAAGGCCAGGGCGAAGGGAACACCGCGCTCGACAAAGCTGACGAAGGTGAGTGCCGCGAACAGCAGTAGCGCGCCTTGCGCGAAGTTCAGCACGCCTGATGTCTTGTAGATCAGCACGAAACCGATCGCGACCAAGGAGTACATGACGCCGGAGAGCAGGCCGCCGACGAGCACTTCGATAAAGAACTGGTAGTCGAAATCGGCGATCATATGCCTGCCCCGTCCTCGTTGTCGGAGGCGACGCCGAGATAGGCATCGATGACGCGCTGGTCGTTGCGGACTTCGTCGGGCGTGGCGTCGGCGATCTTGCGGCCGTAATCGAGAACGGCGATGCGGTCAGACAGGCCCATGACGACGCCGACATCATGCTCGATCAGCACGACGGTGGTGGCGAAGCGGTCGCGCGCGGCACGCACGAAACTTGCCATCTCGCTTTTCTCGCCGGCGGTCATGCCGGCCATCGGTTCATCGAGCAGAAGCAGGCGCGGTTGCGCGACGAGCGCGCGAGCCAATTCGACACGCTTCTGCAGTCCATAGGGCAGCGTCCCGGCAAGACGGTCGCGAACAGCGGTGAGGTCGAGGAATTCGAGGATCTGGTCGGCGCGGCTCAGGGAGTCGCGCCGCTCGCCACGCGAGCGGCCGATGCCGAGCACCTGGCCAGCGAAATTGGAGCGGACCTTGTAGGCGAGGCCGGACGCGACATTGTCGAGGACGCTGAGCCCCTTGAACAGAGCAAGGTTCTGAAAGGTCCTGGCGACGCCGAGATGCGCCAGGCGCTGCGTCGGCACCTGACCATAGCGGATGCCATCGAGCAGGACATGGCCGCGATCCGGCCGGTAGACACCGCTGATGACGTTGATCAGCGAACTCTTGCCGGCGCCGTTCGGGCCGATGATGGCGCGGATCTCGCCGGGGTTCACCGACAGGTCGATATCGGCCAGTGCCACGACGCCGCCGAACGACAGGCTGATGCCCCGCAGTGAGAGCAACGGAGCGGCGGCAGCCGCGACAACTCCTGTGGAGTCGGCGCGGCCTTCGGACGACTGCGCTGGACGTGTCGACGGCAGGCCGCGCGCGAAGATCTCCGGCGCGTAGACCGAAGCCTCCATCATTCCAAGGGCATAACTGGCCAACGGCATTCCAATCGTCCTCGATTGCTTCAGCAGGCGCGCAAAGCCTCGTTGACGCTCGATGGATCGAGCGCCTGGAACCTTCATCGGTTGCAGGCCGGAGTGCCCGGCCTGCCTTTTTTGAAAATGGCTATTCCGCTGCGAGTGACGCTGCCTGCTCGGCGCCTTCCAGCTCGCGAACGAGCGGGATGACGTGCTTGCCGAAATACTCGACCTCTTCCTGGAAGTGCAGGAAGCCGAGCAGGATGAGATCGGCGCCGGCGCGCTTGAGATCGACGATGCGCTCGGCGACTTGCCGCGGCGTGCCGATCAGGTTCGAACGGAAGCCGTCATTGTACTGGACCAGGTCGTCGAAGTAGGACTTCGCCCAATTGCCCTCGCCTTCCGGCGAAGCCTTGCCGGCGTTCTTGACCTCGTGGCCAAAAGCGTTGACGGCTTCGGGATTGGCCTTGGCGATGATCTCGGCGAGCACCGCCTTGGCCTCGTCCTCGGTCTCACGGACGATGGCGAAGGCGTTGACGCCGACCTTGACGGAATGGTTGTTCGCCTTCGCCTTGGCCCTGATGTCGTCCACCTGCTTGGCGATCTCGGCCGGCGTGTTGCCGTTGGTGAAGTACCAGTCCGAGACACGCGAAGCCATGTCGCGCGCCGCACGAGACGAGCCACCCTGGAAGATTTCCGGCAACGGCTGTGGCGGCTTCGGCTTCAGCGAATATTGGTTGAAGCGGTAGAAATCGCCACGGAAGGTGAAGCTGTCTTCCGTCCATATTCCGCGCAATGCACGGATGAATTCCTCGGAGCGGCGGTAGCGCTCGTCGTGGTCGAGCCAATGCTCGCCGATGGCGTGGAACTCGCCGCGGAACCAGCCTGAGACAAGGTTGATGGCGACACGGCCATTGGTCAGATAGCTGATCGTGGCGAGCTGCTTGGCAGCCAGCGCTGGATTCCACGGCCCGGGCAGGATCGCCGCGATGACCTTCAGCGTCGTGGTGGCGGCCAGCAGATCGTGGCTGAAGGCCACCGATTCATGCTGCTCGTCGGCGCCGTAGCCGGCGGTGAAGCGGATCTGGCTCAGCGCATAGTCGAAGCCGGCCTTCTCGGCGATCTGCGCCAGCTTGCGGTTGTACTCGGCCGAATGGTTGGTGCGCTGCTCGATGTTGGAAATCACCAGGCCGCCCGAAACATTCGGCACCCAGTAGGCGAACTTGACCGCGTCGGTTCCTGCGTGTGCCATGAACTGTCTCCCATTCAGGCCGTGTCGTTGATCGGTCCGGGCGCAGCCGGATTTCGCCAACATTTATTATGTCTACTGATTATATATACAAAGTAGGATTTTCCGTTTTTGGCGCTCACTTGGGACGGAAATACCAATTTTCCCTGTCCAGGCTGGCTTTCGCCTGTCAGCGCGCGACCGCAAGGTCCCCGGCATCGGCGCCGAAAGCCCCGGATAATGGGAGCGTGTCGACCAGCCTCGCGATCTCTCCCGCGACCAGCTGGGCATGGCGAGCGACCTCCGGCAGGCCCATGAGCTCGCCAAAGGTGCCTCGCGCCAGCGGACCGGCGACGAAGAGCCCGGCGACCGCTCCGCCATCCTGGCCGATGGCGCGGCTGTCGAGATTTGTCGCGATGCCGAGCCCGTAGGCGTCGACCCCGATCAGCCCGGCTTCAGTCAGGGAGCGCAGCGCCGGATTGAGCTGAAGCGCCTGCCCGTGAGCAGGCCCCGTCGTGTTGACGACGACATCGAAGCGTGCCGTCTCGATCCGCGTCTGGCCGCGCCGCTGAAAGCTGACCGCGAGGCTCTCGCCCTCATCGTTCGACGCCACAAGCCTGGCGGCGATGGTGTCGAAGGTGCCGGCGGCCTGGCGGCGGTCGAGCACGGAGGCAATTTGCGGGGCGATCCTGAAACGATGCACGTCCCAGAACACCCGCAGCTGGCGGACCAGCCTTGCCCGTTCTGATGGAGCAAGGGCGGCCCACAGCGCCGGCCCCTGCAGACGCAGCTGGTCGAAGACGGACTGCCAGTTGACATTGGCGTCGCGCGCCGCCGCCAGCGTCGCACGAATGTTGCGAAGCAGGCCAAGCGCCGATGTGGCGGGCGCCGAGGCAAAATCGCCAAAGGGCTCGCCTCTGGCATCGGGATGGCCGCGCGAGCGCAACCCACGGCGCGACAGCGCCAGGATGCGGCCGCGATGGCCGCGGCGATCAAGCTCGGCCACCATGTCGGCCGAGGTCAGCCCGGAGCCGACGATCAGCACAGAGGCGTCCGGATCGATGCCGGCAAGTGCCGACGCGGCGTAGGGATCGGCGACGAAGCCTGGCGCTTCGGCCAGGGAGGCAAGCGCTGCCGGGATTGCGGGGGCAGGATGCGTCACGGCGAGGATGACGATGTCGGCGGCGACGGGACCGGCGGAGGTATGCACGGTCCAGCCCTCACCGTCGGCTTCTCGTATGACCCGCGTGGCTTGGCCTTCGACGTGGCTGACAGCGCCGGTCTCGATATAGGGCGCGAGGTGCTCGGCGACGTAACGGCCAAACACACGGCGACGCGGATAGGCATCGCCATTCTTCCAAATGGCATCCCCGTCGCGCTCGAGTTCACCGCTGCCGGCCAACCAGCGTGCAAAATGCTGCGGGTCGTCGGGAGCCATGCTCATTCTGATAGCCGGGACATTGACCCGGTGCGATGGCTCTTCGCTGGAATAGGCCAGGCCGCCGCCGAGCGCTGGACGCGGCTCGATTACGGAGATCGACAGACGCTCCGGCCGATGTGCTTGCGCCAGATGCCAGGCTACGGCCGCGCCGGAGAAGCCGCCGCCGATGATGGCGACGCGCAAGCGGCGGGCCGGCGGCAGCGCGTTCACGAGGCGCTGGCGAGCGACTTCGGCCGGTGGTCGCCGGCGATGGTCTCGCCGAACGGTCCGGTGTTGACGGACGAGCCGGCTGATTTGACCGGATGATCTGTCGGCAGCTTCGGCAGCACGAGTTCGCCGAAACGATAGGCTTCTTCCAGATGCGGATAGCCGGACAGGATGAAGGTATCGATGCCGAGGCGCCGGTATTCGTCGATCCGCTCGGCAATGGTGTCGGGGTCGCCGACCAGGGCCGTCCCCGCGCCGCCGCGCACCAGGCCGACCCCGGCCCACAGATTGGGCGCGATCTCGAGTTTGGCGCGGTCGCCGCCATGCAGCGCGCTCATGCGCGCCTGACCGACCGAATCCATGCGGGCAAAGACCTTTTGGGCCGAAGCGATCGTTGCGTCGTCGAGCCGGCTGATCAGCCGGTCGGCGGCGGCCCAGGCCTCCTCGGTGGTTTCCCGCGCAATGACATGCAGACGAATGCCGAAGGAGAGTTTTCGGCCGGCCTTCTCGGCCAGCTCTCGAACGGCGTCCAGCTTGCGCTCGACATCGGCGGGCGGTTCGCCCCAGGTCAGATATTTGTCGATCTCTTGCGCCGCCACCGTCGATCCGGCATCGGACGAACCGCCGAAATAGAGCGGCGGATAGGGCGTCTGCACCGGCGGAAACAGCAGCCGGCCGTCCTCGATGTGGAAATGCTTGCCCTGGTGTTCGACCGTCTCGCCGCTCAGCACGCGCTTGTAGATTCGCAGGAATTCCTGCGTCACCTCGTAGCGCTCGGCATGCGAGAGGAAAATGCCGTCGCCCTTGTTCTCCAGCGGATCGCCGCCGGTGACGACATTGATCAGCAAGCGGCCATTGGAAATGCGGTCAAGCGTGGCGGTCATGCGCGCGGCGAGCGTCGGCGACTGCAGGCCCGGCCGCACGGCGACGAGAAAACGCAGCCGCTCCGTCTGCGGCACCAGCGCCGAGGCAATCACCCAGGAATCCTCGCACGAGCGGCCGGTCGGCAGCAGCACGCCGTAATAACCCAGCGTGTCGGCGGCCTTCGCCACTTGCGTCAGATAGGGCAGATCGACCGATCGGCCGCCTTCGGCGGTGCCGAGGTAACGGCTGTCGCCATGCGTCGGCAGAAACCAGAGGACCTTGATGCGGTCGGGAACGTCCTTGGTCATGGCTGGCCTCCCGCAATGCGGCGGCGGCCTGACAGGGTTGAAAACGAGCGCAGAGGGGCGGGCATGGCGGAGTCCTGTCCGGAAAAACCAGATCGCCCGCACTTTGCTTATTCTATAAACTCTGTAGAGTTAGTTTATTCCAAATCCTCCGGTGAAATTGGAAATTCTCTCCGCAGGATCGCCGTAGCGGTCCCCCACAGCCACATCGGGAGATTCCGAGGGCCCGGGTCGCAACGCGGCCAGATCAAAGTGCGCTTCCACCTCGTTGAGCCGGTCTATCGAACATCAGGCATTCCAATATAATCTGATCATTCTGGTGAACGAAGACGTGGATTTGCCATGGACCTGGATCCTTCGACGCTCAATCGGGCGTTTCCGCTGCGCGATCAGATTTACCACAAGATCCGCAATCTGATTGTCATCGGACAGATGAAGCCGGGGGAAGTCATCAACGAGGTGGCCATCGCCGAAGCCCTTGGTGTCTCGCGCACACCGGTGCGCGAAGCGGTCAAGCGCATCAGTGACGAGGGCCTCGTCACCATCCTGGCGCAGACCGGCACCTATGTCGCGCCGATCAATCGTGTCGACCTGGAAGAAGCCTATGTCATCCGCCGTGCCCTGGAGATGGAGAGCGCCAGGCGCGCGGCCGTCAAATTCACGCCGTCGGCCGGCGAACTTCTGGAGGATAATATGGCGGCGCACCGCCTTGCCATATCGCGCGGCAGATATGCCACCGCCATCCAGCTCGACGACGTCTTCCACCGCAGCATCGCCGAAATCTGCGGCCTGCCGAAAATCTGGCGCGCCGTCGACATCTCCAAGGCGCAGATGGATCGGGGCCGCTACCTCGTCATCCCGAAGCCCGGCTATGGCGAACAGACGATTGAGCAGCACGGGGCCATTCTCGACGCGCTGAAGCGCCACGACGCCGAAGGCGCCGCGCAGGCGATGGAGCACCACATCGAAACGTCGTTCCGCAACACGCTCGAAGTCGCCGCCGAGCTGCTCGGCTGAAGCGATACGATCAGACATGCAAAGGCGGATTGATGGCCCGTGTCCGCCTCGGCACGATCTCAAGTTCGCCATCGGGCATGGCGGCAGCGATGCCGACAATGTGCCGGTCTGTCAGACGCAGGTTGCGGAATGCCCAACGCGAGGCATCGTCATCGATCTCGTCGCCGAAATGGGCAATGGGCGGAGAGACCTCCAGGTCCAGTTCAAGCTTCTTCACCGGCAAGGAGAGGCTCACACCGCGCGCTTTCACATAGGCTTCCTTGAGCGCCACGGCGTGAAAAAGAAATCCTGTCTCGCCTGTCCGCCCATGGTCTCGAAGCGCGCGCGTTCCCTTGGTGAAAGGACCGCCGGGGCCAGTTCGGTGAGACCGACATCACCGAGGCCTGGGCTGTCACTGGCGGCGTTTCTTCGAGGATTTGTCGCAGGCAGGCCCACCGACGCTTGTCGTTGGCAGACCCGAAGAGACTGTTTGGTGGAGCCAATCGGAATCGAACCGACGACCTCTTGAATGCCATTCAAGCGCTCTCCCAACTGAGCTATGGCCCCACTTCCGGCAGTCAGCCGGCGCCGTTTCCGGCGAAGAGATCAGCGCGGGTTGGAACACCGCGCCGTTAGTGCAGGCGGCTTCTAACCCCGCCTTTCCAAGATATCAAGCCTTGAATATCGGCTTTTTGTTCACAGGCCGAGAAAGCCTGCAAACGCTGGCGTTCCGGGTCGATCAGACCTCGTCGTCGTCGTCGCCGACGCCGATCATGTCGGCAACGTCGTCGTCTTCTTCTTCTTCATCGGCAAGGAAAGTGTCATCCTCCTCGTCGCCGAGGTCAACGTCCTCGTCATCGCCGAGATCCGGCAGGTCGTCACCCTTGACGTCCTCGTCGGCCTCTTCGAGCGAGACGACTTCAACGCCCTCTTCGTCCTCGGCGTCCACTTCCTTCTCGGCCACTTCCTCTTCCTCCTCGAGGGCGGCGATCTTGCCTTCCTCGAAATAGGAACGCGGATAGGTCTTGCCGGTGTAGGGCGAGACGATCGGGTCCTTGTTCAGGTCGTAGAATTTTCGACCCGTCTCGGGGTCGATACGCTTTGTGCCAAGTTCGGTTTTTGCCACGGCAAGCCTCGTGAATAAAAGAGTGGTCCCCTTAACCACTGTTTGCGGCGCTGTCAAAGCCAAAAGCCGGCGTCACAAAACCAAGTCCTGAAAGGCCTCGCGCCAAGTGACGACCATGGGGATGACCATTTCGCCCCGCCGTGATACGAGACCGCCGCAACAAATGAAAAGCGCCGGCCCGCCGGCATTCCGTCCAGGGAAATTCCATGTCTCACGCCGCCGCTGCCAAGCCGGCCACCGCCCGCAAATCTCAAGCCCTTTCCGGCACCGCCCGCGTGCCGGGCGACAAGTCGATCTCGCATCGCTCCTTCATGTTCGGCGGTCTCGCCTCCGGCGAAACCCGCATCACCGGCCTGCTCGAGGGCGAGGATGTGATGCGCACGGGCGCGGCCATGAAGGCGATGGGCGCGCACATTGAAAAGCGCGGCACTGAGTGGGTCATTCGCGGTACCGGCAACGGTGCGCTGCTGCAGCCGGAAGGGCCGCTCGACTTTGGCAATGCCGGCACCGGCTCGCGGCTGACCATGGGCCTTGTCGGCACCTATGACATGGAAACCACCTTCATCGGCGACGCCTCGCTGTCCGGTCGGCCGATGGGCCGCGTGCTCGAGCCGCTGCGCCAGATGGGCGTACAGGTGCTGAAGGCGACGCCCGGCGACCGTATGCCGATCACGCTGCATGGCCCCAAGCACGCCGCCCCGATCACCTACCGCGTGCCGATGGCCTCGGCGCAAGTGAAGTCAGCGGTGCTGCTCGCCGGCCTCAACACGCCGGGCATTACCACCGTGATCGAACCGGTCATGACGCGCGACCACACCGAAAAGATGCTCAAAGGTTTTGGCGCCAATCTGTCGGTCGAGACCGACGAACGCGGCGTGCGTCACATCTTCATCGAAGGCCAGGGCAGACTGACCGGCCAGACGATCGCCGTGCCTGGCGACCCGTCCTCGGCCGGCTTCCCGCTGGTCGCGGCGCTGATCGTGCCGGGTTCCGACATCGTCATCGAAAACGTGCTGATGAACCCGACCCGCACCGGGTTGCTTTTGACGCTGCAGGAAATGGGTGGCCAGATCGACATCTTGAACCCGCGCAATGCCGGCGGCGAAGATGTCGCCGACCTGCGCGTGCGTTATTCCGAGCTCAAGGGCGTTGCCGTGCCGCCCGAACGGGCGCCGTCGATGATCGACGAGTACCCGGTACTGGCTGTCGCCGCGAGCTTCGCCGAGGGCGAGACGCTGATGCAGGGGCTGGAGGAGCTGCGCGTCAAGGAATCCGACCGGCTGTCGGCCGTCGCCAACGGGCTGAAGCTCAACGGCGTCGACTGCACCGAAGGCGAGGCGTCGCTGGCCGTGCGCGGCAAGCCGGGTGGTAAGGGGTTGGGCAGGCATCCCAATGGTCTGGACACCACCGTGAAGACGCATCTCGACCATCGCATCGCCATGAGCTTTCTGGTGATGGGGCTGGCGACGGAAAAGCCGGTGACCATCGACGACGCCAACATGATCGCGACGAGCTTTCCGGAGTTCATGGGGCTGATGACGGGGCTGGGCGCGGAGATTGAGTGACGGTTGTGGCAACCAATAGCCTTGGCACGTTGGCGGGCCAGCGCCCCCCTCTGTCCTGCCGGACATCTCCCCCGCTTGGGGGGAGATTGGCAGCTTTGGCGCTTCGCTCAATGCTGCAACGGAGACGATTGGCTAACGCCGCGATAACCGCCGATCTCCCCCCTTGTGGGGGAGATGTCCGGCAGGACAGAGGGGGGCGTGAAGGATCTCGGCGCCCAACCCTTTCGCTGGCCCGCCAATGACTCACGTCTTTACCATCGCCATCGACGGCCCCGCCGGTGCCGGCAAAGGCACGCTCGCCCGGCGTCTCGCCGACCACTACCGGCTGAACCTGCTCGACACCGGGCTCACTTATCGCGCGGTGGCCTATGCACTGATCCAGCACGCGCTGCCGCTCGAAAATGTCTCTGCAGCCGAAACCGCGGCGCGCCAGGTCGACCTGGCCAAGCTCGATCGCGCGGTGCTGTCGGCGCACGCCGTCGGCGAGGCAGCCTCGAAGGTCGCGGTGTATCCGACGGTGCGGCGCATCCTGGTCGAAAAGCAACGCGAGTTTGCCAGGACGCCGCCGGGCGCGGTGTTGGACGGGCGCGACATCGGTACCGTCGTGTGCCCCGATGCCGACATCAAACTCTATGTGACGGCGAGCGCGGAGGTGCGCGCCAGGCGCCGGCTGGCCGAGATCGAAAGCATCGGCGGCACCGCCAATTTCGCCGAAATCCTCGCCGACATCGTGCGCCGCGACGAGCGCGACATGGGCCGCGCCGACTCGCCCTTGAAGCCGGCCGCCGACGCGCACTTGCTTGATACCAGCGAAATGGCTATAGAAGCCGCGTTTCTCGCGGCCATGGCGATCATCGACGACGCGCTGGCCAGGAGGAACAAGGCCTGATCCGGGTTTTCTCCCGCATTTCCGTTGCCGGAAGCGCAGAAAATACCCATATCGGGCACGAACCAGCCTGCCAGCATTCTTCATGCGCCGGAATTGCCGCTTAGAAAGCGGCCCAGGGCTTTTAAAGCCCGGAACGCCGGCAGGCCAACGCAACGCTAACCCACGGCGCCCGTCCCGCTCAGAGATGCGGGGCACTCCAGGAGAAAATATGTCAGCTGCAAATCCCACTCGCGATGATTTCGCGAGCCTGCTCGAAGAATCTTTTACCGCCGGCCATTCCGGCGAAGGCCAGGTCGTCAAGGGCATCATCACCGCCATTGAAAAAGACATGGCCATCATCGACGTCGGCCTCAAGGTCGAAGGCCGCGTGCCGCTGAAGGAATTCGGCGTCAAGGGCAAGGACACCACCCTCAAGGTCGGTGACACCGTCGAAGTCTATGTCGAGCGCATCGAGAACGCGCTTGGCGAAGCGATGCTTTCCCGTGAAAAGGCCCGCCGCGAAGAGAGCTGGGTCCGTCTCGAAGAGAAGTTCACCAAGGGTGAGCGCGTCGAAGGCGTCATCTTCAACCAGGTCAAGGGCGGCTTCACCGTCGACCTCGACGGCGCCGTGGCCTTCCTGCCGCGCAGCCAGGTCGATATCCGCCCGATCCGCGACGTCTCCCCGCTGATGCACAACCCGCAGCCCTTCGAGATCCTCAAGATGGATCGCCGCCGCGGCAACATCGTGGTGTCGCGCCGCACCGTGCTCGAGGAGAGCCGCGCCGAACAGCGTTCGGAAATCGTGCAGAACCTCGAAGAAGGCCAGGTTGTCGAAGGCGTTGTCAAGAACATCACCGATTACGGTGCGTTCGTCGACCTCGGCGGCATCGACGGCCTGCTGCATGTCACCGACATGGCCTGGCGCCGCGTCAACCATCCGACCGAAATCCTCAACATCGGTCAGACGGTCAAGGTGCAGATCATCCGCATCAACCAGGAAACCCACCGCATCTCGCTCGGCATGAAACAGCTCGAGAGCGATCCGTGGTCCGAGATCGGCACCAAGTTCCCGATCGGCAAGAAGATCAAGGGTACCGTCACCAACATCACCGACTACGGCGCGTTCGTCGAGCTGGAGCCGGGCATCGAAGGCCTCATCCACGTTTCGGAAATGTCGTGGACCAAGAAGAACGTGCATCCCGGCAAGATCCTGTCGACGACGCAGGAAGTCGACGTGGTGGTGCTCGAGGTCGATCCGGCCAAGCGCCGCATCTCGCTCGGCCTCAAGCAGACGCTTGAGAATCCGTGGGAAGCCTTCGCGCGCAGCCATCCGGTCGGCAGCCAGGTCGAGGGCGAGGTTAAGAACAAGACCGAGTTCGGCCTGTTCATCGGCCTCGAAGGCGACGTGGACGGCATGGTGCACCTCTCCGACCTCGACTGGACCCGTCCGGGCGAGCAGGTCATCGAAGAGTACAATCGCGGCGACATGGTCAAGGCGCAGGTGCTCGACGTCGACATCGAGAAGGAGCGCATCTCGCTCGGCATCAAGCAGCTGGCCCGCGACACGGTCGGCGAAGCAGCGACTTCGGGCGAACTGCGCAAGAACGCCGTCGTCACCTGCGAAGTCATCGGCGTCAAGGATGGCGGTCTGGAAGTGCGGCTGGTCGACAGCGGCATCGAGACCTTCATCAAGCGCTCCGACCTGAGCCGCGACCGCGACGAGCAGCGCCCCGAGCGCTTCACTGTCGGCCAGAAGGTCGACGCCCGCGTCATCGCCTTCGACAAGAAGACCCGCAAGCTGCAGGTCTCGATCAAGGCGCTGGAAATCGCCGAAGAGAAGGAAGCGGTCGCTCAGTACGGCTCGACCGACTCCGGCGCTTCGCTGGGCGATATCCTGGGTGCCGCGCTGAAGAAGCAGGGCAACTAAGTCCTTCGCAACGCGAAGTCCTTCGCGTGATCTCGAAAACAAAACCCCGCCGGAGCGATCCGGCGGGGTTTTTCTTTGGCGAATGCCAGGTCGACTTTTGGCGAAAGCCAGGTCGATGGGCGCGGCTACGCCCGGCCGTAGAGCGGCACCAGCGTTCCGCTCATCGCCTGGTTGGCCGGCGAGGCGAGATAGGCGATGGCTTCAGCCGCCGCTTCGAGGCTGACCCATTTGGTGAAATCGGCATCCGGCATGTCGGCGCGGTTTGCCGGCGTGTCGAGCGTCGACGGCGCCACGGCATTGACCAGGATGCCCTTGGCCTTGAGCTCTTCGGCCATCGCCACCGTCATGGCGGCGACCGCCGCCTTGCTGGCCGTGTAGGCGACCATGCCGGCGCCGCGCCTTGGGTCGAGGCCCGCGCGCGCGGTCACATTGACGATACGGCCTGATGTGCCCGACGCCAGCATCGAGCGGATGGCGGCGCGGCTGCATAGGAAGGTGGTGCGGGCGTTGGTGTCCATCATCTCGGCAAAGGACGCCGATTCGATCTTTTCCACCGGCGCCATGGCGAAACCGCCGGCCAGATGGATCGATCCCCACAAGGCAGGAACCTGGGCATAGAAGCTTTCAACCTTGGCGGAGTCCGACAGGTCGACATTGTGCGCCAGCTTGACATTGTCGTGCGCGGCGAAAGGAAAATGCTGGGGTGCCGCGGCGTGCGCATTCGGCACATGGCAGATCGCGCCCTGTTCCAGCAGCCGGCCAACCACCGCACCACCGAGCGCGCCGGTTCCACCGGTCACAACGATATGTCTGCCTTGAAGTGTTTCCGTCATCCTGGACCGCTCCTGTCGTATTTTTATGATTTTGTCGCTTGTTGCGCCCCGCCGACGCGAAGCGTCGCGCCTTTCTGGCGATCACTCAACTGATATCTCGACATAGCAGCCGTCACGTCTTTGCATGAGTCAGAACGCATATTGTGGCGATGCCGTCAGCCGTGCGGCTGTCGCGGCACAATAGCCGAGCCGGCAAAAGGTCCGACGCAGGTTGGACAATCAACGCTTGCCTGCAGGCTTCAATCGACCGCGATTTCGATGACGCAGGGCATTCCGGTTGCCCTGGCGCGCTTCAGGGCTTGCGGCAAGGCGTCGATCTCGGCCAGCCGTTCGGCTGATATGCCATAGGCTTCGGCCAGCTTGCAGAAATCCGGCGGCGCCGGCGAGACGCCGACGGGTTCGACGCCGACATCGAGCATCGAGGTCTCGATCTCGCGATAACCCCTGTTGTTCCAGACCACGAAGACGACCGGCGCGTCGGAATCAAGTGCGACACCCAGTTCCGGCAATGTGAACTGGAAGCCGCCGTCGCCGGTCAGGCAGACGACCGGCACATCGGGCATGGCAAGGGCGGCGCCGATCGCCGCCGGCGGGCCATAGCCAAGTGCGCCGAAGCCGGTGGCGGCATTGAACCAGCCGGCCGGCCGGTCGTGGTCGTAGTAGAGATTCGCGGCGTAGATCGGCTGCGTCGAATCGCCGACAATGATCGCGCCCGGCAGCGTATCGCGGATCATCTCGACGGCATGCACCTGCGCCACGTAGGCCGGGCTGAGTTCGGCGAACGCCGCCTTCCGTGCCACGGCGGCGCGTGCCTCACCGTCTGGCGCGGCAGCATGGGCGGGGCCGATCGCGGCCAGCAAGGCTTCGATCGCCTCGGTGCAGTCGGCCTGGATGCCAACCGTCACAGGGCGGCGCGCGAGCTGATCGGCGCCGATGTCGATGCGAATCAGGTTGGAAGGCAGCACAAAGCCGCCGTCGCCATAGCCGTCATAATCGGTCGGGCCGAATTCGGTGCCGGCGGCAATCACCAGATCGGCCGCGGCCATCAGCGCGCGAACCGCCTTCAGGCTTGGGCTTGCCGGCACGCAGAGCGGGTGGCGATGCAGCAGTCCGCGCGCATTGGTGGTCTCGACAACCGGCGCACCAAGTGTCTCCGCCAGACGCCGCAAGGGTGCTTCGGCACCCTTGGCACCGCCGCCGGCGAGGATCAATGGACGGCGCGCCGCGGCGACAAGTTTGGCGGCACGCGCAATTGCCGCGCCATCCGGCGCCGGCGGTGCCGCGTTGCTCAGAAGCGCAACGATATCGTCCGCCGGCTTGACCATGACATCGGTCGGAATCTCGATGTGCACCGGACCCGGTCGCGAGGATGAAAACAGCGCGAAGGCCTGCGCCAGCGCGCCCGGCAATTCGCTGGCCTCGGTGACGCGCAACGACAACAGCGCCACCTTTTCCATCATGCCGCGCTGGTCCGGCAGCTCATGCAGGAAGCCCAGCCCCTTGCCCAGCGTCGGCATGGCGTTGACGCCCGAAATCACCAGCATCGGCACCGAATCGGCGCGCGCCTGACCCATGGCGGTGATGGTGTTGGTCAGCCCCGGCCCGGTGATGACAAAGGCGACGCCCGGCCTGCCGCTGGCGCGAGCATAGCCGTCGGCCATGAAGCCGGCGCCCTGTTCGTGGCGCGGCGTGACGTGGCGGATTTTCGAGCGCGCCAGGCCACGGTAGAGCTCGACCGTGTGGACGCCCGGAATGCCGAAGACGGTGTCGACGCCATGCGCTTCGAGCAGGGTGATGAGGGCTTCGCCGAGCGTCGTCATTTATTATTTTCCCTTTCCGGCGCGAGGCCGAGTTCGGCCTCGATAGTCTTGATGCCAATCGCCGCCAATTCGCCAGGCGAGAACATCTCGCCGGCCAGACAGCCTTCAATCCAGAGTCCGTCGATGATCGCATTGATCGCAATGGCATGGTGGCGCAATTGGCTTGCGTCCGGCGTGCGCCGTTCGGCGGCAAGCACCTCGGCCACAACCGCTTCCACCTCGTTGCGAAAGCCAAGGTAGCCTTCGCGGTGGGCACGAGCGAGCGTCGGATCCGCACCGGCGCGGCCGATGAAGGTTGCCCAGAGCGAAAACACCCGCGTGTCGATGATCGGCACGTTGAGGTTGGCGGTGACGAAAGCCGCAAGGCGCTGGCGTGGCGAGGCATCTTCCATGACCAACGCCGCTTTCGCCTGCTCGGTCATGCGGCCCATCAGCGCCATATAGGCTTCCTGCAGCAATTCTTCCTTGCCGGGGAAATAGTGCCGGATCAGCCCGGCGGTGACGCCGGCACGCAAGGCGATGGTGCGCAAGGTGGCGCCCTGCAGGCCACGTTCGGCCACGCTGTCCAGAGTGGCCTCGATCAAATCCTGCCGCCGCCGCTCCTCGCCCTCGCGGCGGAACCTGCGGCGGGTTGGCGCATTCATTGGCGCAGGATCGGCCGCGTCAGGCATGTCGGCCCACCCTCGCAGGCGATGCAGAGCGCATCCGCCTCGAAGATTTCGACCGTGCAGCCGGCGGCTTCCATCGCGGCCTTCGTCTTTGGAAAGCCTGCAACGGCAATGACCTTGTGTGGGCTGGTCGGCAGCACATTCAGGCTGAGGCCGTTGGAAGCCGCGAACTCTTCGGCGTCGCCTTCGACCAGCCGGATGCCCCGTGCCTTCAGCATCTGATAGAACGGGGCCGGCAAAAGCGGTGAATAGACCAGTGCGAGGTCGTCGGCCAGCGGGCTGATCACCGACATCAGATGCAGGCACGCCTCTTCGCCCTGCCACAGAGGCAGGTCAAAGCCGTAGACGGAAATGCCCAGCGGCGTCAGCAGGTTGGAAAGCTGCTGGATGCCTTCCTGGTTGGAGCGGACACCGCGCCCGATCACCAGCGTGCGGGCATCCAGCCAGACACAATCACCGCCTTCGACCTGGCCAGGGGCCTCGACGCGGCCGAGGATCGGAATGCCCAGTCTTCTATAGGTCTCCTCATGCAGCGAGGGCTCGCCGGCTCGCAAAGGCTTGCCCATAGACAGAATCAGCGCGCCGCGGTCGGTCATCAGCGATGGGTCGTGCGTGAACACCGAATCCGAAAGTCCATCGGCCTTGTCCTCGATCCATTCGATTTCGGCACCGGAAGCCGCCACCAGTTCAGCAAGGAGCGCGTGCTGCGATGCTGCTTTCGCCGGATTGAATCCTGGGCCATAGTGCCAGGCATCTCTGTCGGCGTTGCGCATGGCGTTGGCTGCCGACCGCATCAGCACGCGTCGCAGCGGCGCAGCCATGGACTGTGATCCGAAAGCGCTCATCGAGGCCCTTTTTAGCTGAAAAAAATCGAAAAAATTTCATGGGAGGCTATTTATACACTTGCACAACAAGCTCGCAAGTGCCGTAATGAGCGGGATTGACGGGCTCGCGCCGTTGGGTCCATGCTGAAGTCTGGAGCGGGGCAGTACAGCGTATATGTTGATTAGCTGGATAGACGTTCGACGAACTGCCGCCGACGATGCAGAGGCCAGCCGGTGAGCGCGGTGGAAGCTGCCGCAGCACAATCCGGCAAGGCGCAGAACGGCGCCGCCGAAGCCATCCATGTCGAAAACCTGCACAAGAAATTCGGCCAGTTGCATGTGCTGAAGGGCGTGTCGCTGTCGGCTCGCGACGGCGAGGTGATCGCCATCATCGGCGGCTCGGGTTCGGGCAAATCGACGCTGCTGCGTTGCATCAACTGCCTGGAAAATCCGACCAGCGGCATCATCCGCGTCAATGGCGAGGAGATCAAGCTCAAGGCGGACAGCCATGGCCACACTGTTCCGGCCGACCGCAGGCAGATCGAGCGCATCCGCTCCAAGCTCGGCATGGTGTTCCAGAACTTCAACCTGTGGAGCCACATGACGCTGATCGAAAACGTCATCGAGGTTCCCGTGCATGTGCTCGGCGTCAAGCGCGACGAGGCGATCGCCCAGGCCGAAAAGCTGCTGGCGCGCGTCGGGCTCGCCGAGAAGCGCGACGTCTACCCCGCCTACCTGTCGGGTGGCCAGCAGCAGCGCGCCGCGATCGCCCGCGCGCTTGCCATCAATCCGCGTGTCATGCTGTTCGACGAGCCGACCTCGGCGCTCGACCCCGAACTGGTCGGCGAGGTGCTGAAGGTGATCGGCGATCTGGCGCGTGAAGGCCGCACCATGGTGCTGGTCACCCATGAGATGAAGTTTGCCCGCGAGGTCGCGACCCACGTCGTCTATCTCTACAACGGGCTGGTCGAGGAAGAAGGCCCGCCGGAGCAGATCTTCGGCGCACCGAAATCCGAAAGGCTCAAGCAGTTCATCCGCAACATCGGCTAGGGACAGGCCGGGACGGAAGAAAACCGGGAACGAACAACAAACTGGGAGTTTGAAATGAAGACTGTTCTGAAGACATTCGCCGCGGCACTGCTGCTCGGCGTTGCCGCCATGGGCGTGGCCAAGGCCGATCCGGTCAAGATCGGCGTCGCCGCCGAGCCCTATCCGCCCTTCACCTCGCCGGACGCTTCGGGCAAATGGGTCGGCTGGGAGATCGAGTTCATCGACGCCGTGTGCGCCGAGGAGAAACTCGACTGCGTCATCACGCCTGTCGCCTGGGACGGCATCATCCCGGCGCTGACCACCAAGAAGATCGACCTCATCGTCTCGTCGATGTCGATCACCGACGAACGCAAGAAGACGATCGACTTCTCGGACAAGTACTACAACACGCCGACGGCGATCATCGGACCGAAGGACCAGAAGTTCGGCGCCTCGCCTGACGACCTCAAGGGCAAGGTGCTCGGCGTCCAGGTGTCGACGGTACACGCCGTCTACGCCAAGAAGCATTTCGGCGCCACGGCGTCCGAAATCAAGGAATACCAGACCCAGGACGAGGCCAACCAGGATCTCGCTGCCGGCCGCCTCGACGCGGTGCAGGCCGATTCCATCGCGCTCGGGGAATTCCTCAAGTCAGACCAGGGCAAAGCCTGCTGCGACCTGAAGGGCATGGTGGCTCCGGATCTCGAGGTGCTCGGACCGGGCGTCGGCGCCGGCGTGCGCAAGGAAGACACCGAGCTGAAGGAAAAGATCAACGCCGGCATCAAGGCAATCCGCGCCAACGGCAAATATGACGCGATCTCGAAGAAGTACTTCGATTTCGACATCTACGGTGCCGACGCGCAGTCGAACTGACGACCCTTACGCCTGAGCGAAGGGCATGGCGCCGGCGGCGCCATGCCCACCTTCCCACGCATGCTTGCCGCTGACCGCTGCCGTCGGCGGATAGAGCCAGCAATTCGGGGGCAAAGCTGATCGACGCGTTTCTTCCGGCCTCGGCGGCCGGTATCATCGAACTCCTCTCGCCCGCGCCCGTCGGCTGGGGCGGCACACTCATGCTCGGGCTGCTGCATTCGCTGGAGATTGCCGTCGGCGCCACGATCGTCGGCCTGCTCATCGGGATCTGCGGTGCCTATGGCAAGCTTTACGGCGGACCGGTCGTGCGCGACCTGCTCGCGGTGTACACCACCGTGGTGCGCGCCGTGCCGGAACTGGTGCTGATCCTGCTGCTCTATTATGCCGGCACCGACCTGATAAACCAGGTGCTGACCGCGATCGGTTACCAGCGTGTCGATATTAGCGGGCTGGTGGCCGGCATAGCCGTGCTCGGCTTCTGCCAGGGCGCCTATTCGACGGAGGTCATGCGCGGCGCGATCCTGGCCATCCCGCAGGGCCAGATCGAAGCCGCCCGCGCCTTCGGCATGTCTCCCGGCCTTCTCCTGCGGCGCATCACGCTGCCGGCGATGCTGCCCTTTGCCATTCCAGGTCTCGCCAATCTGTGGCTGATCGCGACCAAGGACACCGCGCTTCTGGCCGTCGTCGGCTTCTTCGAACTGACACTGGCGACACGGCAGGCGGCAGGCGTCACCAAGGCCTATCTGATATTCTATCTCGCCGCCGGCGTGCTCTATCTCGCGGTGACACTGTTTTCGAACTTCCTGCTTGGCCGCGCCGAGAAATGGGCGCGGCGCGGCATGCCTTCGATCAAGGAGGCCCGCTGATGGCGGGCGAAGCAGCCATCATCAACACGGCGGCGCGCGCCTCGCTCTGGCTGCAGCCGCATCGCATCGTCCTCATCCTGATCGCGCTCGGGCTGGTGCTGTCGGCCGCCTTTTTCATGCGCTGGGACTGGCTGCCGCAATATTGGGAAATGGGCCTGATGGGCATCTGGCGCGCCCTGTGGATCCTGGCCGTCACCTGCGCGCTCGGCTTCCTGATCGCCGTGCCGGTCGGGCTGGCGCAGGCCGCCGGTTCGATCTGGGTTGCGGCACCGGCGAAAGTCTTCTGCACCATCATCCGCGGCACGCCGCTGCTGTTGCAATTATGGCTGCTCTATTACGGGCTGGGCTCGCTGTTCCCGCAATATCCGTGGATCCGCGACTCCTGGATGTGGCCCTATCTCAGACAGGCCTGGCCGTACGGCGTTCTGGCACTGACCCTGTCCTTCGCCGGTTACGAGGGCGAAGTGATGCGCGGCGCCTTTGCCGGCGTGCCCAAGGGACAGCTGGAAGCCGCCCGCGCCTTCGGCATGAGCCGCTGGAAGATCTTCCGGCGCATCTGGCTGCCGCAGGCCTTCTACCGCGCGCTGCCGACGCTGACCGGCGAGACCGTGCTGCAGTTGAAGTCGACGCCGCTGGTGGCGACGATCAGCGTCATCGATATCTTCGCCGTCGCTGGCAAGGTGCGGCAGGACACCTACCTCACCTACGAGCCCTTGCTGCTGCTGGCGTTGATCTATATGGCGATCACCGGCATTCTGGTCCTGGCCCTCAGCCGGATCGAGGCGCGGATTCCGGTCAAGGTCGGCTAGTGAACGGTGAATAGTAAGTGGTAAATGGTCGCAATTTTCGCGCCCTCGTCTAAGACGGCCATTCACTATTCACCATTCACTGTTCACCAAGGCGTCCAGATGCAACTCTCTCTCGACCAAGCGACAGGACTGTGCCGGATGGCAGCACTCGGCGCCGGCGCCAATGAGGAGGCGGCGCAGTCGCTCACCGCATCGATCATCGCCGCCGAGGCGGAAGGGCTTTCGAGCGTCGGCCTGTCGCATTTCATCGATTATCTCGAGGCGCTGGAGGCCGGGCGCATCGACGGCAATGCCGATCCGGTGATCACGAGGCCGGCCCTGGCGGTCTATCTCTCCGACGCACGCGGCGGGCTGGCGCATACCGGCTTCGACCGTACGATCGACGACCTTGCCAAGGCGGCAAGACTGTTCGGCGTCGCCATCTTCTCGCAGAAGAACGCCTATACGTGCGGCGCGCTCGGCTATTTCACCGGCAGGTTGGCAGCACAAGGGCTGGTGTCCTTCGCCGCGACCAACGGCCCGGCCGTGCTGGCCGGCTCGGGCTCGGTCAAGCCGGTCTACTGCACCAATCCGATGTCGTTTGCCGCTCCCGCCGCCGACGGCGCGCCGCTGGTCATCGACCAGTCGTCGAGCGCCACCGCCTTCGTCAACATCCGCAAGGCGGCCGAAGACGGCAAGAAAATCCCCGAAGGCTGGGCGCTGGATGCGAGCGGCAACCCGACCACCGACCCGGCGGCCGCCATGAAGGGCGCCATGTTGGCCTTTGGCGGCCAGCGCGGCGCCAACATCGCGCTGATGGTCGAAGTGCTGGCGGCCGGCCTGTCGGGCGCCAACTGGTCGCTCGACGCGCCATGGTTCAGCGGCGGGCCGGACAGCCCCGGAACCGGCCTGTTCGTGCTTGCCGTCGAGCCCAAGCTGCTCGATCCGGATTTCGAACAGCGGATGAAGGACCAGCTCGACCGCCTGCGCCGCCGCTATGGCGTGCATGTGCCGGGCCGAGCCCGGGCGGAAGCCGCCGAGAAGGCACAGGCGCGCGGCATCACCGCGCCCAAGGCGGTGGTGCAGCGCATTTCCGAATTCGCCGAGCGTTATTCTTCCTGAAGCAATCGAAGAATTTTTCCGCGCCTTGTGAACCTTCCCGCGCGTGCGCACGACCAATGGCTGTCCGGGTCGGGGTTGCCCGGTCGGTGTCTTCTGTCGGATGCGTCCAGGGCTGGGGCGGGCGTACTTGCTTCACGCCACGCTGAACCGTCTCAGGTCAGCCGCCTCGTTGGACCCTGGTTTCGACATGAACCTCACCCGGAAAACCCCGCTTCGGCGGGGTTTTCTGCGTTTCGTCCAACACATAATAAACATGATTATGGAAGTTAACTTTTGTTAACTTGACTTGACGGAGGCCATCGGGCGTTTGCGGGGGGACGTTCACACAGACAGGAGCTACGATGTCCGTAACCACCGACGCTTCCCGCGGCAGACTGATCATTCCCGCGCTTGGCCGCCTGTATTCGTCGCTGCATGACGCCGGCGAAACCGTGCTGCGCCTCGTCGCCGGCGCGTTCCTCACCATCCATGGCTCGCAAAAGATCACCAATCCTTTCGGTGCCGCCGAGATGGTCGAAGGCCTCGGCTTCTATCCGGGCGCCTTGTGGTCGTTGCTACTGGCCTGCACCGAGTTTTTCGGCGGCATTTTCATCGCCATCGGGTTTTTGACGCGCCCGGCCGCCTTTGCCGGCCTGTTCGTGCTGCTGGTGACGGTCTGGTTCCACTGGGTCACCATGGGCCAGGGTTTTTCGGGTGCCGAAAAGTCGCTTTTGTGGGCCGCGATCCTGCTCTTCTTCGTCATTCGCGGCGGCAACCGTCACTCGGTCGACGCCCGTATCGGCAAGGCGTTCTGAAGCGCTTTTGTCCTGACGCAGACAAGGGTGACGCGACGACGCGTCACCCTTTGCCTTTGGCGCAAAACCGACTATGAAACGGCTTCAGCCAAGCCATCTGGAACGTGCGCCGGAGCCAGCCATGACCGAAATCCTGCAGACCCCAAAGCTCGTCGTCGTCTTTGGCGGGTCTGGCTTTGTCGGCCGCCATGTCGTGCGCGCGCTGGCCAAGCGCGGCTACCGCATCCGGGTCGCCTGCCGGCGGCCCGACCTTGCCGGCCATCTGCAGCCGCTCGGCAATGTCGGCCAGATCCAGCCGGTGCAGGCCAATGTGCGCATGCGCTGGTCGGTCGACCGTGCCGTGCAAGGCGCTGACCATGTCGTCAACCTGGTTGCCATCCTGCATGAGACCGGCCGGCAGAAATTCTCCGCCGTGCACGAGTTCGGCTCCCGCGCCATCGCCGAAGCGGCGCGCTCCGTTGGTGCAGGGCTGACCCATATTTCCGCGCTTGGCGCCGACGCGGACTCCGAATCGGACTACGCCCGCACCAAGGCGCTTGGCGAGAAGGCCGTGCTGGAGACGATCGCCAACGCGGTGATCTTCCGGCCATCGATCATTTTCGGCCCGGAGGACAGTTTCTTTAACCGCTTCGCCAATATGGCGCGCTATTCGCCGGTGCTGCCGCTGATCGGCGGCGGCCAGACCAAATTCCAGCCGGTTTATGTCGGCGACGTCGCCGAGGCGGTGGCGCGCTCGGTCGACGGCAAGATCAATGGCGGCCAGATCTACGAACTCGGCGGCCCCAATGTGCTCACCTTCAAGGAGTGCATGGAAGAGCTGCTCACCGTGATCGAGCGCAAGCGCCTCTTGGTTCCGGTGCCGTGGTGGGTCGCCAACATCCAGGCCTCGATCCTCGGCCTGTTGCCCAATCCGCTGCTGACCAAGGATCAGGTGATGCAGCTGCGCGAGCACAACATCGTTTCTGAGGCCGCCGCCAAGGCCAACCGGACACTCGCCGGGCTCGGCATCCAGCCGCAATCGATCGCGACGATCCTGCCGAGCTACCTCTGGCGCTTCCGCGCCGCCGGCCAGTTCCAGCAGCGCAAACCCGTGGCATAATTTCCAGAAGAGGACTGCCCCTCAACGATGGCGGGGCGTGACTTGCATAGGCAGGCCGCCTTGCGGCTGCGTCGTCAATTTCTGCACCGGCCAAGGCTTGGTCTCGGCCGTGGTGTCGAAGCGGAAGCGCGACAACAGGATGGCGAGCGCGATGATCGCCTCCTGCATGGCGAAGCTGGCGCCGATGCAGACGCGCGGGCCGGCGCCAAACGGCAGATACTGGAAGCGGTCGATCTTTTCGCGGTTTCCCGGGTGGAACCGCTCGGGCAGGAAGGCATCGGGCCTGTCCCACAGCTTCCTGTGGCGGTGGACGACCCAGGGCATGACCAGCACGGCCGCGTGCTTGGGGATATAAAGATCCTTCCACATCTCCGGCACGATCGGCTCGCGGTTGATCGAGGGCGCCGGCGGATAGAGCCGAAGCGCCTCGTCGAAAGCAGCGCGAGTCAACGGCATCGCATCCAGCCATTTCGTCGGATCGGGCTCGCGCGCCAACACCTCGTCGATCTCCTGCTCGACGCGGTTGCGCTCCCACGGCGATTCGGCCAGGCAATAAAGCGTCCAGCCCAGCGCCCGCGCGGTGGTCTCATGGCCGGCGCCGATGAAGGTGATGATGTTGTCCTCGACTTCCGAGCGCGTCAGCCCGTCGGGGCCTTCGGCCTTCAGCAGCAGCGTGAGGAAGTCCTGCGGCACCGCATCGGGATCACGCTTGAAACGCTCCTCGCGCATCTTGACGGTGTCGGTGACGATCTTGCGGAAATAGGCCATGGTCTTGCGGCCACGGATGCGGGTGAGCCGCGGCAGCCAGTCGGGCGCACGCAGCAGATCGAGCGGATCGACACGGCCCATGGTCTCGAACAAGCGGTCGATCTCGTTGGCGAAACTGCCCGGCTCGCCCGCTATCTCGCCGGAGAACAGCGTCTCGGCAAGGATGTCGTAGGTGAGCAATGTCATGTCATGGGCGATGTCGGATGTGCCGCCCTGTTCGTACCGGGTGACGAACTCCTTGGTGCGTTTCAGCATCGGCTGGGCAAAGCCGAAGATATGGCGTGGCGTGAACACCGGCGCCATCGCCTTGCGCGACCGCTTCCACACCTCGCCCTCGGCGGTCAGCAGTCCATCGCGCAGGATCGGCCGCAGGATCTTCTGGCGCACCGTCGCCATCTTGTAGTTCTTGGCATTGTCGACCAGCACATGGCGAATGAGGCCGGGATCGTTGGCGATGACCAGATGCCCGCCAACACCATTCACCGATATCCAGGGCTCGTTGTAGGTCGGCTCGCCCCACAGTTCGAGCGGGTTGCGGTAGACGATGCGGATCATCTCCAGCGTCGAAGGCGGCGAGGTGCGCGGCTTCGGTGCGGGCGGGACAAAGGGGGCGGGCTGAGTGTCCATGAAGTGCTCCGCTGCTACCCTCAATGTAGTGGCTGGCGATCCGGGCGTCCATGTGACCGAACGGCAGGCAATTCACGGCACCAAGCAGATGGTCTGTTCATTCGATCGTGACCGCGCCACCAGGCGTCCCGCCTTGCCCGCCGGAACACACTGCCGTAGTGACAGTCACCAACAGATACCGCCTGACAAAGGAGCCTGCCTTGAAGCACCAGTTGAACATCATCATCGGCAGCACGCGGCCGGGCCGCGCCGGACCGGTTTTTGCCGAATGGCTGGAGACGTTCGCGCGCGAACACGGGAAATTCGAGCCGGTGCTGACCGACATTGCCGCGTTCCACCTGCCGGTGCTGGACGAGCCGCATCATCCAAGGCTTCGCAACTACCAGAACGATCACACCAAGGCCTGGTCGAAGGCGATAGACGCCGCCGACGCCTTCGTCTTCGTGGCGCCGGAGTATAATTATTTCGCAGCCCCGGCGATCGTCAACGCCGTCGACTACCTGCTGCGAGAATGGAAATACAAGCCCGCCGCCATCCTCAGCTATGGCGGCGTTTCCGGCGGCCTGCGCGCAGCGCAGGCGCTGAAGCCGCTGCTGGCCGCGGTGGGGATCATGCCGATCCCCGAGGGCGTCGCGCTGCCGATGTACCAGAAACTGCTCGACGAAAACGGCGCCTTCAGCGCCAGCGAACAGGTGGCGGGCGGCGCCAAGGCCATGCTGGACGAGTTGTTGCGCTGGAGCGAAGCATTGAAACCGCTGCGCGCTGGCTGAACGAGCCGGTTCTGACCAAATGCCCGGCTTGCTCGCGCCATAAAGAGGTGGAATTGTCAGCACGCGACTGAGCCGGGGGCGGTTCGATTTGCGTTTGCTGCTTGCCTTGCTGCTGATGATTGCGACCACCGCCACCGCGGCGGCGGAACGGCGTGTGGCACTGGTCATGGCGGAGGACGACTACCGGCTGGTGCGGCCGCTCGCCAATCCCATCCATGACGGCGAGGCGATGCAATCGGCGCTGAAGAAGCTCGGCTTCGAGGTGGTGCTCGAAACCGACCGTGATCTGCGGCGCATGCGGCGCGCGCTCGACGACTTTCGCGACGATGCCAAGGGCGCCGATGTGGCGCTCGTCTATTTTTCCGGCCATGGCGTCGAGATATCGGGCGACAACCGGCTGTTGCCGGTCGATGCCGACGCCTCCTCGCTCGATCAACTGGACAAGACAAGCCTGCCGCTGGAAGAAGTGCGCGCTGCAGTCGCCGCCACCGCCAAGGTCGGGTTGATCGTGCTCGACGCCTGCCGCAGCGATCCGTTCTCGGGTAGCGGTGGCGAAGGGCGCGGCGCGACGTCACTGGCAAAGGATGTCGCCGACAAGGTCAAGCCGGGCCTTGGCCGCGTCGGCCGGGCGGAAAACATCCTGTTCGCCTTCTCGGCCGCACCCGGCGAAACGGCGGCCGACGGCACCGGCCAGAACTCACCCTTCACAACGGCGCTGACCAAATATCTCGGCACGGACGGGCTCGAAATCCGCTCGGTGCTGACCTTGGTGCAGCAGGAGGTCTATGACCTCTCGCGCGGCAAGCAGCTACCCTATGTCGAAAGCGGCCTGCCGAAACTGTTCTTCGCCGCCGCCGCCAAGGAACAATTGCCGGAGCGCGAACGGCTGCTGCTGGCCATGGCGGATGTGACGCCGGAAATGCGCGGCGAGGTCGAGCAAATCGCCAGCGATGCCGACATGCCGCTGGCGCCGCTCTATGGCGCGCTGCTGTCGAAAAATCTTGCTGCGCTCGGTCCCGAGCAGCGCTCGGCCAAGCTCAGGGAAGCCGCGGATGCCTTCGTCAAGGTGCAACGGGAAATGACCACGCTGGCCTCTGGCGATCCCGAGGTGACGCAGTTGCGGCAGGATGCGGAACGGCAGCTTTCGCTGGGCGCTTTCGATGCCGCTCGCGCCAAGCTCGCCGAGGCCGCCGGCATCGACAGGAATTCGCGCCAGCGGCTCAAGGCCAATTATGTCGAACGCACGCTTTCGGAAGCGGCAACCCATTCGCTGGAGGGCGGCGCGGCAAGCGCTTTGCTCAGATATCAATTGGCCGCCGATGGCTATGAGAAGGCGACAGCGCTTTATCGCGAGGTCAATGGCGAGGACATTCCGGCGGACGACCGACTGCAGCAGCTTCTCACGCTTGCCCGGCTCGGCGATGTCTACACGACGCTGGGCAGGCTGGATGACGCCGCCAGGATCTACAAGGAATGGAATGAAGGATCGACAAGGCGCTCTGGCACCGATCCGAACAACGTTTTCTGGCAGCGGGATGTTTCGCTCAGTCTGGACAAGATGGGCGATACCGCCGTCGCCCAAGGTAAGCTCGCCGACGGCCTGGCCGATTACCAGGCATCGGCGGATATCGCCGAGAAGGTGGCTGCCGCGGCCCCGACCGAACTCGAATGGCAGAGCGATCTTTCCTTTGCCTACGACCGGATCGGCTACGTCATGCGCTCGCAGGGCAATCTCAAGGACGCGATGCCCTATTACCAGAAGGCGCTGGAGATTTCCAAACGGGTGGTCGGACTTGACCCCGACAACATCAACTGGCAGCGCCGGCTGGGCGTGGCCCACGACTCGATCGGCGACGTGCTGATCATGGAGGGCGACTACAACCGGGCGCTCGACGCCTTCAGTTCGGGCTTTGCCATATGGCGCAAGCTGACGGAGCTGGACCCCGCCAATCTCTCCTGGCAGCGCGATCTCTGCGTCTCCTACACCAAGATCGGCGACAGCTTGCAGATCTTGGGCGAGTACAAGAACGCCATCGTTTCCTATCAGGCCGGCCTGAGCCTGAGTTCGGCCCTTGCCAGCGCCGATCCGGAAAATCTCGAAGGCCAGCGGGATATCGCGATCCTTCATGACAGCATCGGCGACGCGCAGCTGATGCTGCAGGCAAATGCAGAGGCTCTGACCGCGTTCAACGAGGCCAATCACATCTGGGAATCGCTGGTCAAGACCGACCAGAGCAACACACGATGGCTGCGTGATCTCGAAATCAACTACAGCAAGCTGGGCGACGCCCATCTGGCGAATGGCGAGCCGGGAGCGGCGCTGACCGCCTACAAATCAGCACTCGACGCATCTCTCGCCCTGACTGGAAACGACGCCAGCAACAGCCTCTGGCAACGCGATCTGGCGATCAATTGCGGCAAGATCGGCGATCTCCTGGCAAGATCGGGCAACAAGGATCTCGCCACCCAATTCTACCAGCAGTCGCTCGATATCTCCGAGCGCTTCTCTGCGATCGATCCGGACAATTCGATGTGGCTGCGCGATATGGTCATCGGCCATTTCAAAATGGCCGAGATGGGTCTCGATGTCCGTTCGAATTTGACGGCGGCCCTCAAAATCGCCTCCGACATGCAGCAGGCCGGAATCCTCTCGCCCGCGGACGCCTGGATTCCCGATGAACTGCGCAAGCGGCTCAAGCAGCTCGACGCCCCGGCCAAATGAAAGAGCCGGTTTTCGGCCCGGCTTGCTCGCGCCATAAAGAGATGGAATGGTTGGCAAAGGACTGAGCCGGGGGCGGTTCGACTTGCGCTTGCTGTTTGCCTTGCTGCTGATGATTGCGACCACCGCCACCGCGGCGGCGGAACGGCGTGTGGCACTGGTCATGGCGGAGGACGACTACCGGCTGGTGCGGCCGCTCGCCAATCCCATCCATGACGGCGAGGCGATGCAATCGGCGCTGAAGAAGCTCGGCTTCGAGGTGGTGCTCGAAACCGACCGTGATCTGCGGCGCATGCGGCGCGCGCTCGACGACTTTCGCGAGGATGCCAAGGGCGCCGATGTCGCCCTGGTCTATTTCTCCGGCCATGGCGTCGAGATCTCGGGCGACAACCGGCTGCTGCCGGTCGATGCCGACGCCTCCTCGCTCGATCAACTGGACAAGACAAGCCTGCCGCTGGAAGAAGTGCGCGCTGCAGTCGCCGCCACCGCCAAGGTCGGGTTGATCGTGCTCGACGCCTGCCGCAGCGATCCGTTCTCGGGTAACGGTGGCGAAGGGCGCGGCGCGACGTCACTGGCAAAGGATGTCGCCGACAAGGTCAAGCCGGGCCTCGGCCGCGTCGGCCGGGCGGAAAACATCCTGTTCGCCTTCTCGGCCGCACCCGGCGAAACGGCGGCCGACGGCACCGGCCAGAACTCGCCGTTCACAACGGCGCTGACCAAATATCTCGGCACGGACGGGCTCGAAATCCGCTCGGTGCTGACCTTGGTGCAGCAGGAGGTCTATGACCTCTCGCGCGGCAAGCAGCTGCCCTATGTCGAAAGCGGCCTGCCGAAACTGTTCTTCGCCGCTGCCGCCAAGGAACAATTGCCGGAGCGCGAACGGCTGCTGCTGGCCATGGCCGATGTGACGCCGGAAATGCGCGGCGAGGTCGAGCAGATCGCCAGCGATGCCGACATGCCGCTGGCGCCGCTCTATGGCGCGCTGATCAGCGCCGACACCAGCCATCTCTCGGCCGACAGCCTGAATGCCCGGCTGCGCGAGGCCGCCGACGCCTTCGTCAAGGTGCGCAGCGAAATGAAGACGCTCGCCTCCGACGACCCCCAGGTGACGGAACTGCGCCGGCAGGCCGAAGAGCAGCTTTCGCTCGGAGTCTTCGACGGTGCCCGCGCCCTGCTCGCCAAGGCCGCCGACATCGACAATGTTTCGCGTCAGGCGTTGAAGGTCAATTTCGTCAGCCGCACCCTGTCCGAGGCCGCGACGCGCTTCCTCTCCGGTGGCGCGGCACGCGCCGACCTCGACTACACCACGGCCATCAGTGACTATGAATCGGTGCTGGCACTGTATGGCGAGGCCGGGCAGACCTCACTCAATCTGGAGCAGGCCGACCGCCAGAGCCGCACGCTGGAGGAACTCGGTATTCTCTATACGACGGTGGGCAATGTCGAGGCGGCCGGCCGCGCCTTCACCGCACTGTTGGCCAATCTCGAGCAGCGGTCGCGTCAGGAAACCGACCCCAGCGTGAAGCGCGATCTCGCCATCGCCCATATCAAGCTCGCCAACACTGAGATGGCGCAAGGCGACCTGCCAACCTCCCTGGAAAACTATGAGGCGGCCAGGGACATGTTGCAGAACCTGACCGCAAGCGTGCCGGACAAGAAAGACTGGCTCGGTGATCTTGCCATGGCCAATGACAAGATCGGCAACGTGCTGGCGACGCAAGGCGATGTGGGTGCGGCGGCCCAGGCCTATCAGCAAAGCCTGTCGATCAAGCAGCGTTTGGCCGATGCCGAGCCGAACAGCGCCTATCTGCTGCGCGACCTGACCATAACCTATGACGAAATCGGCGACCTTGCCCGGACCGCCGGACAGCTGGACGGCGCCCAGACGGCCTTTGAAGAGAGCCTGAGAATTCGCCTCGTGCTGGCCGAGAACAAGCCCGATGACCCTGAGCGCCAGCGCGCTGTTTCCGTCAGCCACGACAGGATCGGTGACCTGCTGCGCCAGCGCGGCGACGCCGCCGCTGCGCTCGTGGCCTACACCAAGAGCCAGGCGATCGCCGAGGAAATGGTGCGCCGTGACCCTAACGATACCGACCTGAAGCGCGACCTGTCGATCAGTTACGCCAAGATCGGCAACGCGCTCAACGACCAGGAGAACTGGCCGGCAGCGCTGGCTTCCTATCAGCAAGCGCTGGCCGTCGCGCGTGACCTTGCGGCTGATGATCCCGGCAACACCGAATGGCAGCGCGACCTGTCGGTCTGTCTGGAAAAGGTTGCCGGTGTGCTTGATGCCCAGGGCGATGTCAGCGGCGCACTGCAAAACTATCAGGACAGTCTTGCCATTGCCGACCGGCTGGCGAAGCTCGACCCGGCCAATTCCGACTGGCAACGCGACCTGTCGATCACGCTGTCGGAAATCGGCATGCTGGAGACCAAGCAGCGCCACTTCGAGGGCTCCAAAAAGGCCTTCGAAGCCAGCCTCGGCATCCGCCAGAAACTCGCCCAGTCCGATCCGAACAATGCGATCTGGCAATTCGATCTGGTGCAGGCCTACATCAACTATGCCTATGTGGCGAAGGATCCGAAGGCGGTGCTGACCAAGGCGCTGAACCTGACGCTGGAGCTCGACCGCACGGGCCGGCTGGCGCCCCGGGACAAGCCCACGATCAAATATTTACGCAATCTTCTCGCCAAATTCGGTGTCCGAAAAAAATAGCCGGCTGCCAGCCCGGGATTCGGTCCGGAAATACCCGCAAACCTTGGAAAAACCGCCTTTAGCGCCTATATCTAGCACATATCAGACGCGCGATTCGGGGCCGATTTTTCGCGCTGTAAAAGCGGCATCTAGACAATAGGTTTTCATGAGCGACCAGACCGAGAGCACCAACGGCGCCGAAGCCGAATACGGCGCCGATTCCATCAAGGTTTTGAAGGGGTTGGACGCCGTCCGCAAACGCCCTGGCATGTATATCGGCGACACCGACGACGGTTCCGGCCTACATCACATGGTCTATGAGGTGGTCGACAACGCCATCGACGAGGCCTTGGCCGGCCACGCCGATCTCGTCACCGTGACGCTCAACCCCGATGGATCGGTGACGGTGATCGACAATGGCCGTGGCATTCCGACCGATATCCACACCGGCGAAGGCATTTCCGCGGCCGAAGTGATCATGACGCAGCTGCATGCCGGCGGCAAATTCGACCAGAACTCCTACAAGGTGTCGGGCGGCCTGCATGGCGTCGGCGTCTCGGTGGTCAACGCCCTTTCGGCCTGGCTGAAACTGAAGATTCGCCGCAACGGTCAGATCTTCGAGATGAGCTTCACGCATGGCAATGCCGATGCGCCATTGAAGGCGACAGGCAGCTACGAGCAGGACAAGCAGCCGGGCACCTATGAGGGCCGTAGCGGCAGCCAGATCACCTTCTTTCCGTCGGCCGAGACCTTCACCATGGTCGAGTTCGACTTCGGCACGCTGGAGCACCGGCTGCGCGAGCTCGCCTTCCTCAATTCGGGCGTCCGCATCATTCTGACCGACGCTCGCCACGCCGACATCGTGCGGCATGAACTGCACTATGATGGCGGCCTCGAAGAATTCGTCAAATATCTCGACCGGGTCAAGAAACCGCTGATCGAGAAGCCGATCGCCATCAAGGCCGAGCGCGACGGCATCACCGTCGAAGTGGCGATGTGGTGGAACGACAGCTACCACGAGAACGTGCTGGCCTTCACCAACAACATCCCGCAGCGCGATGGCGGCACCCATCTGGCCGGCTTCCGTGGTGCGTTGACGCGCCAGATCACCGGCTATGGCGAATCCTCGGGCCTGACCAAGAAGGAAAAGGTCTCGCTGATCGGCGACGATTGCCGCGAAGGCTTGACGGCCGTGCTGTCGGTCAAGGTTCCCGACCCGAAATTCTCCTCGCAGACCAAGGATAAGCTGGTTTCGTCGGAAGTCCGTCCCGTGGTCGAGGGGCTGGTCAACGAGGCGCTCGGCACCTGGCTGGAAGAGCATCCGACCGAGGGCAAGGTTGTCATAGACAAGGTGATCCAGGCCGCGGCGGCGCGCGAAGCCGCGCGCAAGGCGCGCGACATCACCCGCAAGAGCTCGCTCGGCGTCACCTCGCTCCCCGGTAAGCTGGCCGACTGCCAGGAACGCGACCCGGCGAAATCCGAAATCTTCATCGTCGAGGGTGACTCGGCCGGCGGCTCGGCCAAGGGCGGCCGTTCGCGCCAGAACCAGGCGATCCTTCCCTTGCGCGGCAAGATCCTCAATGTCGAGCGGGCGCGTTTCGACCGCATGCTCGGCTCCGACATGATCGGCACGCTGATCACCGCGCTCGGCACCTCGATCGGCAAGGACGAGTTCAACGCCGACAAGCTGCGCTATCACAAGATCATCCTGATGACCGACGCCGACGTCGACGGCGCCCATATCAGAACCCTGCTGCTCACCTTCTTCTTCCGGCAAATGCCGGAACTGATCGAGCGCGGCCATCTCTACATCGCCCAGCCGCCGCTCTATAAGGTGACGCGCGGCAAGAGCTCGCAATACATCAAGAATGAAAGCGCCTTCGAGGAGTTCCTGATCGAGTCCGGGCTGGAGGAAGCTTCGCTTACGATGGGTTCGGGCGAAGTGCGGACCGGGCAGGATTTGCGCGGTGCGGTTGACGATGCGCTGGCTGTGCGCCAGCTCATCAATGGCCTGCACACACGCTACAACAGAGGCGTGGTCGAACAAGCCGCAATCGCCGGTGGGCTCAACCCCGAGGTCTTCGGCGATCTTGGCCGCGCCAACGCCATGGCGGAACGCATTGCACAACGCCTCGACATCATCGCCGAGGACACCGAGCGTGGTTGGACCGGCCGCATGTCGACCTCGAATGACGGCAGCGGCGGCTATGTCTTCGAGCGCACGGTGCGCAGCGTCAAGGAATACGCCCATCTCGACATGGGGCTGATCAATTCGGCCGATGCCCGCCAGCTCGACCGCTACGCACAGCGCCTCAGCGAGGTCTACGGGACGCCGCCGGTGCTGCGCCGCAAGGATGTGTCCGAAACCGTCTCGGGCCCGCTGGCGCTGCTCAACGCCGTCTTTGCGACCGGCCGCAAGGGCCTGACCATGCAGCGCTACAAGGGTCTCGGCGAGATGAATGCCGAGCAGCTGTGGGAAACCACGCTCGACCCGAATGTGCGGTCGCTGCTGCAGGTCAAGGTGAACGATGCGACCGATGCCGACTCGCTTTTCTCGCGGCTGATGGGCGACGAGGTCGAGCCACGGCGCGAATTCATCCAGGACAATGCGCTGTCGGTCGCCAATCTGGATATTTGATGCTTGTCGCCCAAGACTGCGCAGCGGTTTTGGGCGAACAACATGCGCAAGAGCTTAAAGCGCGGCGGCTGAATCCGCTTCAATGCGACGGGCTTTGAGACTGTAGCGATGCGCTGAAGAAGTCTGCCAGGGCGGCGTTCAGACGTTGATGGAACGCGGCCCGGTCGAAGCCGGGTGCGTCAACGCAAGCCATGGGCGCAATGGCGCGCAGGCGAGTGCTGCAAGGCGGCAGGAACGCATAGTGGCCTGCCAGGGGCTCGACATGATACTCCGGCGGTCGAGGCAGCGCCGAGCGCACGGGCTCCTCGTACCAGGGGTCGGGTTGATGCCGGTCGTTGGCGGCCCGCCACAGGAGCACCGGGATCTGAACCGAAGCGAGGCCGGCGCGGTCAAAGGTGAAGCCGAACGCGGGCGCGGCGGCTGCGATGGCGCGGATCCGCCGATCAGGCTTCCACGCATCCGGAGGTGGCTGGGCCGCTTGCGCAACGGAATGGACCCCCGCTTTCGCCAGCGTCGTGCAAAGATCATGCTGGGGATTTGCCGCACAGTATGGGTCGATCCTGCCGAGATCAGGTATTCCGCCCGCTTCGACGAGCACGGTGAAGCCGCCATTCGAGAATCCGAAGGCACCGATGCGCTGCGGATCGATGTCTGCATGTCCCTGCCAGTCCGTCAGCATGAAATCGATCAGCCGGCTCAGTTGGGCGGGTCGGCGCCATAGCATCAGCACCTTGCTCTGGTCGTCGAAAGTGTCACCGGCATGGCTGACCGCGGCGACAACGAAGCCGGCTCTCGCCAAGGCGATCGCCGTATCATAATGACCGGCATAGGATCCGCCGCCGCCATGCGAAATCACGATAAGCGGCAGCGCATGGCCTTTTACAAGACCGGAAGGCGCGACGTGTTGCTTGAAGTTTTCCAGCGGCACATCGCGCGGCTCGGCTGAGGTCGGGTACCAGATACCGGCAGCTAGCGGCGGCTCGTCGCCATCGGGAACACGAACGACTTCAAAGCCCACGGCAGAAAGATGCGCGGTGTCCTCGGCAGCCGAACTGGCCGATGTCGTGCCAGTCGGTGTACCGGCTGCAACTGCCGGGGTCGCGCCCCAGGTGAACAGACCAGAGAGCAAGACCAGGCCGGCGAAAATTGCTGGGCGCTGCCCGCGGACAGGCGCCCAAATCCGCTGGGCTTTTGCTTTTTGCTTCTCCTGGAATTTCCTTGGAGTCATTTGTCTTCCTGCTCGGCAAGGCAATTCGTAGGGCTAATGGGTCGGATCCAGCGAGATTTATGAGTCGCAAGGCAGGGACGACGCCCGGATTTCCGCTTTTGCCCGGCTCGACCAATGGGTCAAATCACAACAACATGATCGCTTGAGACATGGGCGCCAAGCGGCGCTCCGAATTGTTCCGTCGCCGGCAAACAAATCATTTTATAGCCTGCCGGAACGGAAGTCCTGTCGGGACATTGTGACAACATCGATCATAATTTCTCACAGGAGGCCCTCATGGGACGTGGCATTTTGCTCTGGTTGCTCGGTATTCCGATCCCGATCATCATCCTCATCATGCTGTTCGTACGGTAGGGGGCGTTCATGCAGCCCACCGTATCGGCTATCGACCTATCCGCTTCAGAAGAATCCTCCGCAACAGCTGTCAGCTGGGGACCGATCATTGCCGGCGCTTTCGCGGCTTCGACGCTGACCTTCATCCTCATGTTGCTCGGCTCCGGGCTTGGGCTCAGCATGGTTTCGCCATGGTCGGGCTCCGGCGCGTCGATCACCACCTTCGCCGTGTCGACCGCGATCTGGCTGGTCGTCGTGCAATGGCTGTCCTCCGGCGTCGGCGGCTACCTTGCCGGACGCCTGCGCACCAAATGGGTCGGCATCCACACTGACGAAGTGTATTTCCGCGACACTGCCCATGGCTTCCTTGCCTGGGCGTTGGCAACGCTGCTTGTCGTCGGCGTCCTCGGCTCGGCGTTGTCCGCAGCCTTGGGCTCAGGTGTACAGGCTGTCTCAACCGTAGCATCCGGCGCCGCCATGGGTGCATCGGCTGGTGTCTCGGCCAAGACCGGCAGCGCATCGGCCGACAATGCAACCGCCTATCTGGTGGATTCGCTGTTCCGTCCGGCCGATCCGGCCAAGCTTGCGGCTGCCGATTCGGACAGCGATGCTGCTGCAGTCGGAGAGGCCTCGCGCATCCTGATCGCCAGTGCGGCGGCGGGCGAGATTTCAGCCGACGACAGGACGTACCTGTCGCAACTGGTTGCCGCCCGCACTGGGCTGTCCGAGGCTGATGCCAAGGCGCGTGTCGATGCCTTGGTTGCCAAGGTCGAGGACGCCAAGGTCAAGGCCAAGCAGGCCGCCGACACAGCTCGGAAAGGCAGTGCGACGTTTGCCCTGCTCGGCGCTTTGTCGCTGGTCATCGGCGCCTTTATCGCCAGTGCTGCGGCCGCTCTCGGCGGCAGGCAGCGCGACGAAGAGGAAGCGGTTTTCCTGACCAGCCGCTAAACGCTCAGACACCTTGCCAAAAAAGAAAGAGCCCGGTTTTCGAGACCGGGCTCTTTGCTATTCGGATATCGAGACTATCAGCTGGATCAGTGATCCATGGCCTTGACGATCTCTTCCGTCATCTTCTTGGCGTCGCCGAGCAGCATCATGGTGCCGTCCTTGTAGAACAGCGTGTTGTCGATGCCCGCATAGCCGGAGCCGAGCGAGCGCTTGACGAACAGGCAGGTGCGCGCCTTGTCGACGTCGAGGATCGGCATGCCGTAGATCGGCGACGACTTGTCGTCGCGGGCCGAAGGATTGGTAACGTCGTTGGCGCCGATGACATAGGCGACGTCGGCCTGCGCGAACTCGGAATTGATGTCCTCGAGCTCGAACACTTCGTCATAGGGCACATTGGCTTCGGCCAAGAGCACGTTCATGTGACCAGGCATGCGGCCGGCGACCGGGTGGATGGCGTATTTCACGTCGACGCCATTGGCCTTGAGCTTGTCGGCCATTTCGCGCAAAGCGTGCTGCGCCTGGGCGACGGCCATGCCGTAGCCCGGCACGATGATGACTTTTTGGGCGTTCATCATCAGATAGGCGGCATCGTCGGCCGAGCCCTGCTTGACCGTGCGCTCGATGCCGTCGTCGGCCGCTGCAGCGGTCTCGCCGCCGAAGCCGCCGAGGATGACCGAGATGAAGCTGCGGTTCATGCCCTTGCACATGATGTAGGACAGGATCGCGCCGGACGAGCCGACCAGCGCGCCGGTGATGATCAGCGCCAGATTGCCGAGCGTGAAGCCAAGCGCCGCGGCGGCCCAGCCCGAGTAGGAATTCAGCATCGAGACGACGACCGGCATGTCGGCGCCGCCGATCGGGATGATCAGGAGAATACCGAGCACCAGCGAGGCGGCGACGATCAGCCAGAACACCAGTTTTGACTCGGTGGTGACGAGCAGGATGATCAACACGATGAGCGCGACGCCGAGGGCCGCGTTGATGAAGTGGCGGCCCCCGATCATGATCGGCTTGCCGGACATGCGGCCATCGAGTTTCAGGAAGGCGATGACCGAGCCCGTGAAGGTGATGGCGCCGATGGCGACGCCAAGGCTCATCTCGATCAGCGCCTGGGCATGGATATCGCCCGCCGTGCCGATGCCAAAACTTTCCGGCGCATAGATGGCAGCGGCCGCCACCATGACGGCGGCAAGGCCGACCAGCGAGTGGAAGGCGGCGACCAACTGCGGCATCGAAGTCATGGCGATGCGGCGCGCGGTGACGGCGCCGACGCCGCCGCCAATGGCGAGGCCAAGCACGATCAGGCCGAAGCGGCCGGCCGACGGGGTTGCCAGCGCCAGCGTGGTGGCAATGGCGATACCCATGCCGATCATGCCATAGAGATTGCCCTGGCGGCTGGTGGTCGGATGCGACAGGCCGCGCAGCGCCATGATGAACAGGACGCCGGAGACGAGATAGAGGAAGGACGCAAAGTTGGCGTTCATGGCGCTCTACTTGTCCTTCTTCTTGTACATGGCCAGCATGCGCTGGGTGACCAGGAAGCCGCCGAAGATGTTGACCGAGACCAGCATCAGCGCGACGAAGCCGAAGCCGGCGGCAACACCGGAAGCCGCGATGCCGACAGCCAGCAGCGCACCGACGACGATGACCGAGGAGATGGCGTTGGTGACGGCCATCAGCGGCGTGTGCAGCGCTGGGGTCACCGACCAGACGACATAGTAGCCGACGAAGATCGCGAGGATGAAGATGGCGAAGCGGAAGACGAAGGGATCGATGGCACCGCCGGACAGAGCATGCGCGGCATCACCCGCCGCCTCGGCACCGCCTGGAGCATTGGCCAGGTTCTGCACCGCGAGCCTGACGGCAGCGCTTGCCTGGTCGAGCTGGTCGAGGGCTTTCTGCAGGGTCTGATCCATCACGCTGTGCCTTTCGACTTGGGCGACTTGGACGAGGGCGACTGGGATGCGGCCGTTTTCTTTGTCGCGGCTTTCTTTGCAGCAGCCGGCTCAGCCGAGGCCACCATGGTCGTGGCCGGGATCGCGGCCGGCTCGACATGAGGCTGCTGGTCGGCCTTGGCGAAGGCCGGATGCACCACCTTGCCGCCGTCGGTCAGCATCGTCGCCTTGACCAGATCGTCGTCGCGGTTGATGGCGAACGTCTTGGTCGTCTTGTCGACCAGCGTCTCGAGGAAAGCGAACAGGTTCTTGGCATAGAGCAGCGAGGCGGAGGCGGCGACACGGCCCGGCACATTGAGATGGCCGACAATCTTCACATTGTTGGCCGTGGTGACGACCTTGCCTGGCTCAGCGCCCTCGACATTGCCGCCGCGTTCGACGGCGAGGTCGACGAGCACAGAACCCGGCTTCATCGAAGCGACCATCGCCGCCGATACCAGCTTCGGCGCCGGCCGGCCGGGAATCAGCGCCGTGGTGATGACGATGTCCTGCTTGGCGATATGCTCGGCGGTGAGTGCCGCCTGCTTGGCCTGGTATTCCTTCGACATTTCCTTGGCGTAGCCGCCGGCGGTCTCGGCGGCCTTGAACTCGTCGTCCTCGACGGCGAGGAATTTCGCGCCGAGCGAGGCGACCTGTTCCTTGGCGGCGGGGCGCACGTCGGTAGCGGTGACGACCGCACCAAGGCGGCGCGCCGTGGCGATCGCCTGCAGGCCGGCCACGCCGACGCCCATGATGAAGACCTTTGCCGCCGGCACCGTGCCCGCCGCCGTCATCATCATCGGCAGTGCGCGATCATATTCCGAGGCGCCGTCGATGACTGCCTGATAGCCGGCAAGGTTGGCCTGCGAGGACAAAACGTCCATCGATTGCGCGCGGGTGATGCGCGGCATGAATTCCATCGAGAAGGCGGTGACACCGGCCTTGGCCAGGGCCGCGACCGCGGCATCATTGCCGTAGGGATCCATGATGGCGATCACCGCTGCGCCGGCTTTGTAGCCTTTCAGCTCGGCTTCCGTCGGCCGGCGCACCTTCAGCACGACATCGGCCTTGGCGACAGCGTCAGCCTTGCCGATGACAGCACCGGCCTTGGCGAACTCTTCGTCGGGGATACGCGACCTTGTGCCGGCGCCGGTTTCGACGATCACATCGAAGCCCAGCCCCGCCAGCCGCTTGACCGTATCGGGCGAGGCCGCGACACGCGGCTCGTTCGCATCAAGCTCACGAGGGATGAAAACCGTCTGTCCCACCGCATGATCCTTTCGGCTGGAACCTGTTTGCGCAAAGTGTCGGCCGGAATATCCGGCGACGTCAATGGCAACGGGGTTTTGGAAGGTCTATCGCAGAATGAAGGCGCCGACGGCCATGATCAGGATGAACAGGATGGTCGCCGAGAAGAAACCGGCCGCGAAGAAGCCGAAAGCCATCGCGATGAGCAACGCGCCGCAGAAAAGCGATCCGTATTTGGCCAGCGCGAGAAAGCCCGCATAGGTGCGGTCATGTTCCGCATAGTCCATCTTCGCGCCCAGTTCGACAGGACCGGTCGGCGAGTGATCAGCCATAGGAATACCCCTTCGAAGACATCTTTCAGGCACATAGCGAAAAGCCGGGCCGAGAGCAATGGCGCTATTGCCGCATTGGGGCGGACAACTGCCTCAAGGGAAAATTGAAACTGCCGGCCGTCCCTGTGAGGGACGGCTTTTTGCGCCAGGCTTGCCCCGCGGCCTCAGCCGGCGAGGTGCGGGAAAAGGCCGAGCAGTCCAACGACGATCAGATAGAGCGCGACGATGTAGTTCAGCAGCCGTGGCATGATGAGGATCAGCACGCCGGCGATCAGCGAGATAAGCGGCGTGAGCGCGAGCTGGGAAATGTGCATGTCGGGGTCCTTCGCGGCAGATCGGTTGGCATGATGACGAGACGGAACGGCGGCACGCCGCCGTCATCAGAACGCGGATCTGGCCGGAAAGCTCCCGAGGCTCATCAAAAATCGCGTAGTCTCAGGCGGCGGCGCGATAATATTTCGCTGTCGGCACGACGGACAAGGGTGTCAGCCGGTTGATGTCCGGATTGGCGAACATCAGCCGCTGCTCGGTCGGCGTCGACCTGAAGAATGGGAACCGTTCGAGCGTCAGGCGCATATTTTCGCCGGCAGGGATTTCGAACAGGGCGATCCGGGTAAGAACGCCTGGAAATTCCTTAGCCTCGGTCCGCTGTACGGCATTGAAATAACGCGAATAAAAATTGGAATGCTCAACCTTGACCGGCGTCAGCACCGAGTCCTGGCCAAAATAGAGCGAGGCCACCATGGCAAGCCTGAGGGTCAGGAACGGCAGCACTCCGGGCGCCGGCGCGCTATCGGGATCGGTTGCAAACCGGGTTCCGTCGATAAAGGTTTCTCCGCGGGCAAGTCGCTCGAGCAGTATTTCCGGATAGGCATCGACGGACGGCGAATTCGGGTGCTCCCGAGAAATGTAATGGAAGCGGATCGTGCTGACCAACTCGCCATAGAAATAGACACCGAACCGGTAGGAATTGGGCAGATTGTCCCAGCGATCCTCGAACATCCCGCTGGCGATTGGGCCGCACATGCCTGAGCGCAGATAGGATTTATAGCGAAGCCGGTAAATCGCCTCCAAATCCTCACCTCCGGTAATGAGGCGATAGTCGACATGCTCCAGCAGTTGCATCATCGATCGGTTCAGCACCGAATCTCCGGCTGCCCTGACCACGCCAGACGCATTCCTTGCAGCCGTTGCAGCATCCATCATCTGTCCTCGAAATTCCGCCTATGAATAGGCTATTCGAGCTGAAATGAGACACAAGCTGAAACTTAGATAGCGCCGGTTTACCTTCTGTTAACCTTAACAGCCAGGCGTCCGGTTGAGACCGTGGCGCTTGCGTTCGGCAATTGCTGATCGCGTCGTAACAAATTGTTTTTGCTTTATATATTGGAAAGACTGACCATCAATGACGCCGCCTGTCGGGCTTGGCCTCACGGCCGACCCGTTCCCGGTCATTAATGCAGCGTTGTGCATCGCCTGCGCATGGAACGCCCGACAAAGCGGCGGAGCCACCATCCAGCGACCTTCGAAATCACGACAACTGACTGGCTGTCCGTTTGCCGGAAATGGCTGTCCGTTTGCCGGTGAGACGCAGCTCCGCGGCGAATGGCCAGGTGACATTCGACATCGTCTCGATACCCGACGCACTCAGCGCGGCACCGAAGAGGAAGCCTTGCACGAGATCCGGCTTGACCTGCAAAGCCAGGATCTTGAGCTGTTCGAAGGTCTCGACGCCTTCCACGGTCACCGAAAGCCCGAGTGGCCGCGACAGGCTGACAATGCCCTTGAGCAGTTCCAGCGAACGATTGTTCTGGGTGACGTCCATCAGGAACGAACGGTCGATCTTGATCTTGTCGAGCGGCAGCTTGTGGAGGTAGCTCAAGCTCGAATAGCCGGTGCCGAAATCGTCGAGCGCGATGCGCACGCCGAGCTGCTTCAGTTCCTCGATATACTGGCGCGTCAGCGACTTGTCGTCGAGCAGCGCCGTTTCGGTGACCTCGATCTCCAGCCGGCCGGCGGCGAGGCCGGAATTCGCCAAGGCATCGCGAACCTTTTGGATGACGTCGCGGTTGCGGAAATCCTTGGCCGAGAGGTTGACCGAGACGCTGGTCTGATCAGGCCATTTGGCGCATTCCGTGCAGGCCGCCTGCAGCACGAACGTGCTGATCTCGGAAATGATGCCCATTTCCTCGGCCAGCGGAATGAAAATGCTGGGCGAAATCGGCCCGAGATCGGGGTGATCCCATCGGCACAACGCCTCGCAGCTGGCAATGCGCATGGTGTTCATCGCCACGATCGGCTGATAGACCACGCGCAATTCCTTGCTTTCCACCGCGCTGCGCAGATCCGCTTTCATCAGCTGGCGATTGCGGAACGCGGCGTCCATCGCGGCCTCGAACAGCCGCCAGCCGTTCTTGCCGAGCTCCTTGGCCTTGTAGAGCGCCAGATCCGCCTTGACGATCATGGCGTCGACGTCGCTGTCCTTGACCCGCGACAGCACGGCGCCGCCGCTGGCCTGGATGCGCAGCCCATGGCCGGCGACGTCCACCTCGCCCTGCAGCCCGGCGAAGATCTCATCGATCTGCGTGGTCAGATGGCTCTCGTCCTCGATGCGGTCGAAGAAGACCATGAATTCGTCGCCGCCGAAACGGCTGACGGTGATGCCTTGCCCGGCAACGGCGGCAAGACGCTCGGCGACCGCGTAGATCAACCCGTCGCCGATCGGATGGCCGAGCGTGTCGTTGACGCTCTTGAAATCGTCGAGGTCGAGCACGGCCAGACCGCAGAAACGGTCGCGGTCGCCTGACGCCATCGCCTCGCCGACCAGCTCGTGGAAATAGGCGCGATTGGGCAGGCCGGTGAGATTGTCATAGCGCGCCATGAAGCGGATCTTGTCTTCCGCCTCGACACGCGCCGTCACGTCCTCGAAGGTGATGACACCGAGTTCCTGGCTGCCTTCGCGGGCCGAGAATTCGTAGTGCTGGCCATTGGCGAGGGAAACGAGCACCTTGCGGTCGCGGCCTTCGCGCAGGGCACGCGTCAGTTGGGCCTCGATATAGCGGCAGTCCTTCGGCGCCAGCATGCCGCCGGCAACGCCGCGCATCAGCAGACCATGGATCGACCGCCCAAGCAGCGCATTCGCGGACTTGAGCGACATCAGATGGGCCGCCTCGGCATTGGCCACCGCCACCCGGCCGTTGGGGCCGAGCATGACGAGGCCGTGCGACATGGTGTTGAGGGCGCGATCGAACCTGTGCGCGAGCTTCCTCGCTTCCTTGTGGCCGATGACCGCCGAGAAAAGCACGTTACGGACGTGGTCGGCGCTGTTGATCGTGATGAACGTCAACGGGATGATCATCAAGCCCAGAACGACCGAGGGGATATCCATGCGCAGCAAGAGTGCAAGTGCCGCCGGGCCAATGAAGGTCACGGAAAAAATCCGCACCATCAGCGGAGAGCCGTAGTTGCGGCCAACAACCGTCACCAGGGTTGCGATGGCCAGCGACGTCGCGGCCAGTTCGGCAAACGGATCGGGATATACATAGATCGATATGAAACACAGCGCGCCCAAGCCGAGGCCCTGCAGGCTGCCTTTGAGGATATAGGTGCGCTCCCACCGCCGCGCCTCTTCGACATTGGCGATTACCCCGCCCGCCTTCCGGAAGCCGCGAATGCCGGAATAGCGGAAAAGGCTGATGGACAGCAAACCAAAAGAAAAACCTAGAAACAAAGGGTTGTGCGTACGCAAATAGATCATGAATCCGAGGATCCAGTAGCATACGCCGCCGATCACCAGCATGTGGGCGTTGTCGAACAACGACCGCACAAACTGGATATAAACATCCGCGGGGATGTTTTCGGTTTTTGGTCTGCCCATATTGTCGGCCCAACGCTAAGCCTTGTCATGTCACACCCGCCTTAAGAAAGGCTTAGAACAGTGACTTCGGCCCGGTTACCGGGGCCCGCAAATGCAGGGCAGACCTGGAAAATCAAGCTTCAGGTAAACAAGGCGTATCCATCATTCGGCGGCCTGAAGTTCTGCCCGCGTCGGCGTGCTCGACAGGCGCGCCAGCAGCCTTTGGCGCTCGCCCGCGGCCTTTTCGGCACTGGCCTGCCGGACATGGCCATAGCCGCGGATAAGCGCGGGGACCGAGACGAGAGCAACCGCCGCATCGGCCTTATCAGGCGCCAGCGACCTGGCGACGAGCTCAAGATCGCCCTCATACTGTGCCAAAAGCTGCCGTTCCATGCGTCGTTCAGCGGTGTAGCCGAACAGGTCGAAAACGGTGCCGCGCAGGCCCTTCAGCGCCGCCAGCGCGCGAAACCCCTTCATCATCCACGGGCCGAAGCTCGATTTGCGGGGGCTTCCATCATTGCCGCGACGGCCCATGATCGGCGGGGCAAGGTGGAATTCGAGCTTCTCGTAGCTCTGGAACTGCTTGCCAAGCTCGGCGGCGAAGGAGCCGTCGGTGTAGAGCCGCGCCACCTCATATTCATCCTTGATCGCCATCAGCTTGAACAGGCTTTTGGCTCCCGCCTCGGTCACAACAGTTGAACCCGGCATGGCCTTCGTTTCTGCCGCCCGCAGCGCAGAAATCCTGTCGGCATAGCGCTTGCCGTAAGCGGCGTTCTGGTAAGCGCTCAGGAAGGCGACACGGCGGGCAATGATCTCGTCCAGCGTCTGTGCGATCGGGGCGGTCTGTCCCGCCTTGCCCGGCTGGGCGACGAGGCCACGCACGAAATCCGGCTGGTGCGCCGCGCGACGGCCCCAGCGGAAGGCGGCGATGTTCATGGCCACCGCTTCGCCGTTGAGCTCGATCGCCTTCTCGACCGCCTCGGCCGACAGTGGCAGGCCGCCATGCTGGAAGGCAAAGCCGAGCATGAACATGTTGGCGCCAAGCGAATTGCCAAACAGCGATGTGGCGGTGCGGGTGGCGTCGAAGAAATGCGCCTTGTCGTCGCCGGCCGCGGTGCGGATCGCCTTCTTCAGGCGCTCTATCGGCAAGGAGAAATCCGCCGACCGGGCAAACTCGCCGGGCATGATCTCGGCGGTGTTGGCGAGGAAGATCGTATGGCCCTCGCGTACCGCCGTCAGCACCTTCTTGGCGCCGGACACGACGAGGTCGCAACCAAGCACGAGGTCGGCCTTGCCCGCCGAGACGCGGATGGCATGGATGTCGTCCGGCGTGCGCGCGATGCGGACGTGGGTGAACACCGAGCCGCCCTTCTGGGCAAGGCCGGCCATGTCGATCATGCCGCAGCCCTTGTCCTCGAGGTGAGCCGCCATGCCGAGCACGGCACCGACGGTGACGACGCCGGTGCCGCCGACACCGTCGATGATCGCCGCCCAGCCTTGCTCGCCAAGCGGGAACTCGGCAGGTGTCGGCACGCCGTCAAGCGGATCGGTCTTGCCGGCAAGGCCCTCGGCCTTGCGGATCTTGGCGCCATGCACGGTGACGAAGGACGGGCAGAAGCCGTTGACGCAGGAGAAGTCCTTGTTGCAGCTCGACTGGTCGATCTTGCGCTTGCGGCCGAATTCGGTCTCGACCGGCTGGATCGAGACGCAGTTCGACTGCACGCCGCAGTCACCGCAGCCTTCGCAAACCAGTTCGTTGATGAAGACGCGCTTGTCGGGATCGGGAAAGGTACCGCGCTTGCGGCGCCGGCGTTTTTCGGCAGCGCAGGTTTGGTCATAGAGCAGGATCGACACGCCCTTGACGTCGCGCAGCTCGCGCTGGACGAGATCGAGGTCGTCGCGGTGATGGATGGTGGCGCCGGCCGGAAATTCGGCCTTGCCGGCATATTTGTCGGGCTCATCGGTGACGATGGCGATGCGGTCGACGCCCTCTGCCCGCACCTGCCTGGCGATCATATCCACCGTCAGGCCGCCCTCATGCGGCTGGCCGCCGGTCATCGCCACCGCATCGTTGTAGAGGATCTTGTAGGTGATGTTGGCTTCGCTCGACAGCGCGAAGCGGATCGCCAGCGTACCGGAATGGTTGTAGGTGCCGTCACCGAGATTCTGGAAGATGTGGCCGCGCTTGGAGAATGGCGCCTGGCCGACCCACTGTGCACCTTCGCCGCCCATCGCCGTGAAGCCGAGCGTGTTGCGATCCATCCACAGCGCCATGAAATGGCAGCCGATGCCGGCGGCGGCGATGGAGCCATCGGGCACCTTGGTCGAGGAGTTGTGCGGACAGCCCGAGCAGAAGAAGGGCGTGCGTGAACCGATGTCGGTGGCGTCCGCCAGCATCGCCTGGAACTGGCGCAATTTCGCCACCCGCGCCGAAATCTCTTCCGACGGGCCGATGGTTTTGACGATCCTTTCGCCAAGGGCGATGGCAATCTCGTTGGGGTCTAGCGCACCCTTGGCCGGGAAAAGCCAATCGCCGCGCTCGTCCTTCTTGCCGACGATGACTGGCTGCGAGGCGGTGCCGTAGAGGCTTTCGCGCAGTTGCACCTCGATCAGCGAGCGTTTCTCCTCGACGACGACGATGGTGTCGAGGCCACGGGCAAAGTCGGCGATGTGGTGGAGGTCGAGCGGCCAAGGGCAGCCGACCTTGAACAGCCGCACACCGATGCGGTTGGCGGCGGCCTCGTCGATGCCGATATCCTCCAGCGCCTGGCGGACGTCGAGATAGCTTTTGCCGAGCGTGATGATGCCGAGCTTGGGGTTGCGGCCGCCCGAATAGACGATGTGGTTCAGCCCATTGGCGTGGATGAAGGCGGAAGCCGCGGCACGCTTGTATTCGTGCAGCCGCTCCTCCTGGCCCAGCATGTCGATCTCGTGACGGATGTTGAGCCCGCCCGGCGGCATGTCGAACTCCGGCACGACGATGTTGAGCCGTTCGAGCGAGGCATCGACCGAGGCCGTCGATTCTATGTTGTCCTTGACGCATTTGATCGCCGCCCAGGTGCCGGCGAAACGCGACATGGCAAAGCCGTACAGGCCGTAGTCGATGATCTCCTGGACGCCGGCCGGGTTGAGGATCGGCACCATGGTGTCGACGAAGAGGAATTCGGTGGCATGCGCATTGGTCGAGGATTCGGCCATGTGGTCGTCGCCCATCAGGGCAAGCACACCGCCATGCTTGGACGAGCCGGCGAGATTGGCGTGGCGGAACACGTCGCCGGAACGATCGACGCCCGGGCCTTTGCCGTACCAGACGGAAAAGACGCCATCATGGGTGCCCTCGCCCAGAAGCTCGGTCTGCTGCGATCCCCAGCAGGCTGTGGCGGCAAGCTCCTCGTTGAGGCCGGGCTGGAAAACGATATCGGCCCCGGCGAGCTGCTTCTTCGCCTTCCACAGCTGCATGTCGAGGCCGCCGAGCGGCGAGCCGCGATAGCCGGAGACGAAGCCGGCCGTGTTGAGGCCGGCGCGACGGTCGCGCTCGCGCTGCATCAGGAGCATGCGGATGACCGCCTGCGCGCCGGACAGGAAGATGCGCTCCTTTCCGAGATCGAACTTGTCGTCGAGCGCGACATCATGCAGCGTCATCAGGCATTTCCTCTGCGAAGGCCGCGCGGGGAAGCGGCCAACGTCGGGATCGGATGACGCATCCTTTCTCCCCTTGCAAGTGAGGTCAAACAAAATCGCAGGGGCCAGGCAACGCGCAACAAACAGTCCGATGGGCGCCGGACCACGCATGAAACCACGCGCCGACAGTGCTGCTGCGCACGAAAATTCCGGCCGGAATCGCTGCTGTCGGAAGGTGTCAGCCGGCTTTCGAGCAGTCCGGCTTCGGCTCGCCCGGCAGCTTGCCGTCGGGATGGCCGGCGAGGTCGGGGTTGGCCGTATAGAGCTGATCCATGACCAGCGGCCGGTCGGGCAGGATCGACTGGTCTTCCGTCGACATCAGTGTGGTGTCGATTTTCTGCAAGATCGCGCCGTCGGCGCCCTTGATGCTGATGGCGATGGCATAGGGCTTGTTCTTGACGATGCAGGTCAGGGCCGGGCTTTCCAGGCTCACCTTGTCAAGCTTCGGCCAGACTTTCTGCTCGACCACCAACGGTGCGCCGCCGGCTGGGTTCTGGAAGCTGGCAACCGCCACCTGACCCTCGCCCATCGGCTGCAAGGGCCGCAGCGTCACGACGTAAGTCGCCCTGGCGAGACGGTAATTGAAGACGAAAATCTTGCCGGAAACCTCGAACAGCTTGCCCTCGCCGCCAGTGTCGCGGCAGGCGCCGAGGGTCGCGGCGGCAATCAACAAGGCGCCGGCAACGAGCGCGCGTGAAACTCCTCTAGGCATCCTTGACCTCATGGGCCGCCATGCGGCGGCGGCGATAGTGACGACTTGCCTTCTGTCGGTTGCCGCACACCGCCATGTCGCACCAAAGGCGGCTGGAATTGCGGCTTCTGTCGACGAACAGCCAGGTGCAGTTGGGACAGATCCTCAGCCTCGCGACGGTGTCGTTGCGCAGCAGCGAAAGCGCCGAGACCGCCAGCGCCGCCTCAAAGGCGATCGGCGCCAGGGGATCACCGAACGGCCTTCCCGGCGCGCCGATCTCGGTCCGGCTGCCGGCCAGGCCCGCCGCACAGGCATGCAGGAAATCAGGCAGGTCGGCGGTGGAAACCGCGCCCTTCGCCACCGCGCCGCGAAACAGCCGGTCGGTCGTCTCGCGGATCGACAGCACTATCGGAGCGATTGCCGTCGGCGAAGACACCGTCAGCCGCCGGTCGCCGAGTTCGGCGGCGCGAAAGCCGCTGGCTGCATCGGCAAAGCGGGCGATTTCGGCCGGATCGTCGAAACGGTCGAACGTGCGCTCCGGATCGCCACGCAGCACGACGGTGTTCGCCGTATCAAGCGCGAGCAAGCCGCCGGTGAAGCGGTGTGGGGTCCAGGCAACCGTCATGCCACAAAATCTAACCGATAAATCGCATTTGACAAGTTAGATTCGACGATGCAAACCTCCGATGCGCACGGTATCGTGGCCTTGTCTCGAGCATTCCGTCGTCCCAAACCCTCTGGGCGAGATGCTTCTGGTGTTGTTGAGCATGCTCTATTTCCTCCAGCAGGTGCTGAACGGGCTGCATTCGGGCGCGCTCTACGCGCTGCTCGCCTTCGGCTACGTGCTGATCAACGGCATCCTGCACCGCACCAACCTCGCCTATGGGGCGCTGTTCGCCTTCTGCGGCCAGGCAATGATCCTGAGCGTCGCCTTCGGCTACCAGGTGCTGTGGCTGACGCTGCTGGCGTCGGTGCTGTTCGGCGTGGTGGCGGCATTCCTGTATGCCGCGCTGATCAGCCATGTCCTGTCGCGCAGCGTCTTTGAACCGTTGGCCGACCGCTCGCCCAACGCCATCGTGGTGACGACGCTCGGCATCCTGATCGTCTTGTCGGAAGCAAGCCGTATCGCGGCCGACACGCATGATCTGTGGCTGCCGCCAATGCTGGCACAGCCCATCGTCTTCGCCGAAGGCGCCGGCTTCAAGGCGACGCTGACGCTGATCCAGGTGCTCGACTGCGCGGTGGTGCTGTCAGCGGTCGCACTTGCCACATCTGCGTTTGCCCGCTCCAACTTCGGCCGGCGCTGGCGCGCTGTCTCCGACGATCCACGCGCCGCAGCCCTGTGCGGTGTCGATGTGCGAAGCGTATTCCGGCATGCCGTGCTGCTCGGTGGCTTCTGCGCCGCGCTGGCCGGCGTCATGGCCAGCCTCTACTACGGCAATGTCAGCTTCGGCTCCGGCCTCGTCTACGGCCTGAAGATCCTGTTCGTGACGGCGGTCGGCGGCTATCTCTCACCGCCACGGGCAGCACTCGGCGCAGCAGCCTTCGGCATGGCCGAATCATTGTGGGCCGGCTATTTTCCGCTCGAATGGCGCGACGCGTGGATGTATCTGTTCCTTGTGGCCATGCTGATCCTGATCGGCGCCGGCCGCGACACCAGCAAGGTCGTCTGAACCATCAGACTTTGGTTGTATGACGCCGGGGCAGACTGCCCTTGTCCGGCCCCGCCCTTCATCCAATCCCGTTTTGCCGCTCCCATCCGTGTTGACCCGTCCGGCCACGCACGGCATACCGTTGGGCCACGCGGCGTGACGGCAGGGGGAGCCGGCACGCCTTCGGTACAAAGGGAGGACTGCATGGAAGGGCCGCTCGCTCTGTCGCGGGGCATCGACCGCCTCAATGAATTCATCGGCAAATCGGTATCCTGGCTGATCCTGCTGGCGATCCTGGTGAGCGCGGCCAACGCCGTAATCCGCAAGCTCTTCGACATTTCGTCGAATGCCTGGCTGGAGCTGCAATGGTACCTGTTCGGCGCCGCCTTCATGCTGGCTGCCGCCTATACGCTCAAGCAGAACGAGCATATCCGCATCGACATCGTCTACGGCCTGTTTTCACGCCGCGTGCAGCACTGGATCGACCTTCTCGGCCATCTCCTCTTCCTGATGCCGTTCGTGACGCTGATGGTGTTCTATTTCGTTCCCTACGTATCCCTGTCGTTCCGCAGCGGCGAGATGTCCAACAACTCCGGCGGGCTCATCATCTGGCCGGCCAAGGCCATCCTGCTGGTCGGCTTTTTCCTGCTCGCGCTGCAGGGCATTTCCGAAATCATCAAGAAAATCGCCATCATGCGCGGCGACATGGACGACCCCAATCCGTTCATATCGGCACATGAGCAAGCCGAACTCGAAGCCAAGGCATTGGCCGACGAGGTGCGCTCATGATGGAATTCATCGCCCAGAACATGGCACCGATCATGTTCGCCTCGCTGATCATCTTCCTGCTGATCGGCTACCCCGTGGCCTTCTCGCTGGCCGCCAACGGCTTGATGTTCTTCTTCATCGGCGTGCTCCTCTCGCCCTATTCTGGTGGATCGATCAACCTCGCCTGGCCGCTTCTGCACGCACTGCCGGATAATTTCTACGGCAGCAGGGTGATGTCGAACGACACGCTGCTGGCCATTCCGTTCTTCACCTTCATGGGCATCGTGCTCGAACGATCCGGCATGGCCGAGGACCTGCTCGACACGATCGGCCAACTGTTCGGGCCGATCCGCGGCGGCCTTGCCTACGCAGTCATCTTCGTCGGCGCGCTGCTGGCGGCGACCACCGGCGTGGTGGCGGCATCCGTCATCGCCATGGGTCTGATCTCGCTGCCGATCATGCTGCGCTACGGCTACGACCGCCGGCTGGCTGCCGGTGTCATCGCGGCATCCGGCACGCTTGCCCAGATCATCCCGCCCTCGCTGGTGCTGATCGTGCTTGCCGACCAGCTCGGCCGCTCGGTCGGCGACATGTATGCCGGCGCACTGATCCCGGGTCTGGTGCTGACCGGCCTCTACGCGCTCTACATCCTGATCATGTCAATCGTCCGGCCGAAGTCGGTGCCGGCTCTGCCGCTCGAGGCCCGTACGCTCGGCCACGGCGTTCTGTCGTTGCTGGTGGCGCTGGTGGTGGCGGTGGCTATCTCCTATGCCGCGTATCGCTATCTCGCCCCAACCCATGGCGACAATGCCGACATTCTCGGCGCCACCGTAGGGGTGCTCTTCATCTATATCGTGGCAATTGCCGACAAACGCCTGAACTTCAACATGATGTCCAGGCTGGCGCAGCAGGTGGTCATCGTGCTGATTCCGCCGCTGGCGCTGATTTTCCTGGTGCTTGGCACCATCTTCCTCGGCATCGCCACGCCGACCGAAGGCGGCGCCATGGGCTCCGTCGGCGCATTGATCATGGCAGCGGCAAAAGGCCGGCTGTCGCTGGACGTTATCAAGCAGGCGCTGACCTCGACGACGCGGCTGTCGTCCTTCGTGCTGTTCATCCTGATCGGCGCGCGCGTCTTCTCGCTGACCTTCTACGGCGTCAACGGCCACATCTGGGTCGAACACCTGTTGACCTCGCTGCCGGGTGGCGAAGTCGGCTTCCTGATCGGCGTCAATTTCCTCGTCTTCTTCCTGGCCTTCTTCCTCGACTTCTTCGAGCTGGCCTTCATCATCGTGCCGCTGCTGGCGCCGGCAGCCGACAAGCTCGGCATCGACCTGATCTGGTTCGGCGTGCTGCTCGGCGTCAACATGCAGACCAGCTTCATGCACCCGCCCTTCGGCTTCGCGCTGTTCTACCTGCGCTCGGTCGCCGCCCGCGTGCCCTATCTCGACCGCCTCACCGGCAAGCAGATCGCGCCGGTGACGACCGGCCAGATCTATTGGGGCGCGGTGCCCTTCGTCCTGATCCAGGTGGTGATGATCGGACTGACCATCGCCTTCCCGCAAATGGTGATGCGCTATAAGGGCACGGCGATCGATCCGGGCACGATCGACTACAAGGTGCCGGATGCGCCCGGCCTGTCACCGCTCGGTACACCGCCGGCTGGTGGCACGGCCCCTGCCAATGGCGGCAGCGCACCGGCCGCGCCTGGCACGCCGGACCTGTCGCAACCGCCGAGTTTCGGCGATGCGCCGCCGTCCAAGCCAGCGACACCGGCGCCAGACCTTTCGCAGCCGCCGAGCTTCAACTGATGGGGACGACGCCATGAAAGCGGTGCGGCTGGAGGCGGTGGGCAGCATAGCGCTGCGTGAGGTGGACAAACCTGTCCCCGGCCCGGATGAGCTTCTGGTGCGGATCGAGGCCTGCGGTGTCTGCGGCACCGACCGCCACCTCTTCCATGGCGAATTCCCCTGCCGGCCGCCGGTGACACCCGGGCATGAATTTTCCGGCATCGTCGAGGCGGTCGGCAACACCGTCTCCGGCTTTGCCGTCGGCGACCGTGTCACCGGCGATCCCAACATCGCCTGCGGGCGATGCCCGCATTGCCATGCCGGCCGGGTCAATCTCTGCCGCAATCTCAATGCCATCGGCATCCACCGCGATGGCGGCTTTGCCGAGTATGTCGTGCTGCCGCAGAAACAGGCTTTCATCCTGCCCGCCGACTTGCCGCCGACGCATGGCGCCTTCTGCGAGCCGCTCGGCTGCTGCCTGCATGGCGTCGACCTTGCCGAGATCAGGCCGGGCAGTTCGGTGATCGTGCTCGGCGGAGGCGTGATCGGCCTGCTCACCGTGCAATTGGCGCGGCTGGCCGGCGCCACGACCATCATCCTGTCGACCAGGCAGGCCTCGCGGCGCGCGCTCGCCGAGGAACTCGGCGCGACAGCGACGGTCGACCCTACAGCCGGCGATGTCATCGATGCCGTTGCCGGACCGGCGGGCCTGATGCCAGGCGGCGTCGACGTGGTGTTCGAATGCGCCGGCGTGCGCGACACCGTCGAGCAGTCGATGCGGCTGGCGAGAGCCGGAGGCACGGTCGTCATCGTCGGCGTGACGCCACAAGGCATGAAGGCGGAATTCGAGCCCTTTGACCTGCTGTTTCGGGAATTGAAGGTGGTCGGCTCGTTCCTCAATCCCTATACGCATCGCCGTGCCGCCGACCTGATCGCGTCGGGTGCGATCGAGATCGACCGGCTGATCTCCAGGCAGGTGCCGCTCGAAGAGGCGGCTGATGTGATCGCCAATCCGCCGGCGGCCGGCGAGGTCAAGGTGCTGATGGTGCCAGGCCGGCCCTGAGCCAAGGCCGGTCGCGCCGCGGCCGCTTGCGGCCACACCGCCGATCGGCTATCCAGCCGGCGCCGAAAAAGACATGACCGGTTCGGTAGTCCGGTCTCTTCCGTTCCTTTTTTCGAGCCTGATCTTGTCCGAATGCCGGACGCGACTTTTCGGATCATGCTCGGCGGAGGCCTGTTCGCCGCATGAATATGCGGGAGAACCCGCGGCCGGCAAGCGAGGCGAAAGCCCGTGGGCCGGTTGGGTCATGTCCGGATTTCCTGATGCCACGGTCCCGCCTGTTCTCGGTCTGCAGCCAAGCCTGTCCGCGTTTCAACCGTGACAGGACAAAGACCATGAAACTGAACCACCTCAACCTCACCACATCGGAAGTCGCGGCCCTTGCCGGCTTCTTCACCAGCCATTTCGGCTTCGAACTTGTCGCCATGCGCGGCAGGCAAGCCTTCGCCATCCTGCGCGGAGCCGATGGCTTTGCCCTCAATTTGATGAGGCCCGGCAAGGGCGAACCTGCCGCTTACCCGGACGGCTTTCACGTCGGCTTTTTCGTCGGCAACCCAGACCTTGTGCATGCCAAGCAGGCCGAATTGACTGAGGCAGGCTTCGCGCCGGGCGCGGTCGAGAACCTGACGCGCGGCGGCTTCAAGTCAACGACATTCTATTGCCTTGCGCCGGGCGGAATACTGGTCGAGATCGGCAGCTCTGCGACCTGAAAAAGAAAGACCCCGGGCGACACGCCCGGGGTCTCTTCGACGAATGCTATGGGGTCGTTTTACAGCTTGCCGTTGCGCTGCTGGACCATCATGAAGGTGTCGTAATTGTACTCAGCCACCTGCGCCCAAAGATAGTGCTCCTTGCGGAAGCCCTTGATCGATTCCCAGATCTTCTTGAACGGCGCGTTCGAGGCCTCCATTTCGGCATAGACCTCGTTGGCCTTCTCAAAGCAGGCGGCCATGATCTCCTGGCTGAACGGACGCAGTTTGGCGCCGCCGGCCACCAGCCGTTTCACCGCTGGAGGGTTCACATAATCGTATTTCTGCAGCATGTCGGCGTCGGCGGCTTGCGCCGCGGTGCGCAGCAGCGACTTGTAAGCCGGCGAAAGTTCCTCGTATTTCGCTTTGTTGAACATCAAATGGACGGTCGGGCCACCTTCCCACCAGCCGGGATAGTAGTAATAGGGCGCGACCTTGTAGAAGCCGAGCTTCTCGTCGTCATAGGGGCCGACCCATTCGGCGGCGTCGATGGTGCCTTTCTCCAGCGCCGGATAGATGTCGCCGCCGGCGATCTGCTGCGGCACGACGCCAAGTTTCTGCACCACCTTGCCGGCGAAGCCGCCGATGCGCATCTTGAGGCCGGAGAGGTCAGCGACGGTGTTGATCTCCTTGCGGAACCAGCCGCCCATCTGGACACCGGTGTTGCCGCCCGGCAGGCCAAAAAGACCTTGCGTGGCGAGGAACTCGTTGAACAGGTCGATGCCGCCGCCATGGTAGTGCCAGGCATTCATGCCGCGTGCGTTGAGCGAAAAGGGAACCGCGGCGCCGAGCGCCCATGTCGGGTCCTTGCCCCAGTAATAATATGCCACCGTGTGGCAGGCCTCGACCGTGCCGGCCGTGGTGGCGTCGGCGGCCTGCAGGCCGGGCACGAGTTCGCCCGCGGCAAAGACCTGGATCTGGAAATTGCCGTCGGTGGCTTCCGACAGCATCTTGGAGAACACCTCGGCGCCGCCATAGATGGTGTCGAGCGATTTCGGGAAGGACGAGGCAAGCCGCCATGTCACCTTGGGATTGGACTGGGCGATTGCCGGGGCGGCAAGCGTTGCCGCCGCCGCCGCGGCGCCGACGCCGGTCACGCCGGCCTTGCGAATGAATGAACGACGATCCATGCAGTTCCTCCCTTTTGGATCAACAGACCGACATTCGGGAAATCCTCGGGCTCCCGCATCGGTTGGCAGAAACAATACACGGGCGAGAAGTCTAGTCCAGCACGGCGGCCGGATTTGGTAACCAAGCCATGCGACCCTGCAACTATAGTCTAACAGCGGATTTGGTGGCCCATGCGACACGCTGAAACTTGCCATGGAAAAACCACAGCGGATCGCCTATTTTGAAGGCAGGATATCCCTTGCCAGATGGAAACCAGAGCCAAAATGCAGCAGCCGCTCGTCGCCATATCGACCGACGTCCGTCAGTTCGACAACTACACCTGGCATGCCGCCCCGCAGCAATATCTGGAAGCCGCGATCACTGGAGCGGGCGTGTTCCCGCTGCTGGTGCCGTCGTTCGGCGACAGGCTCGACTTCGACGAACTCCTGTCCTCGGTCGACGGCGTCATGGTCACCGGCTCGAAATCCAACGTGCACCCCTCGCTCTACGGTGGCGATGCCAGCGAAGCCAACGGTCCCTATGATCCGGCGCGCGACGCCACCACGCTGCCGCTGATTCGCCGGGCGATCGAGCGCGGCGTGCCGCTGCTCGCCATTTGCCGCGGCATCCAGGAATTGAACGTCGCGCTCGGCGGCACTCTGGGCACCGAGATCCAGGAGCGCGAGGGTTCGCTCGACCACCGCGCACCGGTGAGCGACAAACAGGATGAGCGCTTCGTCATCCACCAGACCATTTCGATCAAGCCGGGCAGTTGCCTGGCCGGCGTGTTCGGCGCCGGCGAGATCAAGGTCAATTCCTTGCATCGCCAGGCGATCGACCGGCTGGGTTCGAAGCTTGAGATCGAGGCTGTCGCCACTGACGGAACGGTCGAAGCGGTTTCGGTCAAGGGCGCCCGCGCCTTCGCCGTCGGCGTCCAGTGGCATCCGGAATACTGGGTCAACTCGGACAGCAACTCGGCCAAGATCTTCCGCGCCTTCGGGGATGCCGTGCGCTTGCACGCCGCCGCGAAGGCCGGTGCGCGGGCCGCCGCGGAGTAATCAGTCGTCAGTCTTGCGGTCGCCCGCCAGCGACAGCAAGGGCGTGGCTGGCGCATAGGATTCGTAACCGTCGCCATCCGCCACGGCGAAGATGACAATCGGATCGACGCCGTTGGCGCTGAAGGCCACCGTGCCGTCATTCTGGTCACGCCAAAACTTTGCCCGCTCTATGCCAGGCAGCAGACGACGGCATGTCGGAGCGACGGTAAGCAGGGACAAGCCATCCGAAATCGAAGCGCCCCGCGTCACCGCGCAGGCTCCCTGGTCGCCATTGGCGACCAGCCTGTAGCTGTTGGACGGCGTGACCTCTTCGGCGACGCTTTCCCCATTGCCGCCATGAAACAGCTGGGCGCCCCCAAACAGGGCGGTGATTGCAACAAAGGCGGAAAGCACTCTCATCGTTCTTCATCCATGCCCGCGCACAGGATGAACAATGATTCCAAAGGGTTAAGCCGACGTTAATAAATGTGGCAGCCTGGCACTCAGCCGGGAGCCTTGACGTGCGCCGTCTCCGGCACCGGCGTCAGCGACCGGCGCTCGGTGAACCAGGACACCAGATTGTCGACGCACAGATCGGCCATGGCGCGGCGTGTGTGCTCCGAAGCCGAGCCGACATGCGGCAACAGAGAGGTGTTTGGCGCGTCGAGCAGCGCCTTGGGCACGTTCGGTTCGTCGGCGAAGACATCGAGCCCGGCGGCGGCGATGGTGCCATCGGCGAGCGCCGCCGCAAGGGCCGCCTCGTCGACCGTGCTGCCACGGCCGATATTGACGAAGACGCCGTTGGCGCCTAGCGCCGACAGGATCTCGGCATTGACCGCCTTCTGCGTCGAAGCGCCACCGGGCGCCACCGAAATCAGCGTGTCGACCGCTTGGGCAAGGCCCTTCAGCGTCGAATGGTACTGGTAGGCAAGCCCTTCGACACGGCGCCGGTTATGATAGGCGACCGGCAGGCCGAACGCCTCAAGCCGCCGGGCAATGGCCTGCCCGATGCGGCCCATGCCGAAAATGCCGACGCGGCGCGCGCGCAAGGTCAGCCGGGTCAGCGGATAGTTGCCCTTGCGCACCCAACTGCCGTCACGCAGCCAGTTTTCCGCGCGTGGCAGGTCACGGATCGTGTTGATCAGTAGGCCGATCGCGGTGTCGGCGACCTCCTCGGTCAGGACATCGGGCGTGTTGGTGACCATGATGTTCTTCGCCGCGGCGTGGCCGACATCGACCGAATCATAGCCGACGCCAAAGGAGGCGATGACTTCGAGATTGGGCAGCGCGTCCATCATCGCCGCGCTGATGCCGGCAAAGGAGGCAATGCCACGCACCGTGCGGCGCATCTCCTCGGTGACCAGCGCCGGATCGGCGCGCTCGATGCTGACCTGCTTGAAGGTGCGATCGATGCGCCTGACGGCATGGTCGCTGAAGTCCGCCGGCACCAGAATGGCGACGGCTTGCAGCTGTTCGGCCTCGGTCATGCGCGCTCCACCGGCTTGCCGGTCGACTGACGCACATGCAGTTCCGGCTTGATCAATTCCTGCGAGGGCCGCACCGTCTGCCCGTTGAGCTTGTCGAGCAGCGCGCTGGCGGCGCGGCGGCCGACCTCGCGCTGGCCGTTCCAGACGGTGGTCAGCGCCGGTGTGGCGATCGCCGCCTCCTCGAGATCGTCATAGCCGGTCACGGAAATGTCGATGCCCGGCACCAGCCCGGCGCGCGCAATGCCGTTCATCAGGCCGATGGCGACGAGATCGTTCCAGCAACAGGCGGCGGTCGGTTTGTCCTTCAGCGCCAGGAACTGCCCGGCGGCCTCGAAGCCGGCCTGCTTGGTGCGCGGGCCGGCGATGCGCCAGGACGGCCTGACTTCGAGCCCTGCCGCCTCCATGGCGTTGACGTAGCCCTGGTAGCGGTCGCGGCCGGTCGAGGTCTGGTCGGTGCCGCCGATCATGGCGATGCGCTTGTGGCCAAGCGAGATCAAATGGTTGGTGGCAAGCCCGGTGCCATAGGAATCGTCGCCGCGAAACACCGGCACGTCGGCACCCTCGACGGTGCGCGCGATCAGCACCGCCGGCAGGCCGTTTTCCTCGGCCATCAGGATGTCCGAAGCCGGGGTGCCGATGGCCGGCGACATGATGACGCCGTCGGCGCCGAGCTGCAGCAGCGTGTCGATGAAGGTGCGCTGCTTTTCGAGCTGGTCGTAGTGGTTGGACAGGATGAAGGTCTGCCGGCTGCGGTCGAGCTCGCTTTCGATCGAGCGCAGGATCTCGGCGAAGAACGGATTCATGATGTCGTGCACGACGACGCCGACAATGCCCGAGCGCGAAGTGCGCAAGCTGGCGGCGCGGCGGTTGTAGATATAGCCGATGGCGCGCGCATGTTCCTTGATGCGGTCGCGCGTCGAGCCGGCCACCAGCGGGCTGTCGCGCAGCGCCAGGGACACGGTGGCGGTGGACACGCCGAGTGCATCGGCGATCGTCGAAAGCTTGATTTTTTGTGCCAGCGCCTTGCGCCCCCCGAACGACCTGAATTCCGACCTAAACTGTTTAAAGGCGGCGTTATGCCACCGATCGGGGGCAAATCAAAGTTTTTTTGCCAGCGCTTCGGCCTCGACATCGGAGGCCGCGCGGCTCTGCAGCCGAAGCCGGTGCTCGCGATGGACGATATAGAGGCCGCTGACGACGATGATGGCGGCGCCGACCAGCGTCCAGCGATCCGGGAACTGCTTGAAGACGATCCAGCCGGAAATGATCATCCACACCATCTGCGAATAGGGATAGGGCGCCAGCGCCGTGGTCGTCGCCAGCCGATAGGCCTGCACCAGCAGCCAGTGCCCGACACCACCGAACACGCCAAGCATGAGCAGGATGAACCAGTGCCAGCCATCATGCGGCAGCGAGAAGGAAAACGGCAGCATGGGCAAAAGCAGCACCGTCGGCGCCAGCGCCGAAAACAGGATCAGGCTTTCTGGCGTCTCGGTCGACGACATGCGGCGCGTCATGATGACATAGAAGCAGTTCGACAGCATCGAGCCGAGCGCGAAAAGATGGCCGATGCCGAAGACGCCGACACCCGGCCTTGTGATGATCAGGACCCCGGCGAAGGCAGCCAGAATGGCCAGCCAGCGCCGCCAACCGGCCCACTCGCCGAGCAGTGGGCCGGCAAGTGCGGTGATCACCATCGGCCCGAAGAAATAGATCGACGTCGTCTCGGCCAGTTGCAGGGAGCGCAGGGCCAAGATGTTGCACATGGTCGAGCCGAACAGGAACACACCGCGCAACACATGCGCCGGCAGGTTGACCGGGCGAAACCGCATGGGTTCGCGCCAGCCGCGCAGCAGCGTGCCGACCAGCACGACATGCACGGCAAAACGCACCCAGGCGACGATCAGCGCGGAAACGCCGGCCAGGACGAGATATTTGCTTGAGGTGTCGAGGAAGGTGAAGAAGACGTAGGTGGTGAGCATGCACAGAATCGCCACGGGCGGCGTCGCGCTCTCGACATATCTTTGGGAAGCATTCACTTGCAGGCCGGGGAAAAGCGGGGCTGGAGCCCACCTTTGCGGGAATTGTCGCTTGCCGGCAAGCCAAAAGCGTCTGGCACAACAAGACGCGCCGACAGGCTTAGAGCAATTCACCATTTCACTCTTGTTCCTGGAATTGCTCCGGCAGACCACTTGCATGGCGCTGTTGCCGATCGACGTCCGAGCGCGTGCTGCCTTGACGACATGCACCTTTTGCGCCTAGCTCTGGCGCCATGAACATCGCAATGGTTTTGATCGTCGTAAGGGAGCGCATGGGCAGGATGGTGTAACCATCCGGCGAAAGCACCCATGCGCGGTAAGCAGGCTCCTGACGGGGCCTTTTTTATGCCCGGAATTTGGGCCGCCCCGTCAGACCCTCCCTTCAATCCCACCGACAAGGTGAGCGAGATCATGGCGAGCGATAACCCCATTCGGAGTCCGGGCACGGACATGCTCGAGACAACGGTCGTCCCCAAACCCGTTGCTCCACCCCGGCTAATTACCCTTATCCTGCTTTCGGCTCTTGCCGTGCTGCCGGTGAACATGATTTTGCCGTCGCTGCCGAACATTGCCGCAACGTTCCAAGCTGATTTCGCATTGGTCAATCTGTCGGTTGCCGGCTTTGCGATCATCACCGCCGTCATAGAGGCCATCGGGGGCGCACTATCGGACCGATTTGGGCGCAGGCTGGTCGTCTTGATATCCCTCTCGATCTTCGTCGCGGCGTCCATCGGCTGCGCTCTGGCTCCCAATATCGGCACTTTCCTTCTGTTTCGCGCGATGCAGGCGTGCATCGGCCCCTGCTATTCGGTCGCCTTGGTCATCATCAAGGAGACATCGGACGAGCGCGAAGCCGCCAGCAAATTCGGTTACCTCGCCATGGGGTGGGCGCTCGCGCCCATGGTCGGTCCTTTGTTTGGCGGATCGCTGGACGAGCTGTTCGGATGGCGCTCAAGCTTCGTTGTCTTTGCGATCCTCGGGATAGCCGCCTTCGCCCTGTCCATGCGCGAGATCAGAAGAATTCCATTACCGAGATCGAACAGGAACTACCTTGCCTCCTATGGGCTGCTCCTGGGTTCAGCGCGGTTTTGGGCCTACACGCTGTGCATGGCCGCCTCGATGGGGGTGCTTTATGTGTTCCTGGGCGGAGCCCCATTGGTCGTCGGCGACGCGCTCGGTGGATCAAGCGCGAAGCTCGGCCTTTACATGGGATTGGTTCCAACCGGCTTCATTCTCGGCAGCTATCTGGCCGGGCGCTACGCCGCGAAGACCTCGCTCGCCGCCACGCTTGTCTTTGCGCGCCTGCTGACCTGCGCTGGCCTGTTGGTCGGTCTGGTCCTGTCAGGCTTTGGCATCGCGCACATCCTGGCCTTCTTCGGACCTTGCCTGTTCATCGGCGTCGGCAATGGATTGACCATGCCTGCCGCCAACAGCGGCGCCTTGTCGGTGCGACAGGATCTGGTCGGCACCGCCGCAGGACTGGCCGCCGCGATGCGGATCGGCGGCGGAGCACTCATAGCCGCCATCGCCGGCCTGTTCCTGGCAGGGTCGATCCCTGCGCTGTTGGTCACGATGCTGATATCGGCGGCACTCGCATTGCTGGCGGCACTGTATGCCGCTGTTCTCGATCGGCGGCAGCCAGCCGATTGAACCCTTATGTGTGCATGCGGGCGCCTTTGGTGATCTTGTCGACGAGCTTCTTCTCGGCACGCAGCGCGATGCCGACCACCTTGGCGTCATCGGGTGCGAACTCGGCGAAGACAGCGCGGTTGGCGGCGTCGAAGCCGGTGGAAAACATCTCCTCGACATAGAGGGAGGCCGTCACGCCGCGCTCCAGCGCGCGCCGGTGGATGGTGGCCAGCGCCGCCTGGTCGGCGGACAGCACGATGACCGGCTGGATCGACAGCGGATTGTAAAGATTGCCTGAGCGGTCGCGATAGGGCTCGCCGATGATGTCAGGAAACTGCGCGACGACGCCGCTGGTCAGGAAGGCGGTGACGTTGAGCTTCTGCCAGACCGGCAGATCTTCCCTGAGCACGATTGCAAATTTCGTATCGAACATGAGAAAATGGACCATTCGAGGTTGTGCCCCGATGTCGGGGCTGAAGGAGACGATGTCGCACGATCTAGGCCGCCATGCCTTCGAGGGTCTTGGACGTTTGTGCACCGAGGCGGCGGAGAACTGCATCATCTCGGCTCCCGACCCTGCGGGCATGGAGCGGATCGAGGCGCGCTTTCATGGCAGCGCCTTCGATCTGCATCGTCATGACACCTATGCGATCGGGGTGACGCTGCAGGGCGTGCAGACCTTTCGCTATCGCGGCGCGACGCGGCTAAGCCTGCCCGGCCAGATCATCGTGCTGCATCCCGACGAATTGCATGATGGCGGCGCCGGCACCGAGGATGGGTTGCGCTATAGGATGCTCTATCTCGAACCGTCGCTGATGCTGGACTGCCTTGGTGGCGCTTCTCTGCCCTTCGTCGGGGATGCCGTGGTGAAGGATGACGCCTTCTGCGCCACGCTGCTTTCGGCGCTGGGGCCGCTGCAGCAGGAACTCGACGAGCTGTTCGTCGACGATTTTCTCACGCAACTGATGCGAAGCCTGGCGCGCCATGCCGGCCAGCCGGCGAAGCCGATGGCCAGAACGGCGTGGCGGGCGGCCGCGCTGGCGCGGGACTATTTGACGGAGAACGCAACGCGGCCCGTGCGATCCGGCGAACTGGAGGCTATCACCGGGCTCGACCGCTATGCCTTATCGAGGCATTTCCGCGCGGCCTTCTCGACCAGCCCGCATCGTTTCCTGGTGATGCGCCGGCTTCAGCGCGCGCGGCGGATGATCGCTGCCGGCGAACCGCTGGCGCAGATCGCGGTCGAGGCCGGCTTCACCGACCAGAGCCACTTCAACAGGCAATTCAAGAAAGCGTTCGGCATGACGCCGGGACGCTGGTCCTCGCTGATCCGGGACTCGGCCCCAGCGGCGGCGTGATCAGTCGTCCGACTCGGCGTCGTCGTCGATCAGCTCCAGCTCCTCGTTGGAGAGATTGGCCTCGATGCGGGCCAGCAGCTTGAACAGCGCCTTCTGGTCCTTCTTGTCGAGGCCTTTCAACGCCTGCTTTTCGGTCTTCTTCACCGACTTCTCGATGGCGCGGATGGTCTCGCGGCCGCTGTCGGTGAGAAAGATATGCGCCTGGCGGGCATCGGCCTCGGAGGCGCGCTTTTCCAGAAAACCCTGCGCCTGCAACCGGTTGATGGTCTTGGTGATGGTCGGCGGGCGGACGCCAAGGCGACCGGCAAGATTGCCCGGCGTCTGGCCATCCTCGCGGTCGAGCGCCAGCATGATCTGGTCCTGGCCGGCATAGAAGCCATGCGCCAGAAGCCGGGCCGCCAGCGCGGTTCTTGCCAGCCTGGCCGCCGAATGCAGCCGGCTCATTGTTGCAGTCTTGTCCGCCTTGGCCATGGTTCATCCCTCTTCGGCCATACCGGTAGCGACAGCATAGACGCAGCCGGCCGGTTGGCAATCGACGATAAAAAGAATCCGGCGCGTGAAACAGCTTTGCCGGCAAGCATTGCGGTGCCCGCCGTGGCTAATGCCAGATGTTTATTTCAGTTAGATGACAAACGACTTTTGGCCGCACAGGAATCGCCGCAAGGACGAGGCGCGCATGGCATGAGATGCGCTTTGCTCGCCACAAAGGCGCACTTCCGCAGTCATCCGGCACGCCGATATCCCAGTGGCCGGGCCGAGAGCTTTGGCCCATCGGTTTGCCCCGTGCAAAAGCCCCGCACACATCCTATATGGAGCCGACAATCCCTTTTTCGCGGCCTGGATTTCAAGGCCCAGTCATTTTCGAGGCAAGCCATGAGCGACGCACAGACGCAGATCCCCGTAACCGTTCTCACCGGCTATCTCGGCGCCGGCAAGACGACGCTGCTCAACCGCATCCTGTCGGAGAATCATGGCAGGCGCTACGCGGTCATCGTCAACGAATTCGGCGAGATCGGCATCGACAACGACCTCATCGTGGAATCCGACGAGGAAATCTACGAGATGAACAATGGCTGCGTCTGCTGCACGGTGCGCGGCGACCTGATCCGCGTCGTCGAAGGCCTGATGCGCCGGCCCGGCCGTTTCGACGCCATCGTCGTCGAAACCACCGGCCTCGCCGATCCAGTGCCGGTGGCGCAGACCTTCTTCATGGATGACGATGTGCGCTCCAAGACCAAGCTCGATGCGGTGGTGGCGGTGGTCGACGCCAAGCATTTGCCGCTCAGGCTCAAGGATTCCAAGGAAGCCGAGGACCAGATCGCCTTTGCCGATGTCGTCGTGCTCAACAAGACCGATCTGGTCACCCCGGAAGAGCTGGCCAAGGTCGAAGCGACGATCCGCGCCATCAATCCGGCGGCCAGGATCCACCGCACCACGCGCGCCGGCGTCGCCCTGTCAGAAGTGCTCGACCGCGGCGCTTTCGACCTGTCGCGGGCGCTGGAAAACGATCCACATTTCCTCGACGCGCATGACGATCATCATGACCACGATCATGATCATCACGACCATGATGGCCACGATCACCATGATCATGACGGGCATGATCATCATCATCACGACCACGCGCATCCTTCCGACATCCACGACGTGACGGTGCAGTCGGTGTCGCTGCGCGGCGGCGAGATGGACCCGAAGAAGTTCTTCCCATGGATCGAGAAGATCACCCAGATGGAAGGCCCCAACATCTTGCGGCTGAAGGGCATCATTGCGCTCAAGGGCGATGACGAGCGCTACGTCATCCAGGGCGTACACATGATCATCGAGGGTGACCACCAGCGTGCCTGGAAGGACGGCGAGAAGCATGAGAGCCGGCTGGTGTTCATCGGCCGCGAGCTCGACGCCGAGCGGCTGAAGAAGAGTTTTGACGCCTGCCAGGCGGCTTGATTTCCTGACTTTATGGCGCTAGCGCTGCCCCTTCTTCCTTCTCCCTTTGCGGGAGAAGGTGGCCTCGCGTAGCGAGGTCGGATGAGGGGTGTTCCAGCTTGGCGTCGACGGCGCTCCGTCACCCACCCCTCAACCGTCTCGGCGCTACGCGCCGATCCACCTTCTCCCACAAGGGGAGAAGGTTGGCGCCACACCTGGCCGCGCTGGCGGCTTCTTGGGGTTGGCGACAAATTTCATTGGAATGGTTCTGATGCCCACAGTTGCCCCTCTCGATCTCGATGGCCATTGCGTAGCCGCCGTCTTCCTCGGCGACGTGCCGCATTTCGCGCTGGCTGACGGCGCCGTCCACCGGCTCGACAATGGCCACAAGACGGTGCAAGCCAATGACGGGCTGCTTGCCGCCTTCCACGACGCGGCCAACGACCGGCTGATCACTGGCGGCGAGGACGGCAAGGTGTTCGCCGTGAAAGTCGGCGGCGATCTCAGCGAACTGGCGAACGCCGGCAAGAAATGGATCACCAGCGTCGCCGCGGGACCGCAGGGCGCCATTGCCTATGCCACGGGCAAGACCGCCTTCGTGCGCTTCACCGATGGCAAGACAAGGGAATTTGCCCATCCGCGCTCGGTTGAGGGGCTGGCGTTCTCGCCCAAGGGCATGCGCTTCGGTGTTGCCCGCTACAATGGCGCGACGCTGCATTTCCCGGCCGCCGAGGGCAAGCCGGTGGAACTCGAATGGGCCGGCGCCCACACCGGCATCACCTTCTCGCCGGACGGCGCCTTCCTCGTCACCACCATGCAGGAAAACGCCTTGCACGGCTGGAAGCTCGCTGACGGCAAGCACATGCGCATGACCGGCTATCCCGGCAAGGTGAAAAGCCTGTCATGGAGCGCCAAAGGCAAGTGGCTGGCGAGTTCCGGCGCGCCGGCGGCGATCGTCTGGCCGTTTTCGGGCAAGGACGGGCCGATGGGCAAAGCACCGCTGGAACTCGGCACGCGCGGCAACACGATGGTGACCTCGGTCGCCTGCCATCCAAGCCAGGATGTCGTGGCGATCGGTTATGAGGACGGCATGGTGATCGCCGCGCGCTTCGCCGACGCCAAGGAAGTGTTGTTGCGCCGACAGGGCAAGGGCGCCATCACCGCCATGATGTGGGACAAGGAAGAACGCCGCATCGCCTTCGGCAGTGCCGCCGGCGACTGCGGCGTCATCGACATCACGGCCTGAACTCACCGCGCCCGCGCGGCCAGCCGAACAGGTTTCCGCCGCAGCGACAGACCATCGCGCATGTTGAGCGACAGCAGTGCGATGTTCGTCGCGCCAGCCACCAGTTCGATCGCCTGGATGATTGTGAAAAGGCTGTCGAAGCGACCGGCCGTGGCAAGGCTGCTGAGCAGGAAGGCCGAAGGCACGAGCACCAGTCCGTTGGCGGCGATGATGCGCATGCGCCACTTCTTGCGTGCCACGATCGGACTCTTCCAGCCCTTGCCGAGTGAAAAGCCCGACGCGCCGGCAATGATCATCGCCGGGATGAGCACCGCCATGCCGACCAGCACAGAGTTTTTGACCATTGTGATCGCGGCCGTGTCGCCGAGCAGTTCAACCGTGGCCGTCGACAGCCAGAAAGCAGACACCGTGATGAGCGCGACGGCGCCCGCCGCCGCATGAATTCTGGTTTTCATTTTCATAGCAAGCTATATATCATTGCATAGCATGCTATTCAACTATTATCTGGCAAGCATGGCATTTCAGAAGGAACGATCCGCCGGATTCCTGGCCAACCACATGGCACGGTTGTTTGCCAACGGGCTGCAGCAGCGCATCCGGCCACTCGGCCTGGCGCCCGCCCAGTTCATGACGCTGCTGGCGCTGTGGGATGAAGATGGCCTGACGCAACGCGAACTCGTGCAGCGCCTCAACGTGGAACAGGCGACGATGGCCAACACGCTGATCCGCATGGAACGTGACGGCTTGATCGAACGACGCCTGCATCCCGAAGACGGGCGCTCGCAGTCGATCCATCTCACAGCGAAAGCCGTTGGTCTGCGCGAGCCGGCGACACAGGCCGCGCGTTCACAGAACGAGGCGGCGCTGGCCGGCTTCAGCGAGGACGAGCGGCTGGTGTTTCTCGACCTGATGCGGCGCGCCATCGCCTCGATGCAGGCAGGCTGAAACAACCGGTCGGCGAGCCTACTCAGCCCCGCACGACACCTTGCCCGTCAACTCCGCCGGCTTGCCGTCCTTGTCCGTGTCGGCGGCATTGTCATAGACGGCAAGCGTGTACTGCCCGTCATAGACGCCTTCGTCGCTGGCCTTGGTCAGGATCGTCAGTTCGACTGAATTGAAGGTGTTTGCCGCTTCGTACTCGCGGTAGATGTTCAGCCGCAGCTCCTTGTCGTCCAGCCAGTACTGGGTCAGGTTGGAATCCTCGAACACCGTCTTGCGCAATCCATCGCCAGCCGGCCTCGCCTTGATTTCGAGATCGCCGCGAAAGTTGAAGGTCGGGCCACCCATGCCTCTGGTGACGCCGGCGCCGACGTCGAACGTCACCGCCGTATCGTCGACATTGCACCAGATGCCGCCTGAGGCGAAGGCCGTGCCGGCCGACGACAGCAGCATTGCCGCACAGATGATCGTGCGCATTTTTGTCCTCCCACCTCAACTCCCGCACACATTGGCGCTGACTTCGGCAGCACGGTCAAGCGTCGCCGGCAAAGGCTGAGCCAATGCAGGGCAGACACGCGGCCAATTGCGGTTGCGGAGGTGGATTGGCTAAGAGGTACGCACGAGAGGGGTTTTCATGCACAGCAGCGACAGTTCAAAGACGTCCATCGGCGGCATCAGCCGCGAGCGCATCGCACAGTTGCGCGAAACGGAAGGGGCGGCCTTCCGCAAGGCGCGGCCGAAATCCCAAGCCAAGGTCGGCAACGGCCTGCCCGGCTTCTTCGGCGGCGTGCCGATGCACTGGATGAACGACTGGCCGACGCCGTTTCCGATCCTGGTCGACAGCGCCAAGGGCGCGGCGATCACCGACATAGACGGCAACAGGCTCGACGATTTCTGCCTTGGCGACACCGGTTCGATGTTCGGCCACTCGCCACCGCCGGTGGCGCGCGCCATCCGACGCCAGGCCGGGCGTGGCCTGACCTATATGCTGCCTTCGGAAGACGCACTTGCCATCGGGCCGCTGCTGCAGCAGCATTTCGGCCTGCCGTTCTGGCAGATCGCGACGACGGCGACCGATGCCAACCGCTTCGCGCTGCGTGTCGCCCGAGCCGTCACCGGGCGCGAGAAAATCCTGGTCTTCAACGGCTGCTACCACGGCTCGGTCGACGAGACGATGGTGCGGCTGATCGACGGCAAGCCGGTCAACCGGCCGGGACTGGCGGGCGAGTTCCGCGACCTGACCCGCACGGCCAAGGTGATCGAGTTCAACGATGTTGCAGCACTTGAGGCCGCGCTCAAGGACAGGGATGTCGCCTGTGTCATCGCCGAACCGGTGCTCACCAATTCCTGCATGGTGCTGGCCGATCCCGGCTTCCATGACGCGCTGCGCAGGTTGACGCGCGTGACCGGCACACTGCTTTTGATCGACGAGACGCACACCATCTCGACCGGCCCCGGCGGCTACACCAGGAAATACGGGCTGGAGCCGGACTTCTTCGTGCTGGGCAAGCCGATCGCCGGCGGCGTGCCGGCAAGTGTGTGGGGCATGAGCGACGAGGTCGCCTCGCGCTATGCCGACTACAACAGGACCAAGGAGCCCGGCTATTCCGGCATGGGCACAACGCTTTCGGCCAACCCGCTGCAATTTGCTGCCATGCGCGCCACGCTGGAAGAAGTGATGACGCCGGAGAATTATGACCGCATGGACCATCTGGCGCGGCGTCTGGATGCCGGGCTGACCGGGGTGATCGACCGCTATCGCCTGCCCTGGCATGTCGCCCGTGTCGGCGCCCGCGTCGAGTTCATCTGCGCACCCGGCCCGTTGCGCAACGGCGCGCAAGCCGAGACCGCGCATGCGCCGGAGCTGGAGGCCGCCATCCATGTCGCGCTGGTCAATCGCGGCGTGCTGATCGCGCCCTTCCACAACATGATGCTGATCTCGCCGGCAACCACCGGCACCCAGGTCAACCGGCTGATCGCCGCCTTCGGCGCGGTTGCGGCAAAGCTTGCGGCATGAGACAAGCGGCCATGGACAATGCCATTGTGACCTCGCCTTCAGGGTCGTCGCCCGCCGAAGCGCAAGCCTTTCTCGACGCCCATCCCGAGATCGAAGCCTTCGATATCGTGCTGACTGATGCCAATGGCGTCGGCCGCGGCAAGATCGTGCGCCGGCATGAGCTGAAGAGCATTTTCGAGGGCGGCCGGCACATGCCGATCTCGATCCTCGGCCTCGACATCACCGGCGAGGACGTGCACGAGACCGGGCTGATCTGGACCACCGGCGACGGCGACCTCCGGGCATGGCCGATCCCCGGCACGTTGGTGCCGCTCTACGGCACCAACCCGCCGCGCGGTCAGGTGCTGATGGCGATGTATCACCTCGACGGCCAGCCCATGTCGTCGGACCCGCGGCTGGCGCTGGCCCGGCAGGTCGACATCCTCGCGGCCAAGGGCCTTTACCCGGCCGGCGCCTTCGAACTGGAATTTTTTCTCCTTGCCAACGAACGCGATGCCGAGGGCAAGGTGCAGCCGGCGCGCGCGGTGCTCGACGGCCGTGTCTCGGGCAAGACGGAGGTCTATTCCGTCGACCATCTGCACGGCATGGAGCCGCTGTTTTCCGACATCTACGCCGCGGCCAAGGCGCAAGGCATTCCGGCCGAGACGGTGATTTCGGAATACGCGCCCGGCCAGTACGAATTGACGCTGAACTACCGCAAGGATGTGATGCGGGCGGCCGACGACCTCGTCATGCTGAAGCGGCTGGTGCGGGCACAGGCGCGCCGCCATGGCGTGACCGCCTGCTTCATGGCCAAGCCGATCGAGAAATATGCCGGCTCGGGCATGCATTTCCACGTCTCGCTGCAGGACAAGGCCGGCCGAAACGTCTTTGCCGAGGCCGGCGGCGAGAGCTGGTCGCTGCCCCTGCTGCAAGGGCTCGGCGGGCTGATTCAGACGATGGCGGAGTCGATGCTGGTGTTTGCGCCGCACGCCAATTCCTGGCGGCGCTTCGTCTCGCAATCCTATGCGCCGGTGGCGCCGACCTGGGGCGTCAACAACCGTTCGGTGGCGCTGCGCGTGCCGGCCGGCGACGCCAAGAACCGGCGCATCGAGCACCGGCCGTCCGGCGTCGACGCCAATCCCTATCTGATCGCAGCGACGGTGCTGGCCGGCATCATCAAAGGCCTCGACGAGGGGCTCGACCCCGGTCCGGAAACGACCGGCAATGGCTATGAAGCGGCTGTCACCCGCACGACGATGCCAGCCGATTGGCGCGCTGCGATCGAAGCGGCCAAGGCGTCCAGCTTCCTGAAAGGCGCGCTTGGCGAGGACCTGCACCGCACCTTCGTGGCGATCAAACAGTCCGAATATCTGCGCGTGGCACGCACGGTCAGCGAACTGGATTATCACCTCTATCTGCACGAGGTTTGACGACACGACGGGCGGCGATCACTTTTTTCGCCGCCTATGTCAAATGAGGTAGCGCGGCAGCCGATCAGAACATATCATGAACTAATGAGCGCTCTCACCGTCCGTGAAAAGCTGGCAATCCTATCCGACGCCGCCAAATATGACGCCTCCTGCGCCTCATCCGGCTCGGCGAAAAAGGACTCGCTGAAATCCGGCGGTATTGGCTCCACCGAAGGCATGGGCATCTGCCATTCCTACGCACCGGACGGCCGCTGCATTTCGCTCCTGAAAATCCTGCTCACCAATTTCTGCATCTATGATTGCAGCTATTGCATCAACCGCTCGTCCTCGAATGTGAAGCGTGCCCGCTTCAGCATCGACGACGTGGTGAAGCTGACCATGGATTTCTACCGCCGCAACTACATCGAAGGCCTGTTCCTGTCTTCAGGCGTCATCCGCTCACCCGACGAGACCATGGGCGAGATGGTCGAGGTGGCGCGGCGGCTGCGGCTGGAAGAAAAGTTCTCCGGCTATATCCATGTGAAAACCATTCCGGAAAGTTCGGCGGAACTGGTCGAAAAGGCCGGTCTCTACGCCGACCGGCTGTCGATCAATGTCGAGCTGCCGACCGACGAGGGCGTCAAGAAATTGGCGCCGGAAAAGAAGCCGGAAACAATCCGCCTTTCCATGGCCAGGCTGCGCCAGAAGATGGAAGAAAAAGCCGAGCCGACGCTGAGGACCAAGACGCGCGAACGCTTTGCGCCGGGTGGCCAGTCGACACAGATGATCGTCGGCGCGGACAAGACATCCGACGACGGCATATTGCACACCAGCGCCCGGCTCTATGGCAGCTATCATCTGCGGCGCGTCTATTATTCGGCCTTCAGCCCGATCCCTGACTCGTCGTCGTCCCTGCCGCTGCAGAAGCCGCCGCTGATGCGCGAACACCGGCTTTACCAGGCTGACTGGCTGATGCGGTTTTACGGCTTCTCACAGCCGGAAATCCTGGCCGGTAGCGGCGATGGCATGCTCGACCTCGCCATCGACCCGAAGCTGGCCTGGGCGCTGCGCAATCGCGGACAGTTCCCCGTCGACATCAATCGCGCAGACCGCGAGGCGCTGCTGCGCGTGCCTGGTCTCGGCACCAAGGTGGTGGCGAAAATCTTGGAGACCCGCCGCCACCGGCGGCTGCGGCTCGAGGATGTCGGGCGGATTTGCCAGTCGATCGCCAAGCTCAGGCCGTTCATCATCGCGGAGGGTTGGTCGCCTGGAACGCTCACCGACAAGCAGGGCCTGCGCGACAAGATCGTGCGCTCCTGCGAACAGTTGTCATTGTTTTGACCATGCGGCCGGCAGAGCTTAACCTTGCCCGATACAGTGTGCGGCTCGACAGCGAGACGGATTTTTCAGCCTGGCGCGACGCAGCACGGCGGCTGGCGTTGAACGAGGTCAAGCCCGAAGACGTCAGTTGGCATGTCGCGGCAGGCTCCGACCAACCGCCTGGCGATCTGCCGGTCGTACCTGCGGGGGCGCAACTCGTGGTGCCGCGCGATTTTATCGAGCACGCGGAAACCGCCTTCTGCCATTCCGACCCCACCCGGTTCGCCTTTCTCTACCGGCTGCTGTGGCGATTGCGCAGCGAGCCGAAGCTGCTGGCGATCGCATCGGATCCCGACACCAGGCGGCTAGAGGCGATGGAGAAGGCGGTGCGGCGCGATAGCCACAAGATGCATGCCTTCGTGCGCTTCCGGAAGATAGGCGACGGCGACGAGGAGCGCTACGTCGCCTGGTTTGAGCCCGATCATTTCATTGTCGAGCGGAACGCCGATTTCTTCGTCAGGCGCTTCACCGGCATGCGCTGGACGATCCTGACGCCTTACGCATCGGCCGACTGGGATGGCGAAAGGCTGGCCATCGGACCGGGCGCCACCAAGGGCGATGCGCCCGATCAGGACGACACCGAGGCGCTGTGGCGCACCTATTTCGAGAACATTTTCAACCCGGCACGGCTGAAGGTGAAGGCCATGCAAAAGGAGATGCCGAAGAAATATTGGCGGAACCTTCCCGAGGCCTCGCTCATTCCAGAGCTGATCGCAGGAGCTGATAAGGCCGCCAAGGATATGATTGCCAAGATGCCGACGACGCCGGCGCCGCACCACGCCAAGGTGCAGGCCAGGCATTGGCCGAAGCAGCCAGTCGAAACGCCGCAGGATGATGACGCCACCACCATTTCCGAGTTGCGCGAGGCGGCGAAAGGCTGCCGCCGCTGCCCGCTCTGGCGCGACGCGACGCAGACCGTGTTCGGCGAAGGGCCTGATAATGCCAAGGTCATCTTCGTCGGCGAACAGCCCGGCGACCAGGAGGACCTCGCCGGCAAACCTTTCGTCGGTCCGGCCGGCAAGGTGTTCGATTCGATCCTCGATGACGCGGGCGTCGATCGCCAGAAAGTCTACGTCACCAACGCGGTGAAACACTTCAAATTCGAGCCGCGCGGCAAGCGCCGCATCCATTCCAAACCGAATGCCGGTGAGGTGCAGGCTTGCCGCTGGTGGATCGACCGGGAATTCGCGCTGATCAAGCCGGAGCTTGCCGTGGCGCTCGGCGCAACGGCTGCCTTGTCCTTGCTGGGCAAGGCGATCCCTGTGACGAAAATGCGCGGCCAGGTGATCGAGCGCGAGGATGGCCTGCGCGTGTTCATCACCATCCATCCGTCATTTATCCTGCGCATCCATGAGCCCGCGGAGAAGGAAGCGGAGCGAGAGCGGTTTTTGCAGGATATGAAAGAGGTGAAGCGGCTGATGGGGTCGTGAGATGAGCGAAGGCCTCAACGACTTCGTCATCCACGGGCGGAGCAAGGAGCGTAGCGACGCAGCGCAGACCCCTGGAGCTGCGCCGCAGCCCAAGGGATCCATGCCGGGACTCCTGAGCGCCACCACGGGTGCAGAATTCTGCTCCGCTGCATTCTTCGACCAAGATCACGGAATGGATCCCAGGGTCTCCGCGACGGAGCTTCGCTTCTGCTTCGCCCAGGGATGACGAAGCTGAGAGGCTTCGGCCCATCACCAAAGACTTTGTGAGCCAAACGCTAGTCAAGCCGCAGGTGAACTATCGGATCAGGATCGCCCTCAAATCATTGACATTCGTGCCGGTCGGTCCCGGCACAAACAGATCGCCCACCGCGTCGAACGCCGTCCAGGCATTGTTGCCGGCCAGCATCGCCTTGGCGTCGACGCCGGCCGCGCGCATGCGCGAGACGGTCGAGCCGTCGGCAAAGGCACCGGCATTGTTTTCCGAGCCGTCGATGCCGTCCGTGTCGGCAGCCAGGGCGTGAATGCCTTGTACGCCGTTGATGCCGATGGCGAAGGCGAGCAGGAGTTCCGAATTGCGGCCGCCCTTGCCTTTGGCCCGCAAGGTCACCGTTGTTTCGCCACCCGACAGGATCAGCACCGGCTTTTGGAAAGGCCGGTTGCGCGTCGCCACTTCGCGCGCGATGGCGGCGTGGACGCCTCCGACTTCGCGCGCTTCGCCCTCGATCGCATCGGAGAGGATGACGGCCTCGATGCCTTGCCGCTTCGCTTCGGCGGCCGCCGCTTCCAGCGACACGCCGGCGGAGGCGATCAGATGCACCTCATTGCGGGAAAAGCGCTCATCGTCGGGATCCGGCGCGTCGGCCGCCGGCGAATTGATGTGCGCCATCACCGAGGCCGGCAGCTTCATGCCATAGGCCGCAATCGAGGCCAGCGCGTCTTGACGGCTGCCGGTATCCGGCACGGTCGGCCCGGAGGCGACAAGGGCCGGATTGTCACCGGGAATGTCTGACACAACCAGCGACACCACCTTGGCCGGCCACGACGCTGCCGCCAGCCGGCCGCCCTTGATGGTGGAAAGATGCTTGCGGATGGTGTTCATCGCCGCGATCGGCGCGCCGGAGGCGAGCAGCGCCTCGTTGACGGCGATCTCGTCTGCCAGTGTCAGGCCAGCGGCCGGCGATGGCAGCAGCGCCGAACCGCCACCGGAAATCAGCGCCACGACCAGATCGTCCGCGGTCAGCCCCTGGACCTTTGCAAGCAGCCGCCGTGAGGCCTCGAGGCCGGCGGCGTCCGGCACCGGATGCGCCGCTTCAATGATCTCGATGCGCTCGCATTTTGCGCCATAGCCGTAGCGGGTGACGACCAGCCCTTCGATCGGCCCATCCCAGACCTTCTCGAAGGCGGCCGCCATCTGCGCCGAGCCTTTGCCAGCGCCAATGACGATGGTGCGGCCCTTGGGCTTCGCCGGCAAATGCCCCCTGATGGTCCGCTCCGGATCGGCAGCGGCCACGGCGGCGTCGAAGATCGAGGTGAGGAAAGCTTTGGGATTGAGCACAGTCATTCGGGTTCCGCAGCCAGTGCCAGTCCACGCTTGTCGACCCCCAGGTGATCGCACAGCGCATCGACGACAACACCATGATCCTCGCGCTCCGGCAGCCCGGAGACCGCGATAACGCCGATCACGCCGGCGCCCTTGACCGTCACCGGAAAACCGCCGCCGGCGAGCACATAGTCGGAGATGTCGAGGCCTTCACCAATCTTGAAGGCGCGGTCAGGGCGTTGCTGCTCCAGCACCATGCGATAGGTGCTCCTGAGAAACCGCCTGACCACATTGATCTTGCGCCGCGCCCAGTCGGGATTGGAAGCGTTCGAACCCGGCATAGCGGCGTAGAAGAGCGGCCGATCCCACAGCCTGATGTCGACGATGATGGGCAGGTTTTCGGCGAGCGCGCGCTTGCGAATCGCCGAGCCGATCTTGAAGGCGACGGCCTCATCGAAGGCGGAAAAGACCAGCGTCTCTTCCTGTTTCCGGATCAGAGCGATGTCGTCCGCTGCGGCCATTTTCTTTCTCCGAAAATCGTCACACGTCGTTTGTACGACAAGCTCCGCCGGGTCAAGCTCCCGTCGAGACCGCCCCTTCATCCGGCCGCTTCGCGGCCACCTTCTCCCCGTGGGGGAAAAGAGGAAGGCGCTGGCGTCAGTAGCCTCCTCTCCCCTCGGGGAGAGGTCGGATTGCCCCGAATTGCCCTTCGCAATTCGGTTTGGCAATCCGGGCGAGGGGGACCTACCCCGCGATCATGTCGCCCTTCGCCGCCCGCCCCGCGACATACACCTCGCGCACGGCGCGGTCGTCGCCCAGTGTCTGCAGCAGAAACAATTCCTGCGCCAGCGTCTGCGCCGTTTCCATCCGGAGCCGCATCGCGGGCGTCGCCCTGGCGTCGAGCACGACGATATCGGCGTCGGTGCCCACTTCCAGCGTTCCGATCTTGTCGACCACCGAGAGCGCCTCGGCATTGCCGCGCGTGATCTGCCAGAAGGACTGGAACGGGTTCAGCTTCTCGCCGTTCAGCGCGATCACCTTGTAGCCCTCGTCCATGGTCCGCAGCATGGAATAATTGGTGCCGCCGCCGACATCCGTGGCGGCGGCGATCCTGAGCGGCTTGTCCCGACGCCGGAAGCGCTGATAGTCGAACAGGCCGGAGCCGAGGAACAGGTTCGAGGTCGGGCAGAACACCGCCACCGAACCGCTATCCGAGAGCGCATCCGCCTCGCGTTCCGACAGATGGATGCAGTGGCCGAACAGGCTCTTTTTGCCCAGCAACCCATAGTGCTCGTAGACGTCGGTGTAGTCGCGCGACCGGGGGTAGAGCTGTTGCGTGAAGGCGATCTCGGCTTGGTTTTCCGACAGATGCGTCTGCATGTGCAGATCGGGATGCTCGCGGCAGAGCGCGCCGGCCATCTCCATCTGCTCCGGCGAGGAGGTGATGGCGAAGCGCGGCGTGATGGCGTAGTGCTGGCGCCCCTTGCCGTGCCACTCCTTGATCAGCGCCTTGGTGTCGTCGTAGCCGGATTGCGGCGTGTCGAGCACGCCTTCGGGGGCATTGCGGTCCATCATCACCTTGCCGGCGATGTTGAGCATGTTGCGGTCATGCGATTCGGCAAAAAAGGCTTCCGCGGAAGCCTTGTGCACCGAGCAGTAGGCGGTGACCGTCGTGGTGCCGTGCCGCACCATCTCGTCGAGGAACAGCCGCGCGATGCGGCGGCCATGCTGGGCGTTGGCGAATTTCGTTTCTTCCGGGAAGGTGTAAGTGTTCAGCCAGTCGAGCAGTTCGGCGCCATAGGAGGCGATGACCTGCATCTGCGGGAAATGCACATGGGTATCGACGAAGCCCGGCAGCAGAAGCTGCGGCCGGTGATCGATCTTTGTCACCCCCTCGCCGGCCTGTTTCTCGACATCGGCGTAGGCACCGGCTGCGACGATCCTGCCGTCGCGGATCAGCAGGCCGCCATCCTCCTCGTAGCGCCAGGCCGAATGGTCGTCGATGGTTTCGGGCCAGCGCACGAAGGACAGCGTGCGGCCGCGCAGAAGTGTGGAATTCATGCTTATTTCCCCGCGCCTTCGAACCAGGCCACCAGCAGCGCCCGTTCCTTGTCGGTGATCTGGCTGACATTGGCGGGCGGCATGGCGTGGCTGCGGCCGGCCTGCAGATAGATCTCGCGGGCATGGTTGGCGATATCAGCATCGGTGTCGAGCACCACGCCCTTGGGCGCGTGGTAGATGCCTTCATAGACCGGTTCCTGCGCATGGCACATCGAGCAGCGGCCAAGCACGGTGTCGCGAACCGCCGGGAAATGCGCCGAGGCAATGTAGACCTCGGCCGAGGCGGACGCCTTGGGCTCGCCGGTCAGCACCTTCGGCGCGGTCGACAGCCAGATGATGATGATGAACAGGACGAGGGCGCCGAGCCAGGTCCAGTGCGGGTTGCCGGCACGTTTGTGCACGGTGTTGAAATAATGCCGGATCAAGACGCCGATGATGAACACCAGCGAGGCGATGACCCAGTTGAACTGCGTGCCGAACGCCAATGGATAGTGGTTCGACAGCATCAGGAACAGAACGGGCAGCGTCAGATAGTTGTTGTGAAGCGAGCGCTGCTTGGCGATCTTGCCGTATTTCGGATCGGGCTTGCGGCCGGCGATGAGGTCGGCGACGACGATCTTCTGGTTGGGGATGATGACCATGAAGACATTGGCCGACATGATCGTGGCGGTGATGGCGCCCAGATGCAGGAAAGCGGCGCGGCCGGTGAACAGGTGCGTCAGCCCCCAGGCGATGAACACCAGCACGCAGTAGAGCACCAGCATCAGGCCGGTATCGCTTTTGCCGAGCGGCGAGCGGCACAAGAGATCATAGACCACCCAGCCGACACCGATCGTGGCCATCGACAAAAGAATGCCGACCGGCACCGACATTGGCAGCACATTGGGATCGATCAGGAACAGGTCGGCGCCTGCATAGTAGACCACGCACAGCATGGCGAAGCCGGACAGCCAGGTGGCGTAGGATTCCCATTTGAACCAGGTCAGGTGTTCCGGCATTTCGGCCGGCGCCACCAGATATTTCTGGATGTGGTAGAAGCCGCCCCCATGCACCTGCCATTCCTCGCCGAAGGCGCCGACGGGCATGCCCGGACGCTGGCGCAGGCCGAGATCAAGCGCGACGAAATAGAAGGACGAGCCGATCCAGGCGATGCCAGTGACGACATGCAGCCACCGCACGGCGAAGCTCAGCCAGTCCCAGAAAATCGCGAAATCCATCATTGAAGTCGTCCCTGCCGATTGGCTGACTTTACGGTGTGGCGCGCAAACGGAAAGAGGCGAGGTGTACGATGACTTTCAAAAAAAAATGGAAAATACTAGGCTGATCGCCGAAAAGCGGCGAAGGTGCTCCGCATGGCCTATCTCGACAACATCGCCGTCTTCGTCCGCGTCGTCGAACTCGGCAATCTGTCGGCGGCCGGCCGCGACATGCGCATTTCGCCGGCGGTCGCCTCCAACCGCATCAAGGAGTTGGAGAAGCATCTGGGCGTCAGGCTGTTCAACCGCACGACGCGGCAGTTGATGCCGACCGAGCATGGGACCGTCTTCTACTCGGGCGCCAAGCAGGTGCTGGAGGCGATCACCGAAGCGGAAGCGGCGGTATCGGCGCTGTCCGGCCAGCCGCGTGGCACCATCCGCGTGACCGCGCCGCTGGGCCTCGGTCGCCGGCTGGTGGCCTCGGGTATTCCCGATTTCCACGACAAGTATCCCGATATCGAGGTGCGGCTGAGGCTCTCGGACCACAATGTCGACATCATGAAGGAAGGCATCGATGTCGCCTTCCGGCTCGGCATCATCGAGGATTCCAGCCTCAGGATGCGCGGCATCATGGAATGCGAACGTGTGCTGGTGGCGGCGCCGAAATATCTGGAGGCGCGCGGCGAGCCGGCCGAGCCGCAGGAGCTGATCGGCAAGAAACACGACTGCCTGATGCTGCGCTATTCCGGCGCGCGCGAATATGTCTGGACGCTGCAGACCCCGACCGGGCCGCAGAAATTTGAGGTGCACGGCCCCTACGACACCGACGATGGCGATGTGCTGACCGGCTGGGCGCTGTCGGGACGCGGCATCATCAACAAGCCGCGCTTCGAGGTCGAACCTTTCATCCGCGACCAGCGGCTGCAGGTGATCCTGGCCGACACGCCGCCGACGCCGGTGCAGTTCGCCGCCGTCTATCCGCACAAGAAGTTGCAGGACCCCAAGGTGCGGCTTTTGCTCGACTTCATGGCCGAGCGCTGCCAGCGGCTGATCAAGGATATTCTGGCGGGTAAGTGAGGGCCGAGCGGCAACCGGGGGCTGGCCGGCAAGTGCCGGCCTTCTGGTCCATTCGCCGGGCTTGCCTTGCGCAGCGGCGAACTTAGGTTGGTGCGATGCATCTCGCCATTTCGCTCAACATCGCTGCCGCCACCGGAGAGGCCGTGCTGGATTTCAGCCGGATCAGCAAATTCGTGCGACAGGCAGAAGCGGCTGGCGTCGACATGGTCGCAATTTCCGACACCGCTGACGGGCCGTCGAGCAGCCCGTTCGAGGCCACGACGCTGCTGGCCGCCCTGGCGACGGTGACGGACAAGATCGGCCTCGTCGCCGCGGCCTCGACGGTTGCCCACCAGCCCTACAATCTGGCGCGCCGTTTTGCTTCGCTCGACATTATCAGCCATGGCCGTGCCGGCTGGCATGCGACGATGGCGCAGGGCTCCCGCGAAGCGGCCAATTTCAGCCGGCCGGAAGGTTTCTCCGACACTGACTTTCGTCGCCGCGCCGAGGAGTATATCGGCATCGTTCAAGGCCTGTGGCAGGGCTGGGATGCGGATGCACTGCTGTTCGACAAGACCGGTGGCCGCTTCCATGACCCGGAAAAGATGCACCTGCTCGACCACAAGGGCGAGTTCTTTTCCGTGCGCGGACCGCTGAACGTCGCACGCTCGCCGCAGGACACCCCGGTGCTGGTGTTGTCTGATCTGTCCGAGGCCGACCTGGATATTGCGGCCCGCACCGCCGATGTCATTTTGCTGGAGAGCGGATCGGTCGATAGCGCGAAAGTACGCTTTGATGATCTGAAGCGTCGCGCGATGGCCGCTGGGCGCGATCCGGACGCTGTGAAGGTGCTGACGAGCATCTCGTTCGCCCCCGACGATGGGCCGGCCGCCACCGCAGACAGGCTGGAAACCCAATTGCGGGCGAAAAGTTGCGACGGTTTCAACATCCAACTGTCCGCACAGCACTCAGCGCTCGGCGATTTCGTCGATCATATTCTGCCGGCGTTGCGGCAACGCGGCCTTGTCCAGGAGGGCTATCGCGGCACGACGCTGCGCTCGCATCTTCGGCTTGACGGCGGAGGTGACCAATGACCGCGCGGATGAAGCTCGGCGCCTTCCTGTGGGCGACGGGCCACCACATCGCCGCCTGGCGTCACCCCAAGGCGCATGTGACGGCTGGCATCGACATCGATCATTACATCCAGCTGGCGCGCACGGCGGAAGCGGCGAAGTTCGACATGGTGTTCTGCGAGGACGCCGCCGGCCTGCGCGAGGCCAATGTCGGCATCGCCAGCCAGACCTCGCGCTCGATCGGCTTCGAGCCGATCAGCCTGCTGTCGGCGCTGGCCGTGCAGACCAGCCGCATCGGTCTCGTTTCGACAGCCTCGACAAGCTACAACGAACCCTACGGCCTGGCGCGGACTTTTCTGTCGCTCGACCATCTGAGCGGCGGCCGGGCCGGCTGGAACCTGGTGACCTCGGCCAGCCCCATCGAAGCCGCCAATTTCGGCTCTACCGGCCTCAAGCCGCATGCTGACCGCTATGAGCGGGCGCGCGAATTCGCCGAAGTGGTCACCGGGCTTTGGCACGGTAAGGCGTCCGGCCATGACGGCCAGAGCTTTTCAGTGCGCGATCCGCTCGGCCTGCCGCGTTCGCCGCAGGGCGCGCCTGTCATGGTCCAGGCCGGCGCCTCGGATGTCGGCCGCGACCTTGCCGCCCGCACCGCCGACGTGGTGTTCACGGCGGCGCAAACTTTCGAGGAAGCGAAGGCCTTTTATGACGACCTCAAGGGGCGCATGGCTACCTATGGACGTGAGCCTGACGACATCAAGATCATGCCCGGCGTCTCGCCCGTGGTCGCGGAAACCGAGGCCGAAGCTCGCGAGAAACACGAGGAATTGCAGGCGCTGATCCCCGACGATGTCGGTGTGGCGCTGCTGTCCAGCTATCTCAGCATCTCCGATCTCTGGCGCTACCCGATCGACGGACCGCTGCCCGAACTGCCGGAGAGCGAGGGGATGAAAAGCCGGCAGGCGCTGGTCGTCGAACAATCGCGTCGCGACGGCCTTTCCATCCGCCAGCTTGCCCGCCATTTCGCCGGCGCGCGGGGTCATTGGCGCATTGTCGGCACGGCGGCGCAAGTGGCCGACGAATTGCAGGCGTGGTTCGAAGGCGGGGCAGCCGACGGCTTCAACGTGATGCCGTCCTATTTCCCGGGCGAGCTCGATGCCTTTGCCACGTTGGTCGTGCCGGAACTGCAGCGGCGCGGCCTGTTTCGACGGGACTATGAAGGCCGAACGCTGCGCGAGCATCTCGGGCTGAAGCGGCCGGCCTGAGCCGGCAGCGCAAACTTAGCCGGCTATCACTCTGTCATGCGGAATTTTATGGTCGGCATTTGACGCCGCGTTGTGGATGACCAGCGCCGTCATGATCTCTGCGGCGGCAAGTGCGGCGATGACAGGCGGGCGCTTGTCCTTGACGGCATCGCCGCCGATCGGCGAGATGAGGCGGGCAAATTCCGCGTCCGTGCCGTCCCCTGACTTCAGGAACCAGTTCCTGAAGGTCGCTTTCTTGGTCTTCGAGCCGATCATGCCGACATAGGCCGCGTCCTCGCGTTTCAGCGCTTCGGTGACGATCAGGAAATCCAGCGCGTGGTCATGGGTGAGGACGGCGAAAGCGGTGCCGGCGGGAGCGCTGTGCACCTCTGCCTCGGGCATCGGCGTCAGCCGCGTCTCGACGGTTTCCGGCATGCCTTCCAGCGCTTCGGCCCGTGTCTCGATGACGACACCGTGCACGGGAAGGAGCGCGATCGTCGACGCCAGCGCCTGGCCGACATGGCCGCCGCCGAAGATATAGACGTGCGGCAGGCGGGCTTCTTCGGCTTCGGCAGCCGAAACCAGCTCAGCAGCGAGCGCGCTATCGACAGGCCGGATCAGCACCTCGACGCGGCCGCCACAGCACTGGCCAATCTCCGGCCCGAGCGGCACGTCGAGCGTGGCGCAGACTTCATCGACCTCGATGCGGTTTTCCTTGCCCTGCCGCTTGCGGGAAGGTAAAGACGCCAGCATCTGCCGCGCCTTGTCGATCGCCATATATTCGAGTTGGCCGCCGCCGATCGTGCCTGATGTCGCCGACGGCGAGACGAGCATGAAGGCGCCCTTCTCGCGCGGGGTCGAGCCCTTGGTGCCGGCCACTTCGATCAAAGCGATGCGACCCTGGCCACCCAGGAAGTCTTTCAGGCTTTGCACTTTCGAAGTCATCATTCGCATTCCCGTGCGGGAAACATAGGGTTTTTCGGCCTGAATTGCACGTTGTGCCGGATTCAGGCCTTCGCCTCGCCTTTCAGCCGCTCGATCGTCATCAGCACGCGCTCCGGCGTCGCCGGCGCGTCAAGGCGCGGACAGATCCTGTGATCGGCGACGCTGGCCACCGCATCCGACAGCGCGTGCAGCACGGACATGCCGAGCGGGAAGGGCGGCTCGCCGACCGCCTTGGAGCGGTGGATCGTCGGCTCCGCGGCTTCCGGCCAGTCGGCCAAAGTGACGTTGAATATCTTGGGCCGATCGGAGGCGAGCGGGATCTTGTAGGTCGACGGCGCGTGGGTGCGCAGCCGGCCCTTGTCGTCCCACCACAATTCCTCCGTCGTCAGCCAGCCCATGCCCTGGATGAAGCCGCCCTCGATCTGGCCGAGGTCGATGGCGCGGTTCAGCGAACGGCCGGTCTCGTGCAGAATATCGGTGCGCTCGACCACATATTCGCCGGTCAGCGTGTCGACCGAGACTTCCGAGCAGGAGGCGCCGTAGGCGAAATAGTAGAAAGGGCGGCCCTGTCCCTTGTCGCGGTTCCAGTGGATTTTCGGCGTCTTGTAGAAGCCCGCGGCCGAAAGCTGGATGCGCGCCATATAGGCCTGCTTGACGAGATCGGCGAAGGCGATCTCCTGGTTGCCGATGCGCACCCGGTTAGGCAGGAACAGAACCTGATCGCGCGGCACCTGGTATTTCTCGGCGGCGAAATCGGTCAGCCGGTCCTTGATCTGGCGGGCGCCGTTCTGCGCCGCCATGCCATTGAGGTCGGAGCCGGACGATGCCGCGGTGGCCGAGGTGTTGGGCACCTTGCCGGTGGTGGTCGCGGTGATCTTCACCTGGTCGAGATCGATCTGGAACTCTTCCGCCACCACCTGCGCGACCTTGAGGTAGAGCCCCTGCCCCATCTCGGTGCCGCCATGGTTCAGATGCACCGAACCATCGGTATAGACATGCACCAGCGCGCCGGCCTGGTTGTAGTGCGTGGCGGTGAAGGAAATGCCGAACTTGACCGGCGTGAGCGCCAGGCCGCGCTTGATGAAACGGCTGTTGGCGTTGAAGGCCGATATTTCGCGCCGCCGCCGCGCATAGCCGGCGCTCTCCTCGAGCTCGGCGACGATGCGCTGGATGATGTTGTCCTCGACCGTCTGATGGTAGGGCGTGATGTTGCGGTCGCTGGTGCCGTAAAAATTCTTCTTGCGGATTTCGAGAGGATCCTTGCCGAGCGCGAACGCAACCTCGTCGATGACCCGTTCGGCGCCGACCATGCCTTGCGGGCCGCCGAAGCCACGGAAGGCGGTGTTCGACACGGTGTTGGTGTAGAGCGGCGCCGATTGCGCGTGCACCGCCGGCCAGAAATAGGTGTTGTCGCAATGGAACAGCGCGCGATCGGTGACCGGGCCTGACAGATCCGACGAAAAGCCGCAACGCGCGGCGAACATGAAATCGACACCGAGAATGTTGCCCCCGTCGTCGAAGCCGACTTCGTAGTCGACGAGGAAATCGTGGCGCTTGCCGGTGGCAATCATGTCGTCGTCGCGGTCGGGCCGGATCTTGACGGCGCGATGGTGTTTCTTGGCAGCGATGGCCGCGAGCGCGGCAAACTGGTTGCCTTGCGTTTCCTTGCCGCCGAAACCGCCGCCCATGCGGCGGATCTCCACCGTGATGGCATTGCTGGGTACGCCGAGCGCATGGCTCACCATGTGCTGGACTTCGCTCGGATGCTGGGTCGAGGAATAGATGGTGACGTCCTGATCCTCGCCGGGAACGGCCATGGCGATATGGCCTTCAAGATAGAAATGCTCCTGGCCGCCGACGCGCATCTTTCCCTTCAACTGGCGCGGCGCCGCCTTGATCGCAGCGGCCGCGTCGCCGCGCTTCAGGGTAAGCGGCGGCGTAACGAGCTTATCCTTCGTTGGATCGAGTTCGCCAATGTCGGTGACGAAGGGCAATTGCTTGTACTCGACCTTGGCCAGCCTGGTGGCGCGGCGTGCCTGCTCGCGGGTTTCGGCGATAACGCAGAAGATCGGCTGGCCGAAGAACTCGACCTTGCCGTCGGCGAGCACCGGCTCATCGTGCCGACCGGTCGGCGAAATGTCATTCTCGCCCGGCACATCCTTTGCCGTCAGCACATCGACGACTCCGGAAGCGGCGCGCACCGCCGAAAGGTCCATGCGGGTGATGGTGGCATGCGCGGCGGCCGAGAGCCCGAGGCAGCCATGCAGCGTGCCTACCGGTTCCGGCATGTCGTCGATGTAGACGGCGGTGCCGCTGACATGCTTGTGCGCGGAATCATGCCGCTGATCGGTGGCGACGCCGCCGGCGATCTTCTCGGCCTTGAGATTTGATGTGGCGTGCTTGTTCATCATGCCGCCTCGTTGCGGGACACCTGGAAGGGTGCCTTGGTGCCAGTGGTTTCGACGAAGAAACGCAGCAACAGGTTCTTGGCCGCCAACGCCCGGTATTCGGCCGACGCCCGCATGTCGGTGAGCGGGGTGAAATCCCTGGCGTATTGCGCCATCGCCGTCTCGACCGTCTCTTCGGTCCATGGCTTGCCGAGCAATGCCTGTTCGACAAAAGACGCCCGCTTCGGCGTTGCCGCCATGCCGCCATAGGCTATGCGCACATCCGCGACCGTGCCGTCCTTGGCCAGCGTCAGGCAGAAGGCACCGAGGGCAGCGGTGATGTCCTCGTCTCGGCGTTTTGTAATTTTGTAGACGGCGAATTTTTCTCCCTTGGCTGGGACAGGCACGTGCACGGCCTCGACGAATTCGCCCGGCTGCCGGTCCTGCTTGCCATAGGCGATGAAGAAGGTTTCCAGCGGGATCGTGCGCCGCTTCTTGCCCTTGCGCAGCGTCAGGCGCGCGTCGAGCGCGATCAGGGGTGGCGGCGTGTCGCCGATCGGCGAGCCATTGGCGATGTTGCCGCCGATCGTGCCCATGTTGCGCACCTGTTCGCCGCCGATGCGGTCGAACAAAGGCCCCAGCGCCGGGATGCGTTTGGCGAGCGTGGAGAAGGCTTCGGTGTAGGTGACGCCGGCGCCGATCGATATGACGCCCTTGTCTTCGGAGATGGTGCACAGCCCGTCGAGATTGCCGATGAAGATCACCGGCGAGATGTCGCGCATATGCTTGGTCACCCACAGGCCGACATCGGTCGAACCGGCAACGATGGTGGCGCCGGGTTCCTTGTCCAGCGCGGTGGCGAAATCATCGACATTGGCCGGAACGATGAGCCGCGCCTTGCCCGACCCGATCTCGATCCGTGCGCCGTCCCGCAAGGCTTCCAGCCTCGCCGTGATCGCCTTGCGCTCAATCGCCAGCGGATCCTTTGCCGCCTTGCCGTAGCTGGAGATGGCATGCGCGGCGCGCATGATCGCCTCATAGCCGGTGCAGCGGCAGAGATTGCCTTGCAAGGCCTTTTCTATCGCCGCGTTCGATGGGTCCGGCGACTTCATCCACAGGCCATAAAGCGACATGACAAAGCCCGGCGTGCAGAAGCCGCATTGCGAGCCATGGAAATCGACCATTGCCTGCTGCACCGGATGCAACTGGCCAGGCGCGCCGCGCAGATGCTCGACCGTCACGACATGAGTGCCGTCGAGCGAACCGAGGAAGCGGATGCAGGCATTGACGCTTTCATAGACCAGCCCGCCGGCGGAGAGCTTGCCGACCAGAACGGTGCAGGCGCCACAATCGCCCTCGGCGCAGCCTTCCTTGGTGCCGCGCAGCGACCGGTCGAGCCGCAGCCAGTCGAGCAAGGTCGCGTCTGGAGCTACCGACGACAGCGCGACATCCCTGCCATTCAGGATGAAGCGGATCTCGTTGCGGACGGTGACCTTGGCCATGCCTCAGCTCCCCCTGTAGGTTGAATAGCCGTAGGGCGAGATCAGCAATGGTACATGATAATGCACCGCCTCGGCCATGCCGAAGCGGATCGGCACGCTGTCAAGGAAAGCCGGCTCGGGCAGTTTTGTGCCTTGGCCGCGCAGATAGTCGCCGGCCGCGAACACCAGTTCGTATTCGCCGGCGCGAAACTCAGCGCCCGCCAAGAGCGGCGCGTCGCAACGGCCGTCGGCATTGGTTGCGACCGTCTTCAAAAGTGTCCTGGCCGAACCATCGAGACGATAGAGCGCGATCGACAATCCAGCCGCCGGCTTGCCGGTCGCGGTGTCGAGGACATGCGTCGTCAGACGTCCGCCATCGGCTTTCGACGTTTCTGCCACTGGCGCCTCCCATTCCCGGTACATCAGAACAAAGCAATGAATTGTGCGCCAATTAAAGGCGATGCATAAGTCCCGGTCGAGCGGAGTGCGACAAAAACACTTTCAAAAATTTTCGGGGGAATGCGAGAAGCACCCTTTGGATATCCTGATCATAACTTCCGGCAGCGTCCGGCAGGGAGGGGTAATGCGTTACGAAAGAGACATGCGCGGCTACGGAGCCAATCCACCGGATCCGAAATGGCCCGGCGGTGCGCATGTCGCCGTGCAGTTCGTCGTCAATTACGAAGAGGGCGGCGAGAACTGCGTCCTTCACGGCGACAAGGCTTCAGAAGCCTTCCTGTCGGAGATCGTCGGCGCGGCACCCTGGGTGGGACAACGCCACTGGAACATGGAATCGATCTACGAATATGGCGCGCGGGCCGGCTTCTGGCGGCTGCTGCGCCTGTTCAGTGAATCGCAGGTCCCGGTGACCTGCTACGGCGTCGCCACCGCACTCGCCCGCTCACCCGACCAGGTTGCGGCCATGCAGGACGCCGGCTGGGAGATCGCCTCGCACGGGCTGCGGTGGATCGACTACCGCGACCACAGCGCCGAGGATGAGCGCCGCGACCTCGAAGCCGCGATCAAGCTGCACTACGAGGTGACCGGCCAGCGCCCGACCGGCTGGTATACGGGCCGCACCTCCGTCAACACGGTGCGGCTGGTGGCTGAAGAGGGCGGCTTCGACTACGTCTCCGACACTTATGACGATGAACTGCCCTACTGGTTCGAGCACAGCGGCGGCACGCAGCTCATCATCCCCTATACGCTCGACGCCAACGACATGCGCTTCGCCACGCCGCAGGGGTTCAATTCGGGCGACCAGTTCTTCGCTTATCTCAAGGACAGTTTCGACACGCTCTATGCCGAAGGCCAGGCCGGGCGGCCGCGCATGATGAATATCGGCCTGCATTGCCGACTCGTCGGGCGGCCGGGCCGGGTGGCGGCGCTGAAGCGCTTCGTCGATTATGTGAAGTCGCATGACAAGGTCTGGCTGGCGCGGCGCATCGACATCGCCAGGCACTGGCAGGAGAACCATCCCTACAAGCCGGCGGCGCTCAGGCCATCGAAGATGGAATTCGAGACATTCGTCCACACTTTCGGCGGCGTGTTCGAACATTCGCCGTGGATTGCCGAGCGGGCCTACGAGCTGGAGCTCGGCCCGGCCCACGACACGGCCGGCGGCCTGCACAATGCGCTCTGCCGCATCTTCCGTTCCGCCAGCGAGACCGAGCGGCTCGGCGTGCTCAACGCTCATCCCGACCTTGCCGGCAAGCTGGCCAAGGCCAGGCGGCTGACGGCGGAGTCTACGCGGGAACAAGCCTCGGCCGGCCTCGACGCGCTGACCGACAAGGAGCGCGAGCTGTTCTCCAAACTCAACGCCGCCTACGTCACCACCTTCGGCTTCCCCTTCATCATCGCGGTGAAGGGCAAGACCAAGGAGGAAATCCTCGCCGAATTCGAGGCGCGCATCGGCAACAGTCGTGGCGTCGAATTCGAGACCGCCTGCAAACAGGTCGAGCGAATCGCGCTGCTCCGCCTCAGAGACATGCTACCGCAATAGGTTTGAACCCATGGATACGATCAGGATGCCAGAGCGCACCTACTACGCACCGCATGGCGGCCATCCCGGCCAGAGCGAGCTTCTGACTGGACGGGCCGTCTTCACCGAGGCCTATGCCGTCATCCCCAAAGGCGTGATGCAGGACATCGTCACCAGCGCCTTGCCGTTCTGGGACAAGACCCGCGTCTGGATCCTGTCGAGGCCGCTGTCCGGTTTTGCCGAGACGTTTTCGCAATACATTGTCGAGGTCGAGCCTGGCGGCGGAAGCGATCGGCCGGAACCCGATGCCGGCGCCGAAGGCGCCCTGTTCGTGGTCGAGGGCGAACTGACCGTTCTGCTCGGCGGCAAGAAGCATAGCTTAAGGCCGGGCGGCTTTGCCTTCCTGCCGCCGGCGAGCGGCTGGACCGTTCGCAACGAGGCCAAGGCGGCTGTTCGTTTCCACTGGATTCGCAAGGCTTACGAAGTGGTTGACGGTCTCGACGTGCCGGAAGCCTTCTTCACCAATGAACAGGATATAGCGCCGACGCCGATGCCGGGCACCGAGGGCCGCTGGGCGACGACACGCTTCGTCGATCCGGCCGATTTGCGCCACGACATGCACATGACCATCGTCACGCTCGAGCCCGGCGCCGTCATTCCCTTCGCCGAGACGCATGTCATGGAACACGGGCTCTATGTGCTGGAAGGCAAGGCGGTCTATCGCCTCAACCAGGACTGGGTCGAGGTCGAGGCCGGCGACTATATGTGGCTGCGCGCCTTCTGCCCGCAGGCCTGCTATGCCGGCGGGCCAGGCAAATTCCGCTATCTGCTCTACAAGGACGTCAACCGGCACGCCAAGCTGGGCGGGGCTGATATCGGCGGTCGCGCGCGGTGACCCGCATCACAGCGCAGAAGCTGACCAGGGAGGCCTTTGCTCCCTTCGGCGATGTCATCGACATGGGCGGCGACAACCACTACCCGATCAATGGCGGCAAGGCCGAGCGCTACCATGATCTGGCCACCGCTGAGGCCACCGGACCGAACGCGCGCGTGCTGATCTCGATGGTGCGCGGCACGCCTTATGAACTGCCGCTGAAACTGACCATGGTCGAGCGGCATCCGTTCGGCAGCCAGGCCTTCATTCCGCTGTCGCCGCGCCCGTTCCTGGTCGTCGTCTGCCATGACGGCAAGGAGGGGCCGGGCGAGCCGCACGCCTTCATCACCGCGCCCGGACAAGGCATCAACTATTCGCGCAATCTCTGGCACGGCGTGCTGACGCCGCTCGGCGAACCCCAGGATTTCCTGATCGTTGATCGTGGCGGCGACGGCTCCAACCTCGAAGAGTTTCATTTCTCGCACGCCTACGAGATCCATCTCCCTTGAAAGCTTTCGATTCCCATGACCGACATTTCCCTGATCGACCGCCTGCTCGACGTCATCGAGCACGACATCGTGCCGAAGACGGCTGACGGCGTTGCCCATGGCAACAAGCTGTTCGGCGCGGCGATCCTGCGCAAGGACGACCGCTCGCTGGTGCTGGCCGAGACCAACAACGAGATCGAGAACCCGCTTTGGCATGGCGAGGTGCATTGCCTGAAACGGTTTTACGAGATGCCGAAAGCCGAGCGCGTCGACACCAAGGATGCGCTGTTCATCGCCACGCATGAGCCCTGCTCGCTCTGCCTGTCGGCGATCACCTGGACCGGCTTCGACAAATTCTACTATCTGTTCAGCCACGAGGATTCGCGCGACAGTTTTGCCATCCCGCACGACCTGAAGATCCTGAAAGAGGTCTTCACCCTCGATCCAGGCGGCTACAATGCCGAGAATGCCTATTGGAAGAGCTTTTCCATACGCCGGCTGGTGCGGGCGCTGCCCGAGGCCGAACGCCAGCGGCTGGAGACACGCATCGGCAAGATCTCGGCACGTTACGACGAGCTGTCCGTCGCCTACCAGGCAAACAAGAGCGAAAACGACATTCCGCTGAATTGAGCGTGTAAGCAGGTGGCGGCACAGGTCGCATAATTCGCTGCTCCAGTCGCGAATGGCGATTGAAACTTGCCGCGCCGCGGGGCGTTATGCGCGGCATGAAAACCGTCACCGAATTTCCCCGCAAGGTCGTCGAATTTCCCGATATGGGCATCGTCATGCCGGATGGCTGCCGGCTGTCGGCGCGGGTGTGGATGCCACAGGATGCCGGCGACGATCCGGTGCCTGCCATTCTCGAGCACCTGCCCTACCGCAAGCGCGACGGCACCATCTTTCGCGATCAGCTGACGCATCCCTATTTCGCCGGCCATGGCTACGCCTCGATCCGCGTCGACATGCGCGGCAATGGCGATTCCGAAGGGCTGATGGACGATGAATATTCCGAGCAGGAATTGCAGGATGCCTGCGACGTCATCGCCTGGGCGGCCAGCCAACCCTGGTGCAACGGCAATGTCGGCATGATGGGCATTTCCTGGGGCGGCTTCAACTGCCTGCAGGTCGCCGCCAAGCAGCCGCCGGCGCTGAAGGCGGTGATCAGCCTGTGCTCGACCGTCGACCGCTACGCCGACGACATCCACTACAAGGGCGGCTGCCTGCTGATCGAGAATTTCGGCTGGGCCTCGACGATGCTGTCCTATTCGTCACGGCCGCCGGATCCGCTGATCGCCGGCGACAACAGATGGCGTGATCTGTGGCTGACCCGGCTGGAAAACCAGTCCTTCCTTTTGCCGCTCTGGCTCAGCCACCAGCATCGCGACGCCTATTGGAAGCGTGGCTCGATCTGCGAGGATTTTTCCGCCGTCAAGGCCGCCGTTCTGTCGATCGGCGGCTGGCATGACGGCTACCGCAACACGATCTCGCACCTCGTCAGCAACATCGAGGCGCCGGTCAAGGGCATTGTCGGCCCCTGGATCCACAAATACCCGCATTATGCCGGGCCTCAGCCGGCCATCGGCTTCCTGCAGGAAGCGCTGCGCTGGTGGGACCGCTGGCTGAAGGGTGCCGAGACCGGCGTCGAGGCCGATCCGGACTACCGCGCCTATGTGATGGACAGCGTGCGCCCGGCCCGCTGGCACCCGGAGCGCCCGGGCCGCTGGGCGGCGGAGCAAGAATGGCCGTCGCCCGCCATCAAGACCCAGACCATCGATCTGCTGCCCAAGGGGAGCAAACCGGCCATCGTCGCCTCGCCGCAGAATTGTGGCCTCGCCGGCGGCGAGTATTTCCCGTTCACCTTCGGCCCGGAATTGCCGGGCGACCAGCGTCCCGACGATGCGCTGTCGGTCTGTTTCGACCAGCCGGAACTCTCCGACGCCATCGACATCGTCGGTGCGCCGGAAGTCCAGGTCATCTTCTCGTCCGACCGCCCGCAGGCCAATATCGCTGTTCGCCTCTGCGACGTGCATCCTGACGGCGCTTCGGAACTGATCTCCTATGGCGTGCTCAACCTGACGCATCGCGACTCGCACGAATTCCCCCACGCCCTGGTGCCGGGCGAGACCGTGTCGGCGCGTGTCGTGCTCGATCAATGCGCCTACCGCGTGCCGGCCGGCCATCGCCTGCGCATTGCCGTGTCGAACGCCTATTGGCCTATGATCTGGCCCTCGCCGGAGCCGGTCCAGCTGACCTTGTCGGCTGCGACGTTGGCCTTGCCGCTACGGCCGCTGGCAAAAGGCAACGAAGCGACGTTCGCCGAGCCGGAAGGGGCTGCGCCGTGGGCCACCGAGACTGTTCGGCCCGCCAATTCCGAACGCCATGTCGATCGTGACGAAAAGACGGGAATCGTCACGCTTTCCATAGCGGATGATTTCGGCGCGGTGCGCGATCTCGACCACGGCCTGGTCAATGGCAGCATTGCCCGCGAGACCTGGACGATCCATCCTGACAATCCATTGTCAGCCGCGGGAAAAACACACTGGACGCAGACGCTGTCGCGAAATGGATGGTCGGTGCGCACCGAGACATGGGCCGAGATGCGATCGGACGAACAAAACTTCATCGTCAGCGCCAGAATCGAGGCTTATGAGGGCGAAAAAATCGTCTTCGAACGCAATTTCGAGGAAAAGATTCCGCGCGCGCTTGTTTGAGCGCTGACACCGTTGGTCCAAATGCGACGTACGATTTACGCCACGGCATGTCGCATTCGGTCTTGCTTACCGCTTTCCCTTACGGTCATTATTCCCCTCACAAGAAGCAAGAAAATCGACCGCAGAGTCGAACCAACAGAGTGAGGAACTCAAATGTCAAACGAACTGGAATTCCTTAGCCGGCGGGTTGCAGCAGGCAAGCTGAGCCGTCGTGATTTTCTCGGCCGGGCGGCAGCGCTCGGCATCGCCGCGCCCTTCGCCAACTCGCTGCTTTCAAGCGCGGCGCGGGCGGCAGGACCGGTCAAGGGCGGCACGCTGAAGGCCGGCCTGGTCGGCGGTGAATCCACCAACAGCCTCGACCCGGCGCTGATGATGACGCAGGTGCCGTTCGCCTTCGGCAAGTGCTGGGGCGAAATGATCGTCGAGCTTTCGCCGGACGGCAAGCTCGAGAACCGTATCGCCGAGGAGATCGGCTCCTCCGACGATGCGAAGACCTGGACTCTGAAAATTCGCGACGGGGTCGAATTCCACAACGGCAAAACCGTGACCGCCGAGGACGTGGCCGCCACGCTCGAGCGTCATTCGGACGAGAAGTCGAAATCCGGCGCGCTCGGCTACATGAAGGGCATCGCGACCATCAAGGCCAGCGGCAAGGAAGTGGTGCTGACGCTGAAGGAGGCCAATGCCGACCTTCCCTACCTGCTGAGCGACTATCACCTGATCGTCCAGCCGAACGGCGGCAAGGAAAAGCCCGACGCCGGCATCTCGGCCGGCCCGTATGTGGTCAAGACCAACGAGCCCGGCGTGCGCCATGGCGGCGAGCGTTTCGCCAATTACTGGCAGGGCGACAAGATGGGCCATGCCGACCAGATCGAAGTCATCGTCATCAACGATGCGACGGCGCGCACGGCGGCCCTGCAGGGCGGCCAGGTCAACATGATCAATCGCGTCGAGCCGAAGATCGTCGACCTGATCAAGCGCGTGCCGGGCGTGACCATCCGCAACCATGCGGGTCCGGGCCACTATGTCTTCATCATGCATTGCAACACGGCGCCGTTCGACAACAACGACCTCAGAATGGCGCTGAAGCTCGCGATCGACCGCGAGGAGATGCTGACCAAGGTGCTGCGCGGCTATGGCTCGCTCGGCAACGACTTCCCGATCAACTCGTCCTATCCGCTGTTCACCGAGATCGAGCAGCGCAAGTACGATCCCGACAAGGCCAAGTTCCACTACAAGAAATCCGGCCATGACGGCACCGTGCTGCTCAGGACCTCCGACGTCGCCTTCCCCGGCGCGGTCGATGCCTCGCAGCTCTTCCAGCAGAGCGCGGCCAAGGCCGGCATCAAGATCGAACTTAAGCGCGAACCCGGCGACGGCTACTGGAACGAGGTCTGGAACAAGCAGCCCTTCTGCGCCTCCTATTGGGGCGGGCGTTCGACCCAGGACCAGATGTACTCGACCGCCTATCTATCGACCGCCGACTGGAACGACACGCGTTTCAAGCGCCCGGACTTCGACAAGATGGTGCTGGCAGCGCGCGCCGAACTCGACGAGGCCAAGCGCAAGCAGATGTACCACGACATGGCCGTCATGGTGCGCGACGAAGGCGGCCTGATCCTGCCGATGTTCAACCAGTTCATCGACGCCACCGGCGCCAAGGTCGATGGCTGGGTGGACGATCCGCATCAGGAACTGATGAACGGTTACGCCCTGGCGAAGTGCTGGCTGCAGGCCTGAGTCTGGCTTTGCAGAGATGTCTTCACCCATCTTGAAGCTAATTGCCCAGCGCATCGCGCTGGGCATCCTCCTTTTGTTGGCCATTTCGGTCCTGATCTTCGCCGGCACGCAAATCCTGCCCGGCGACGTCGCGCAAGCCATTCTGGGACAATCGGCGACGCCGGAGTCGCTCGCCAATCTGCGCGAGCAGCTCGGGCTGAACGACCCTGCCTATGTCAGGTATTTCCACTGGCTCGGCGGCGTGCTGACCGGCAACCTTGGCACGGCCATGTCGAGCGGCCAGGATATCGCCACCTCGATCAAGGGCCGGCTGTGGAACACGTTGTTCCTCGCCTTCTGGGCGGCGATCGTGGCCGTGCCGCTGGCGATCATCCTCGGCCTGATCGCGGTGCGTTACCGCAATGGCTGGGTCGACAAGCTGATCTCCGGACTGGCGCTCGCGTCGACCTCCTTCCCGGAATTCTTCATCGGCTATGTGCTGGTCTACTTCTTCGCCGTGAAGTGGCAGATCTTTCCCGGTATCTCGACTGTCTATGACGGCATGCCGTTCGGTGAGCGGATGCAGGCGATCGCGCTGCCGGCGACGGCGCTGACGCTGGTGGTGCTCGCCCACATGATGCGCATGACGCGCGCGGCGATCCTCAATGTCATGCAGTCGGCCTATGTCGAGACGGCGGAACTGAAAGGCCTGTCGGCCTTCAACGTCATCCGCAAGCACGCCTTCCCCAATGCCATCGCGCCGATCATCAACGTCGTCATGCTCAACCTCGCCTATCTGATCGTCGGCGTCGTCGTGGTCGAGGTGATCTTCGTCTATCCCGGCATGGGACAATATCTTGTCGATCACGTCACCAAGCGTGACGTGCCGGTGGTGCAGGCCGTCGGCCTGATCTTCGCCGCCGTCTACATCAGCCTCAACATCATCGCGGACATAGCGGCGATCATCGCCAATCCGCGCCTCAGACATCCGAAATAGGGGGCGGGCATGCTCGATATCAAACGCATCCCCATCCCCGCTCTGATCGGCATAATCCTGACGGCACTGTTCGTGCTGGCGGCGATCTTCGCGCCGTGGATCTCTCCGCATGACAATGCCGAGATCGTCGGCGATGTCTGGGAGCCGATGTCGGCGGCGCATTGGCTGGGCACCGACAATCTCGGCCGCGATCTCTTGTCACGCATGATCTACGGCGCCCGTATCACTTTGTTCATCGCGGTGCTGGCCACCGCGCTGTCGTTCTCGCTCGGCGCCATACTGGGCTTCTCGGCGGCGGTGTTCGGCGGCTGGTTCGACACGATCCTGTCGCGCCTCGTCGACCTCCTGATGTCGATCCCGACGCTGATCATGGGCCTGGTCGTGTTGTCGGTGCTTCCGACCAACCTGGTGACGCTGATTATGGTGATGGGCATTCTCGATTCGACACGCGTCTATCGCCTGTCGCGAGCGGTGGCCGTCGACATCAATGTCATGGACTATGTCGAAGCCGCCAAGCTGCGTGGCGAAGGCAGCGCCTGGATCATCTTCCGCGAAATCCTGCCCAATGCGCTGTCGCCGCTGGTTTCCGAACTCGGCCTGCGCTTCATCTATGCGGTGCTGTTCCTGTCGACGCTGTCCTTCCTCGGTCTTGGCGTGCAGCCACCGGATGCCGACTGGGGCGGCATGGTCAAGGAAAACAAGGACGGCATCGTCTTCGGCATCGGGGCGGCATTGATCCCGGCGGCGGCGATCGCCATGCTGGCGATCTCGGTCAACCTCGTCGCCGACTGGGTGCTTAACCGTACGACAAGCCTGAAGGGGGGACGCGGGTGATGGCCGACAGCAAAGCGAAGCCTGGCCTGCTCCTCGACATCCGCAATTTGCGCATCGAGGCCACCGTCTATCCGCCCGGCGAGCCGCCGAAGAACATCGTGCTGGTGCACGATGTTTCGCTGACGCTGGAAAAGGGCAAGGTGCTGGGCCTGATCGGCGAATCCGGTGCCGGCAAGTCGACCATCGGCCTGTCGTCCATGGGTTATGGGCGTGGCGGCGTGCGGATCACCGGTGGTGAGGTCATCCTCAACGGCCGCGATATCCTGAAGGGCGGCAAGGAAGGTTTCCGCAAGCTGCGCGGCCGCGAGGTCTGCTATGTCGCGCAATCGGCGGCGGCGGCCTTCAACCCGGCGCACAAGCTGATGGATCAGGTGGTGGAAGCCACTCTGCTGCACGGCACGGCGACGCGCGCCGAGGCCGAGAAGCGCGCCGTCGGGCTGTTCAAGAAGCTCAGCCTGCCAAACCCCGAAACCATCGGCGAACGCTTTCCGCACCAGGTTTCGGGCGGCCAGCTGCAGCGCGTGATGACGGCGATGGCGCTGTGCTCGGAACCGGACCTGATCGTCTTCGACGAGCCGACCACGGCGCTCGACGTAACGACGCAGATCGACGTTCTGGCGGCGATCAAGGATGCGATCCGCGACACCCATGTGGCGGCGCTCTACATCACCCACGATCTTGCTGTCGTCGCCCAGGTCTCCGACGAGATCATGGTGCTGCGCCATGGCCGACTGGTCGAATGGGGCGGCACAAGGCAGATCATCAAGGAACCACGCCAGGAATACACCAATGCGCTGGTCTCGGTGCATGAGATCGAACATGCCGAACAGAAACCCGGCACCACACCGTTCCTGTCGGTCAAGAACGTCACCGCTGCCTACGGCCGCAGCCACATCAAGGTGCTGAAGAACGTTTCGGTCGACATCTATCCCGGCCAGACGCTGGCCGTGGTGGGTGAGTCCGGCTCCGGAAAGTCGACGCTGGCGCGCGCCATCACCGGTTTGCTGCCGCCAGAGGAAGGCACCGTCACTTTCGACGGGCGCCCGCTGGCTAACCGGCTGGCCGACCGGCCGAAAGAAGATCTGCGCCAGTTGCAGATGATCTATCAGATGGCGGATGTGGCGATGAACCCGCGCCAGACCGTCGGTACCATCATCGGCCGGCCGCTCGAATTCTATTTCGGCATACGCGGTAAGGAACGCGACCGGCGCGTTGCCGAGCTGCTCGACAAGATCGAGATGGGCAAAGGCTTTTCGGACCGCTACCCGGCCGAGCTTTCCGGCGGCCAGAAGCAGCGTGTCTGCATTGCCCGTTCGCTCGCCGCCAAGCCCAAGCTGATCATCTGCGACGAGGTAACGTCGGCGCTCGACCCGCTGGTCGCGCACGGCATCCTGGAGCTGCTGCTCGAGTTGCAGAAGGAGGAGAACGTCGCCTATCTGTTCATCACCCACGACCTTGCCACGGTGAAGTCGATCGCCGATTCGATCGCGGTGATGTATCGCGGCGAAGTGGTGCGCTATGGGCCGAAGAGCAAGGTACTGACCCCGCCCTTCGATGACTACACCGACCTTCTCCTGTCGTCGGTCCCGGAGATGGAGATCGGCTGGCTGGAAAAGGCGATCAAGGGACGGCGCATGGCCAGCGCCGGGAACTAGCGACCGCTGGTCAGAGGCGGCTTTCGTCATCGGTATGCAACACTAAAGCGCCACACGTCCTTGCGGACGGGCGCTGCTCGTGACGTTGTTTTCAACAAGGGGTAGGACATGAAGACTGAACTCGACCATCTCGCCGATCTCGCCGGCCAGGGCCGGATATCGCGTCGCGATTTCCTTGGCCGCACGGCGGCTCTGGGTGTGTCGGCCGCACTGGCAACGACGCTGGCCGGGAAAGCCTTCGCACAGACGCCGGTCAAGGGCGGCATCCTCAAGGCCGGCCTGCAGGGCGGCGAGTCGACCAACAGCCTCGACCCGGCGCTGAACCTCAGCCAGGTCACTTTCAGTTTCTGCAAGCAGTGGGGTGAATTCCTGGTTCGCCTCAAGCCGGATGGCGGCGTGGAGAACCTCATCGCCGAGGAGATCGGCGCTTCCGCCGACGCCAAGACCTGGACGATCAAGGTGCGCGACGGCATTGAATTCCACAATGGCAAGACCGTGACCGCCGAAGACGTCGCGGCCACGCTCGAACGTCACGCCGACGAGAAGTCGAAGTCGGGCGCGCTGGGCGTGCTGAAGAACATCAAAGGCATCAAGCCGAGCGGCAAGGAAGTGGTCGTCACACTGGGCGACGCCGATGCCGACTTCCCCTATCTGATGGCCGACTACCATCTCGTCATCCAGCCGAATGGCGGCAAGGACAATCCGAATGCCGGCATCAGCGCCGGCCCCTACAAGGTCACCGTCAACCAGCCCGGCGTGCGCCATGGCGGCGAGCGCTTCGCCAATTACTGGCGCGGCGACAAGGCAGGCCACGCCGACCAGGTCGAGATCGTCGTCATCAATGACGCGACGGCGCGGCTGGCCGCGCTGCAAGGCGGCCAGGTGCACATGATAAACCGCGTCGAGCCAAAGGTCGTCGACCTGGTCAAGCGCATTCCCGGTGTCACAATCGAGAACGTCTCGGGCCGTGGCTACTATCCGTTCAATATGTTCTGCGACACGGCGCCGTTCGACAACAATGACCTCAGAATTGCGCTGAAGCTCGCCATGGACCGCGACGAACTGCTGGAGAAGATCCTGCGCGGCTACGGCTCGGTCGGCAACGACTTCCCGATCAACGAAGCCTATCCATTGTTTACAGCCATCGAGCAGCGCAAGTTCGATCCGGAAAAGGCGGCCGCGGCCTACAAGAAGTCGGGCCATAGCGGTTCGATCCTGCTGCGCACCTCCGACGTCGCTTTCCCGGGCGCCGTCGATGCCGCGCAGCTTTACCAGCAGAGCGCTGCCAAGGCCGGCATCAAGATCGAGATCAAGCGCGAACCCGGCGACGGCTACTGGTCGGAAGTCTGGAACAAGCAGCCCTTCTCGCTCTCCTACTGGGGCGGCCGGCCGACGCAGGACCAGATGTATTCCACCGGCTATGTCTCGACCGCCGACTGGAACGACACCCGCTTCAAGCGGCCGGAATTCGATAAGATGCTGTTCACCGCCCGCGCCGAACTCGACCAGGCCAAACGCAAGGCGATCTACCATGACATGGCGGTGCTGATGCGCGACGAAGGCGGACTGATCGTGCCGTTCTTCAACCAGTTCATCGACGCTGCCGCCACCAACAAGATCAGTGGCTACGTCAAGAACCCAAATGGCGAAATGATGGACGGCTATGCATTGAACGAATGCTGGCTAAACGCCTAGCTTCGAGCTGACACTGACAGGCGCCGCGTGTCCGTGCGACACGCGGCGCTCTCGTTTCAACGGACAATCGCGGGGAAACAGCCCATGGCGCTCCAATCCAAGCTTTTGCTGATCATCCTCGACGGCGTACCTTACCGGAACTGGCGCCGGCTGATGGGCAATCTCGAAGGCTGGGTACAATCGGGCGAGGCGCGGGTGTGGAAGATGCGCTCGGTGCTGCCGTCGACCTCGGCCTGCTGCTACGCCTCCATCCACACCGGCGTGTCGCCGCAGGTGCACGGCATCCTTTCCAACGAGAACCGTTTTCGCGTCAGGCAACCGGACATCTTCTCGGAGGTCAGCAAGGCCGGCGGCAAGACCGGGGCGGTGACCCACTCCTACTGGTCGGAATTCTTCCGGTCCTATCCGTTCGATCTGGTCGAGGACATCGAGTATGACGAGCCCGGCGAGCCGATCACGCATGGCCGCTTCCACACCATGACCGGCTACAACGCCCGCAACCAGATGACGCCGAGCGATGTCGATCTGTTCGCGACGCTGACCATGCTGACCAAACGCCACGGCATCGACTACGGCATCCTGCACACCTGCACGCTGGATTCGATGGGCCATCGCTTCGGTCACGACTGCCACGAGATGGACCATGCCGTCTATGCGATGGACGGCATGCTGGCGGCCTTCCTGCCGGGTTGGATCGCGGCCGGCTACGAGGTCATGGTCACCGCCGATCACGGCCAGACCGACCGCGGCCACCATGGCGGCCACGACGACGAGATGCAGGATTTCGCGCTGTATTATTTCGGCCCTGCGCAAGGTCCCGAGGGCAATACGCTGCTCGACCAGCTGCAGCTGGCGCCGACGGTGCTGAGCCGGCTGGGTGTGGCTATTCCGGCGACGATGAAGGCGAAGCCTTTCTTGAGTTGAGCCGGCGGCTCTGGCAACCTCCCCTTTCTTCGGTTAGCCTCCGCAAATTCCTTGGCGGAGGATGAACCTTTTTGGACCGATCAGCGACAGAGCAGACAGGAGCCAGGCGGCTCGACCGGCCATGACGGCAGCGACGGATACCGATCGCGCGCTAGTCGACCGGGTCGCGAAGGGCGACCGTGCCGCCGTTCGGCTCCTGTTCATGCGTCACCACGCGCGGGTCTACCGCTTCGTGGCGCGCCAGACGGGATCGGAAATGATGGCTGACGATATCGCGAACGAGGTGTTCCTCGAACTGTGGCGCCAGGCGCCAGGCTTCGAAGGGCGCTCCGAAGTCTCGACATGGCTGCTCGGCATCGCCCGGTTCAAGGCGTTGTCGCTGCTGCGCAAGAAGAAGGAAGACTGGATCGACGACGAGGCCGCCGCCGCGGTGCCCGACGGCGCCGACACGCCGGAGGTCGTCACGATGAAAGAGGACAAGGCCGCCGCCTTGCGCCGCTTCATCGACGCCTTGCCCGAAGAGCATCGCACGGTGATCGACCTCGCCTATTATCACGGGCAATCGGTGACCGAGATCGGCGAGGTGCTCGCCATCCCGGTCGCGACCGTCAAGACCCGGATGTTCTACGCCCGCAAGAAACTCGGCGAGGCCCTCAAGGCCGCCGGTTACGACAGGGGGTGGCCATGAGCGCCGCTGAAAAGATGTCGCGCCGCGACGAAATGGAAACGCTGCTCCCGTTCTATCTGAACGGCTCGCTGGAAGGTTCCGACCTCGAAGCTGTCGAGGAATGGCTGGCGACTGATCCGGCGGCGATGGCAGCCCTTGGGGAAGCCGAGGCCGAGTTCTCCGGCACGTCGGCCGCCAATGAAGCCATCCGCCCGCCCGCCGATGCGCTCAGCCGCTTCGCCAGGGCGCTCGATGCCGAGGCCGGACCCGCACGCAAGCCAGCAGGCTCGTCCTGGCTGACGCAGGCCTGGGGCCGCTTCATGGCGGTGCCGGTCGGCGTCGCCTGGGCAGCGGCCGCCGTCCTGCTGGCGCTGATCGCGGTGCAGTCCCTGGTTCAGCCCGGTGGCAAAGGCAAGGATTTCGAGATTGCTGGCGCGCAAGACGATCTGGCCAAAATGCCGTTCGCGCTGGTCAAGTTCAAACCGGATGCAAAGATATCGGACATTTCGGTATTCCTCGGCAGCAACGGTCTGAAGGTCATCGGTGGCCCGACCGCCGACGGCGTGTTCCGGCTCGGCGTTCCCGCGATCAACGCGGCCGATTACGCCAAGCAGCTTAGCCTTATTGCTGCCCAGCCGTTCGCGGACACTGTGATCGAGGGAAGGAAACCGGCTGATGGCGGCTGAGGCGGCCCTTCGATTTGCGGCAATCCTTGCGGCGGCGATGACAATCGCCGCCGTGCCTGCGTCGGCACAGACCAACGCCGCTAACAGCGACCAGACGAAAATCGACTGCCGCAACGGCACCAATGCCGCCGGCGCCAACTGCGCCAAGGACGGCAGCGGCGCCAGCGACAATGCCGGCGGTGCGGGTCCTGCCCAGGCCGGCACCGTCTTTCTTCCCGCCCTGATCGTCGACCTGTTTCCCAATCCGGTCGCGCCTCCGGCACCGGTGCCGACGCCACGGCCAGAACCGGCGACGCCACCCGGCAACAACCAGGCCGGCCCGCCGGCCGGCGGTCCGATCATCTCGCCGACCGATCTCTTTGCCGTTCAGCCGCCGCGCGCGGTGGCCGGCGAGTTCGTGCCCGACGAGGTGCTGGTGACCGTCGACGGCGATGCCGGTGCCGTGCAGCAGATCGCTGCCTCCTTCGGCCTTGAAGTGCGCTCGCAGCGCCAGTCCCGCCTGCTCGGCACCACTTTGGTGCGCTTCGGCATTCCCGACGGCCGTCCCGTCGGCGTCGTGCTGGCGCAGCTTGCCGCAGACGGGCGCACCCAGCGGCGCGAACCCAATCATATCTATACACTGCAGCAGGCCGCGGGCATCGTGAACTATGCCTTCGGCCGCATCGAACTCGATTCCAAGCAGGCCAGCGGCGAAAACGTCAGGGTTGCCGTCATCGACACCGGCATCGACGACGCCAATCCGGCACTGGCCGGCGTCATCGCCGCGCAGTTCGATGCCATGCCCGACGTGCCGATCGAGAAGCGCGACCACGGCACTTCGGTTGACGGGCTGATCGCCGGCGTCGGCACGCTGGAAGGCATGGCGCCGGGCGCCAGGATCTATCACGCCCGCGCCTTCGAGGGTGGCAAGTCGACCATGGATGTCATCCTGTCGGCGCTCGACTGGGCGGCGGAGCAAAATGTCAGCATTATCAATATGAGCTTCGTCGGGCCGAAGAACGATTTGCTCGGCGCCGCCTGCCGCAATGCAAGGGCACTCGGCATGGTGCTGGTCGCCGCCGCCGGTAATAACGGGCCAAAGGCGCCCTATGGCTACCCGGCAGCCTTCGACGGCGTCATCGCGGTGACCGCAACAGACGCAAAGGACGGATTGATGCCGCAAGCTAATCGCGGCGCCTATGTCTTCATCTCGGCGCCCGGCGTCGAGATGGTGGCGCCAAGCGGCGCCGGCTCGGACGTGGTCACCGGCACCTCGTTCGCAGCGGCGATTGTCAGCGGCGCCATCGCCAATCTCCTCCATGCTTCGCCCGACCGCTCGGCCGACGACATCGAGAAAGCACTGGCGGCAACGGCGAAAGATCTCGGCCCGAAGGGGCGCGACAATGATTTCGGCTATGGGCTGCTGGACATCAAGGCGGCGGACGCGGCGAAGTAGTTGTCTGCCGCTATCAGCCTGCCTAGCTACGCCGGCGCGCCGGCGACCGAGCCGCGCACCACCAGATCGACCGGCCAGACTTCGCCGCGAGCGCCTTCTTCCAGTCCCGATATCCGCGCGGCCAGCCGTTCGGCGACGCGGGCGCCGGCAAGGCGGATCGACGAGCGCGTCGTCGACAGCGGCACGGAAAAATTCTCCGGCTTCAGCCAGGGAAAGACGTCGTCATGGGCGATCAACGACACGTCGCCGGGAATCGTCAGGCCGAGGTCGCGCACCGCGCGCACGACGCCCAGCGCCATGATCAAGCTGGAACAGGCGATCGCTGTCGGCGCATCGCTCTCCTCCAGCAGACGCCTGGTGGCCCGATAGCCGTTCTCCTCGGTCATGACCACGGAGCAGACGTGGCGTTCGCCCAAGGTCAGCCCGCTTGCGGCAAGCGCCCGGCGCACGCCGCGCTCGCGATGGATGGCGAATGTCTCGCGGTCGTCGCCATTGATCAGCGCCAGCCGCCGGTGGCCGAGTTGCACCAGCAGGCGCGCCGCCTCGTGGAAAGCACCCTCATTGTCGATGTCGAGATAGGGATAGTCGAAGTCGAAGCCTTCGCTGCGACCATGGACGAGGAAAGGAATGCCGAGCGTGCTGACCAGCGACACCCGACTGTCCCGCGGCCTCGGCGAAGAGATGTAGACGGCATCGACCTGCCGGTTGGCGACGATGCGCCGATAGGTCGTCTCCTGGTCGTCAGCGTCGGCCGGCGACAGCACGAGATCAAGCTCGTGCGAGCGGGCATAGTCGCCGAGACCGGAGAGGAACTCGACGAAATGCGGGTCGATGTCGACGGCCGCCCCCGTCGGCAGGACATAGCCGATCATGCCGGATTTGCCGGTCGCCAGCCGCCGCGCGCTCGGATTGGGGCGATAGCCATGGCGTTTGGCGGCATCCATGACGCGCCTGCGCGTCTCCTCGTTGACCTCCGGATAGCCGTTCAGTGCCCGGCTTACCGTAGTCTGGGAGAGCGCCAGCATTTGCGCCAGCTGCTTGAGGTTCACAACGGCCTCCATTCCCTCAAAGCGCTTTTAAGTTGAATCGACCCAAGTGCCGCAAGGGCGCGACGGCATCGGGACGACCATAGTCGGGGTTGAGGCCGGTTTGAAACAGAAAATTGCTGTTGCGCTGCCAAAAAGCATGCTGCGCTGCACTTTTCAGCGCCAGAATCTGCAAAATTAAATCGATTAGTTTACCGACCCTCTTGACTTCCGGTCAATTCAATGGCGTGATCGCGAAAGCCAAAGCGCTTTGGAAGACTCTTCGAAAGGTTGCGGTTCCCTTGCGACTGAGTCACAGTCCTGCGGCGTCGGCGGGCGGAATGGAGGTTCCGTCCGGTGTATGTGACCCACTGGGAGGAATACCGATGAAGAAAATGCTTTTGCTGGGTGTTGCGTTTGGTGCGCTCGCCCTTGGCGCCCCCGCGCATGCTGAACTGAAGTTCAAGCCGGGCGAGGATCCGAAGTTTCACTGGGCGAATTTTGAAGACCTCAAGAAAGTCGATCTCAAGGGCGAGACGCTGACCATCTTCGGGCCGTGGCGCGGCGAGGATGAGACGCTTGTCCGTTCGGTGCTCGACTATTTCTCCGAGGCGACCGGGGCAGAGGTGAAATACTCCTCGTCCGAAAATTACGAGCAGCAGATCGTCATCGATACCCAGGCCGGCAGCCCGCCGAACATCGCCGTCCTGCCGCAGCCGGGCCTGATCCAGGACCTCGCTTCCAAAGGCGTGCTGACCCCGCTGGGTGACGACGTCGCCGCCTGGATCAAGGAGAACTACGCCGCCGGCGACTCCTGGGCCAAGCTCGGCACCTATACGGGCAAGGACGGCAAGTCGGCTTTCTATGCCTTTCCCTACAAGATCGACGTGAAAGGTCTGGTCTGGTACTCGCCCGACAATTTCCAGGAAGCCGGCTACAAGGTGCCGAAGACCCAGGAGGAACTGGCCGAGCTCGAAAAGAAGATCATCGCCGATGGCGGCAAGCCATGGTGCATCGGGCTTGGCTCCGGCGGCGCGACCGGCTGGCCGGCGACCGACTGGGTCGAGGACATCATGCTCAGGACGCAGCCGCCCGAAGTCTACGACAAGTGGACAAAGAACGAGATTCCGTTCACCGATCCGGCAGTGGTCAACGCCATCGAGATCTTCGGCAAGATCGCCACCGACGACAAGATGGTGGATGGCGGCGCCAAGGCGGTGGCCGCGACCGACTTCCGCGACAGCCCGAAGGGCCTCTTTACCGTGCCGCCGAAGTGCTACATGCACCATCAGGCATCGTTCATCCCCTCCTTCTTTCCGGAGGGCGTAAAGCTCGGCCAGGATGCGGACTTCTTCCCCTACCCGCCCTACGCCTCCAAGCCGGAACTTGGCACGCCGCTGGAAGTCGCCGGAACGCTGGTGATGATCACCAAGGATTCCAAGGCTTCGCGCGAATTCATCAAGTTCCTCGAGATGCCGCTCGCCCATGAATTGTGGATGGCGCAGAAGAGTTTTGTCACGCCCTTCAAGGGTGCCAACAAGGACGCCTATGGCAGCGATGCGCTGAAGAAGCAGGGCGAGATCCTGGTCGGAGCGACGACGGTCCGCTTCGACGGTTCGGACCTGATGCCCGGCAAGGTCGGCGCCGGCTCATTCTGGACCGGCATGATCGATCTGGTCGGCGGCAAATCCGCTCAGGACGTGGCCACCGACATCCAGAAGAGCTGGGACGCCATCAAGTAGCCAGCTGGCAAGTAAGCAGCCGCTTCGGCTGCGGTTGGAAACTTCCTGATCCACAGACTGGATCCGGGCCCTGTCGGCCCGGATCCGCCCGGCGCTGCACGCCGGACCGATTTGCGTTCGCTCGTTCCGATTAACTGAATCGGCGCATCGCCACATCGCCAAGGCCGTTCCAAGCCTGGCTGATCATGCGCAGGGAGAGGGACCCATGGCGGCTCAGATTTTCTCGGCCATATTCGTCATCATCATCGGCGTCGGCGGCTGTGTCGCCTATTTTTGGGGCGCCAACAAACTGCTCGACCTGACCTTCCCTTCACGCGGGGTCTCCGGCACGGCTGCCATCAACAATCTGCGTCGGCAGGGCCTGGTGCGGCCATGGCTGTTCGTCGGTCCGGCGCTGATCATTCTCACCATCTACCTGATCTACCCCGTGATCGCGACATTGTGGCTCTCTTTCCTCGACCGCGGCGGCACCAGTTTCGTCGGGCTCGCCAATTACGAGTGGGCTTTACGTGATCCAGATCTCCGACGCTCGATTCTGAACAATCTGCTCTGGCTGGCAGTGGTGCCGGCCGCCTGTACCTTCCTCGGCCTGATCATCGCCGTGCTCACCGACAAGATCTGGTGGGGCACGATTGCCAAGAGCCTGATCTTCCTGCCGCTGGCCATCTCGTTCGTTGGCGCCAGCGTGATCTGGAAGTTCATCTACGAATATCGCGGCGAGGGCCAGGTGCAGATCGGCCTGCTCAACGCCATCATCCAGCACTTCGGCGGCCAGCCGCAGGTGTGGATATCGCTGCCGTTCTGGAACAATTTCTTCCTGATGATCATCCTGATCTGGATCCAGACCGGCTTTGCCATGGTCATCCTGTCCTCGGCGCTGCGCGGTATTCCGGAGGAGACACTGGAGGCCGCCGTCATCGACGGCGCCAATCCGTTCCAGATCTTCTGGAAGATCATGGTGCCGCAGATCTGGGGCACCATCGCGGTGGTGTGGACCACGATCACCATTCTGGTGCTGAAAGTGTTCGACATCGTGCTGACCATGACCAACGGCCAGTGGAACAGCCAGGTGCTGGCCAATCTGATGTTCGACTGGATGTTCCGCGGTGGCGGCGATTTCGGCCGCGGCGCAACAATCGCCATCATCATCATGATCGCGGTCATCCCGATCATGGTCTGGAACATCCGCCAGGCGAACAAAGAGACGGGAGGACACTGAGATGGCCGTCGCGACCGGAAATTCCTTCGCCAGCCGTTTCGGCGTCCACATAGCGGTGCTGGTCTTCGTTGCCATCTGGACCATTCCGACACTCGGTATCCTGGTCTCGTCGCTGCGCGACAAGGACCAGATCGTCGCCTCGGGCTGGTGGAACTCGTTCTCCAGCTCCAGCCAGACCGAGGCCGGGCGCCTGCCGTCCGCCTCGGCGCAGACCCAGAAGGACGGCAAGTTCGTCCTCGAGGGCAACATCTTCGGCGACGGCGCCAAGCGCAATATCAGCGCCTTCGGCGTCAAAGCAGCGGCCCCCACACAATATCCGGCCGGCACATCGGCAGACCTCGGTGACGGCGTGACCCTGCAGGTCAATGCCGATGGCAGTTTCGTCATGGCCTCGCCGAAGGCGTTCGAAGGCGACCGCGGCCAGCGCCTCTACTATGCCTCGTCGGCGCCGCCGAAATTCACCACCGAGAACTACGATACCGTGCTGTTTTCGGAAGGCATCGGCCGCTCGTTCATGAATTCGCTGACCGTCACCATACCGGCGACTGTCATCCCGATCCTGATCGCCGCCTTTGCCGCCTACGCACTGGCCTGGATGCGCTTTCCCGGCCGGGCGCTGCTGATTGCGGTCATCATCGGCCTCCTGGTCGTGCCGCTGCAGATGTCGCTGATCCCGCTGCTCAAGCTCTACAACAATGTCGGTGCGTTCTTCGGCGTCCCGTCGAAGACCTATCTCGGCATATGGCTGGCGCATACCGGCTTCGGCCTGCCTTTCGCCATCTATCTGCTGAGGAGCTATATTGCCGGCCTGCCGCGCGAGATCATGGAATCGGCCCGCATCGACGGCGCCAGCGACTTCGAGATCTTCGTCAAGATCGTGCTGCCGCTGTCCTTCCCGGTGCTGGCCTCCTTCGCCATCTTCCAATTCCTGTGGGTATGGAACGATCTGTTGGTGGCGATGGTTTTCCTTGGTACGGCACCCGACCAGATCGTGTTGACGGCCAAGCTCAACGCGCTGCTCGGCTCTCGCGGCGGCAACTGGGAGATCCTGACGACATCGGCCTTCATCACCATCATCGTGCCGCTGATCGTCTTCTTCTCGCTGCAGCGCTATTTCGTCCGCGGGCTGCTTGCCGGCTCGGTGAAAGGAGGCTGAGACCATGCAATCCGCTTTGAAAGCCAGTTCGAACCCTGACCTCGCCATCGATCGCGACTGGTGGCGGGGCGCGGTGATCTACCAGATCTATCCGCGCAGCTACCAGGATTCGAACGGCGACGGCATCGGCGATCTCAAGGGCATCATTCAACGGCTCCCCTACATCGCCGCGCTCGGTGCGGATGCGATCTGGATCTCCCCCTTCTTCAAATCGCCGATGAAGGATTTCGGCTACGACGTCTCGGACTATTGCGACGTCGATCCGATGTTCGGCACGCTGGCCGATTTCGACGCGCTGACGGCGGAGGCGCACCGGCTCGGCCTCAAGGTGATGATCGACGAGGTGCTGTCTCACACCGCCGACAGCCATCCGTGGTTCAAGGAAAGCCGGTCGAGCCGCAGCAATCCCAAGGCGGACTGGTATGTCTGGGCGGACGCCAGGCCCGACGGCACGCCGCCCAACAACTGGCTGTCGATCTTCGGCGGCTCGGCCTGGCAGTGGGACACCAGCCGCCAGCAATATTATCTGCACAATTTCCTGGCCGAGCAGCCCGACCTCAACTTCCACAACCGCGAAGTCCAGGACGCGCTGCTCGAGGTCACCCGCTTCTGGCTGGAGCGCGGCGTCGACGGCTTCCGCCTCGACACGATCAATTTCTACTTCCACAGCCAGGGCCTGGAAAACAACCCGCCGCTGCCGCCGGAAGAGCGCAACGACCAGACCGCGCCGGCGGTCAATCCCTACAATTACCAGGACCATATCTACGACAAGAGCCGCCCGGAAAACCTCGGCTTCCTCGAACGCTTCCGCGCGCTGCTCGACGAATATCCGGCGACCGCAGCGGTCGGCGAGGTTGGCGATTCGCAGCGCGGGCTCGAAGTGGTGGCAGCCTATACCGCCGGCGGCAAGCGCGTGCACATGTGCTATTCCTTCGACTTCCTGGCGCCGGAAAAGATCAGCGCGGACAAGGTCCGATCGGTGCTCGAAGCGTTCGGCAAGGTCGCCAGCGACGGCTGGTCGTGCTGGGCGTTTTCCAACCATGACGTGATGCGCCCGGCCTCGCGCTGGGCCGCTGGCGAGGCCGACCCTGTCGCCTATCTCAAGGTTATCTCGGCCTTACTGATGTCGCTGCGCGGCTCGGTCTGCCTCTACCAGGGTGAAGAGCTCGGGCTCGGCGAAGCCGAATTGCGTTTCGAGGATCTGCAGGATCCCTACGGCATCCGTTTCTGGCCGGAATTCAAGGGCCGTGACGGCTGCCGCACACCGATGGTCTGGGATGGCGACGCCAAGAATGGCGGCTTCTCCCAGGCAAAGCCCTGGCTTCCGGTGCCGGCCAAGCATCTGGCGCAGGCGGTCAATGTCCAGCAGGGCGATCAGGCTTCGCTGCTCGAGCACTACAGGCGCTTCCTGACCTTCCGCCGCGCCCATCCGGCACTGGCCAAGGGCGACATCACCTTCATCGAAAGCGAGGGCGACACTGTCGCCTTCACCCGCCGCGCCGGCAATGAGCAGGTCGTCTGCGTCTTCAACCTCGGCGCCAAGCCGGCCAAGGTTGACCTTGGCAACCGATCCCTGCAACCTTTGCCAGGACACGGGTTTTCCGGGCAGGCGAGCCCCGGTCCGATCGAGCTCGGCGGTTACGGCGCCTGGTTCGGACGGATCGACTGAATTTTTGAGACATCACTGGGAGGAAACCAATGGCCGATGTCAATCTGAGACAAGTGAAGAAATCCTACGGCAACCTGCATATTCTCCACGGCATCGACCTCGATATCAAATCGGGTGAGTTCATCGTCTTCGTCGGCCCGTCGGGCTGCGGAAAGTCGACCTTGCTGCGGTCGATCGCCGGGCTTGAGGAAATCACCTCCGGCGAACTCAAGATCGCTGGTGAGGTCGTAAACGATGTGCCGCCGTCCAAGCGCGGCATCGCCATGGTGTTTCAGTCCTATGCGCTCTATCCGCACATGACCGTCTACGACAACATGGCGTTCTCAATGAAGATCGGCAAGGAGAACAAGGCCGAGATCGACCGCCGCGTGCGCCAGGCGGCGGAAATCCTGCAGCTGACCAAATATCTCGACCGGCTGCCCAAGGCGATGTCGGGCGGGCAGCGCCAGCGCGTCGCCATCGGCCGCGCCATTGTGCGCAATCCGAAAGTGTTCCTGTTCGACGAGCCGCTGTCGAACCTTGACGCCGCCCTGCGCGTCGCCACCCGCATCGAGATCGCGAAGCTGAAGGAATCGATGCCCGCCACGACGATGATCTACGTCACCCACGACCAGGTCGAGGCAATGACGCTGGCCGACCGCATCGTGGTGCTTAAGGACGGCCATATCGAACAGGTCGGCACGCCGATGGACCTCTACAAGAAGCCCGGCAATCTGTTCGTTGCCCAGTTCATCGGCTCGCCGGCCATGAACATCCTGCCGGCAACCATCGACAAGACCGGCAACCCGACCGTCGTCAGCCATGTCGGCGGGCGCAAGGCGACGGTGCCGATCACGACGCCTGCCTCGGCGAAGGGTGCGGTGGTCAGCTTCGGCGTGCGGCCGGAAGATCTTATGGTCGCCACCGGCGTGGACTATCTGTTCGAGGGAACGGTCGACTATGTCGAGCAGCTCGGCGAGGTCCAGCTGGTCTATGTCGACATCGGCCGCGCCGACCTGCCGCTGGTGACCAAGCTGCCTGGCAATGTCGAGGTCAAGCGCGGTTCGACGCTGCGGCTGAGTGCCAATGCCGAGGACCTGCATATCTTCGATGCGGACGGACATTCGTTCGCGCTGCAGAAGCCGGAAGCAAAAGCGGCCTGAGGCCGCCAGTCTTGCTGGGTCGAGAGTCCTGCTGGGTCGAGGCGACACAAAAAGAGCGGCGGGCCAAGCCCGCCGCTCTTTTTTGGAAGATTAGCTTCAGCTTTTAGTGGTTGCCGAAGAGGTTCCGGTCGCTGCCCTGAGGCGCCGACTTCTGCGCGTCGCCCGATGAATTGAGCAGCTTGTAGACGGGCGAACCGCTGTCGCGGATCGAAGCCGTACGCGAGTTGTCAACCGAAGTCGCGGCAGGCTGGTTGGCGGCATTGGAGCCATAATTGTCGCTGCCGGCAAAAGCGCTGCCGGAGATGGCCAGAACGGCGGCGGTGGCAAGGATGATTTTCTTCATTTCAAGTCTCCTGAATTTCTGGATTTCGCCGGCACAGTGGGCACGCTCACCGTCCCGCTGCGAACCGGCTATTGGTTGTTGCCGAAAAGGTTGCGGTCAGCGCCCTGCTGCGCAGGCGCCTGAGTGGCCGGAGCCGACTTCTTGATCGAAGCGGTGTACGAGCTGTCGTTCGAAGCAGCAGCAGGCTGGTTGGCACCGTTGGAACCATAGTTGTCACTGCCGGCGAAAGCGCTGCCGGAGATGGCCAGAACGGCGGCGGCAGCAATGATGATCTTCTTCATTCGAGTCTCCTGAATTTCTTGAGGTCGGCCAGAGCGGCGAGGCGAAAAACCCGCCATTGACCGGGATCGGCTGTTAGTTGTTGCCGAAGAGGTTGCGGTCAGCACCCTGGACCGGCGCCTGAGCAGCCGGCTCCGACTTCTTGGTCGAAGCGGTGTGCTGGCTGTCGACAGCCGTTGCTGCAGCGGCATTCGAACCATAGTGGTCGCTACCAGCGAAGGCGCTGCCGGAAATGGCCAGAAGGGCGACGGCAGTGAGAACAATCTTTTTCATTTTTGGTACTCCAGTATTTTTCTGTCCGTCTAGCGGCGTGTCTTGGGATTAAAATCGCGTCGTTCGGACAGGCCCGATGTGGGAAAGCCAGCTAGCCGTTTCCAATCACGAAGTTGTTTGCCGTGGACCAAGAATCCACCACTTGAAATTGTACCATGGCCTTCTACGTCAGATATTTCTCTCTTTGATATCAGCATGTTAGGTGAAACCAGCGCTGCGATCACCAACTGTATCGAAGCCTCAGCGTTCACACCGTCCTGCACGCACCGTCAACAGAAACGAACCGTTCGGTTCGATTTTAGAATCTGCTAATAGTCACTTTTCGAAACCTTTAACCTTTTAGGCGCCCATTCCGGACCGATTCTGACGGCGGGCACTGCCGTCAACGAAAACGATTTTTCGTGACCGCTGTGCTTGACCCGATCATTGCGCATGCGTGTCGCGCCACATGGATGCGATGTCGCTTTCATGCCGATGTCGCAAACGCTGTCGTGATTAGATCATGGCATCTCAGGTGCCGCTTCGTGACGACGAGGCGGAGAATTGGGAAGCCGGTCAAAGTCCGGCGCTGCCCCCGCAACGGTGGTGGAGTTCAAGTCGCAACGGGAGACCACTGGGCGAGAGCCTGGGAAGGTGTCGCGACCGTCCGCAAGGACACTCCAGAGCCCGGAAACCAGCCCGAGATATCTAGACTCGACTGATCGCGGTGGGCGGTCAAGAGGCGGATGGCGCATGCCCGGCTTTCGCCGGCCTGCGTCCTATCCTTCCTCAATCACCACTATAGTCAGTCCTTAAATAGAAGAGGACAGGACATGGATGCGCGCAACGATATGCTGAGGCTCTTGAACAGCCGCAGAGAGGGCTTCTCGCTGGAGCAGCCCTTCTACACGGATCCCGATTTCTTCAAGCTCGACATGGAGCTGATCTGGTATCGCGAATGGCTGTTCGTCGGCCATGATTGCGAACTGCCGAAGCCCGGCAGTTTCATCACCGTGCAGATCGGCGACTATCCGGTCGTGCTGGTGCGCGATCAGCAGGGCAAGATCAACGCCTTCCACAATTCCTGCCGCCATCGCGGCAGCCGTGTCTGCAACACCGACAAGGGCACGGCCGCCAAGCTGGTCTGCCCCTATCACCAGTGGACCTATGAGCTGGATGGAAGGCTGCTGTTTGCCCGCCAGATGGCCGACGGTTTCGACAAGAGCCAGTTCAGCCTGAAGCCGGTCGCCTGCGAAAGCGTGGCCGGCTATATCTTCATCTGCCTGGCCAAGGAACCCGCTGACTTCGCGCCGATGCGGGCGATGATCGAACCCTATCTCAAGCCGCACCGGCTCGGCGAAGCAAAGATCGCCTTCGAGAGCACGATCGTCGAGAAGGGCAACTGGAAGCTCGTCTGGGAAAACAACCGCGAGTGCTACCATTGCGCCGGTAATCACCCGGAACTGTGCAAGACCTTCCCGGAAGCACCGACTGTGACCGGCGTGCAAGGCGCCGACAGCGATCCGGAGATGCTGGCGCACTGGGCCAAATGTGAGGCGGCCGGCCTGCCGAGCAAGTTCCGCATCGACCCGGCCGGGCAATACCGCGCCACAAGGGCGCCGCTGCTGCGCGACGCGGTCAGCTACACGATGAACGGCAAGCGGGCGGTGAAGAAGAACCTCTCCGACACAGTCTCCGCCGACCGTATCGGCACGTTGATGCACTATCACTACCCGACGACCTGGAACCATATCCTCATCGACCATGCCGTCACCTTCCGCGTGCTGCCGATCAGCGCCACGGAAACGGCGGTGACGACCAAATGGCTGGTGCACAAGGATGCGGTCGAGGGCATCGATTACGATCTTGCCGAACTCACCCATGTCTGGACCGAGACCAACGACCAGGACCGCCGCATCGTCGAGGAAAACGCCTTTGGTATCCTGTCGCCTGCCTATGAACCCGGTCCTTATTCGGAGCTGCACGAGGGCGGGGTGATCCAGTTCGTCGACTGGTACGCCCGTTTCATCGGCCCGCGCCTTGCCGACGATGGCCGGCCGGCCCTGCGCAGCGTTGCTTGAGAGAGGTTGAGGGATGAATGCGATGACGGATCTTGGGCTCTATCGCCATCTCGACCAGATGGCGCCCTGGAACGACAGGCTGCAGGTGCTGGAAGTGATCGGCGTCAGCGACGAGGCGCCTGACGTCAAGACCTTCACCTTTCGCTCCGATAACCAGACCTGGTTCCGCTACAAGCCAGGCCAGTTCGTGACGTTGGAACTGCCGACATCGGATGGGCCGCTGATGCGCACCTATACGCTGTCGTCCTCGCCGTCACGGCCGTTCTCGATCGCCGTGACGGTGAAGGCGCAGGCCGGCAGTATCGGTACGCGTTGGATGTTCGATAATCTGAAGCCAGGTTCCCACGTCAAGGCCTACGGGCCGGCCGGCGATTTTTCGCTGCACAGCCACCCGGCGGCCAAATATCTGTTCATCTCCGCCGGTTCCGGCGTGACGCCGATGATGTCGATGCTGCGCTGGCTGAACGATTGCGCGCCATGGACCGATGTCGGCTTCGTCAACTGCGCGCGGCGCGCCGAAGAGATCATCTTCCGCAAGGAGCTCGAACTGCTCGGCGGCCATATGCCGGGCCTGTCGCTCGGCTTCATGATCGAGGAGCGGTCGAGCCGCGAGGGCTGGTACGGCCATATGGGCCGCATCGATGCCATCCGGTTGCCGCTGCTGGCGCCCGATTTCCGCGAACGCGAGATCTTCTGCTGCGGTCCGGATCCCTTCATGCGCGCCGTGCGCGGCATGCTGGAAGCCGCCGGCTTCGATATGACGAAATACCACCAGGAGAGCTTTGCCGCGCCCGCGGTGGAGGAAATCCAGGCACCGTTCGCATTGCCGGCTGAAGACGATGCTGCCGTTCCGGTCGAAGCCAAAACACCGATCCGCTTCGCGCTTTCGGACGTCGACGCCGAGTGCGTCGCCGGCCAGACCGTCCTGCAGACGGCGCGATCTTCGGGCGTGCGGATTCCCGCGGCCTGCGAGTTCGGCCTGTGCGGAACCTGCAAGGTGAAGAAAGTCTCCGGCGCCGTCGAGATGAGCCACAATGGCGGCATCCTCGATCACGAGATCGACGACGGCTTCATCCTCGCCTGTTGCTCGAAGCCGTTGTCGGCTCTCGAAATCGAGGCGTGAACGGTTCGCGATCCAGTTGTTCCCCAGAAATGGCCGACGTGTTGCCGGCACCGCTTGCCTTGCCAACGAAGAACCGAGCGTTTACAGGCGTTGTCAGTGGAAGCGTTCCTGCCGGAGGGCGGGAACTGCGAGGCGGGGCAACAATAATGCGCGATTCCGACGCCTATTCGGTTGCGAGCAGGGACATCGTCTTCGAATCCTTCGATGGTGAGGCCGTGGTGCTCAACCTTGCCAACGGCAAGTATTTCGGCTTCTCCGATTCCGGCAGCAGGGTCTGGCAGGCGCTCTCGTCCGGGGTCGATGCCCGGACCCTGATCGGGCTGAACGCTGGCGGTTCGACACTCGGCGCAGCTGAACTGGAACACTTCATATCGCAATTGCTCGAACTGGGGTTGCTGGTGCCTTCGGAAGCGGCGGCGCGACCGCTGCCTGGCGAACTGCCTGCCGAGCTTGCCGCCACGAGCGAACCGCTCACGGTGAGCACTCACGACGACCTCGCCGATTTGATCATCGTGGATCCCATTCACGAGGTCGAGGAACCCCTCGGCTGGCCAGCAGTCAAGCAGGCATCCTGACGAGCCGGTCGCGTCTGGGACAGGGGCGCAGGATGCCGCGCGTCACGCTTGAAACCTTGCCGGATTACGCCCGGTATCTCATCACCGCCGCTGAAGAAGCTGCCACACATTATCCGGCGACGCGGACGGTCCGCCTGCCCAGGCTGGAACTGACCGCGCATGTCGCTCCCGGCGTGCTTGCGGATGCGCTTGGCGACGCCTTCGTGGAGGCCGAGGATGACCTGGCGGAGCCATCGACATGCCGCATCTTCACCGTTCATCCCGGCATCGGCGGCATCCCTGAGCCGGCGCAGTGGGGCGACGCGCATTTCACCGAATACGGCTTTGCCGAACGGCTCGCCGGGGCCGGGCTGCGCGGCCACTATTTTCACGATCTGGATTTCTGGCAGGTCTACGATCCGGAGCGCCACATTGGCGTCCAGCTGATGACCTCGCCCGATGCCTTTCCGCCCTGGGAGCCGACAGCGCCGCTGCGAGCCTTCCTGCACTGGGAATATGCGGCGCGCGGCATGCGGCTGACCCATGCGGGCACGCTGGGCGCCAATGGCAAAGGCGTGCTGCTGGCCGGCGCGGGCGGTGCCGGCAAATCCGGCACCGTCGCCGCCGGCCTGCTCAACGGACTAGACAGCGTCGGCGATGACTATGTGCTGATCGATCTGGCCGGCGGCGTGACCGCGCGGCCGCTGTTTTCAACACTGAAGCAGGACCCGCAAGGTTTCGCACGGCTGGGCTTGAAGCAGCGACTGAGGATCGAGAGCCCCTTGAACTGGCAGGGCAAGCACACGTTTCACATTGCCGACATCGCGCCCCGGCCGGTGCCAGCAGCGCTGGACATCGTTGCGTTGGTGGTGCCACATATCGGCGGTGGCGAGATGAGTTCGATTGTGCCAGTGTCGCGTCGAGACGCCATGATCGCACTGGCACCGTCGGGCATCATGCAGATGCCGGGGGAACGCGAAAGCGGCTTCCGATTCTTCGGTGATCTTACCCGCCAGTTGCCAAGCTACCGTCTGTCCCTGGGAACGCATCCCGAGGAGATCGCCGGCACGCTTGCGGATTTTCTGACGCGAGTTGTTTCGTGAAGTTGAGCGTGATCATGCCTGTCTACAACCGCGAGCGGTATGTCGTTCCGGCCTTGCGCTCGTTGGTGCGCCAGCGCGATGCCGCCGATCTCGACATCATCGTCATCGACGACGGCTCGACCGACGGCTCGGCCGAGGCCGTGCGTTCGATGATGGTCGAGCACCCTTGCATCCGGCTGTTCCGGCAAGAGAATATGGGTGTCGCGAGGACACGCAATGCCGGGCTGAGGCAATTGCCTGCGGACGCCGAGTTCGTTTCGTTCCTGGATTCCGACGACATCTCGCTGGCCGGGCGCTTCAAGACCGATCTTGTGCGTTTCGGCGCGAGCCCCGGCTTGGAGTTAACCTATTCGCTGATGACGCTGGTCGAGCGGATTGACGACGAGAGGCTGGAGCCTGCGGTCGACAGCCGCACCATGACGATGCGGGGCATTTCGCTGAGCACTGCTCTGTTCCGCCGGTGCCTTGTCGAGCGAACGGGCCAATTCGACGAGGAGTTCGAACAGGCCGAGGACACCGACTATCTGCTGCGGGTTTTCGAAACGGGTCCGAACTACGAATTGCTGGACAACGTCGCGGTCTACTACCGGCGCCACGCCGGGAATATCACCAAGGAACATGACAGCCGGGTCCGCAACCATTTGCGTGCAATCCACAAGTCGATGCGACGGCGCAAGGCCGATCCGTCGCTGCGCGAGGTTCAGGGTATTTTCGAGCTGAAGAACCCATCTGCTGATTGGCGGATGATGTGATGCCGAGGCTGAGCGTGATCATGCCGGTCCATAACCGCGAGACCCTTGTGGGCCCGGCACTGCGCTCGCTGCTCAGGCAGCGTGGCGCCGCCGATCTCGACATCATCGTCATCGATGACGGCTCGACCGATGGATCGGCCGAAGCGGTGCGGTCGCTGATGGTGGAGAACCCCTGCATCCGCCTGTTTCAACAACCCAACATGGGCGTGACCCGGACGCGCAACACCGGGCTGGGACTGCTTGAACCGGAGACCGACCTTGTCTCCTTTCTCGATTCGGACGACATTTCGCCGGTCGGACGCTTTGCGGCCGATATCGAACTCTTCCGCAACGATCCGGGTCTGGATCTCACCTATTCAAGGATGATGCTGGTCGACAAGATCGACGACGAGCACCTGGAACCCACCGCCGACAGCCGTAGCATCACGGTTCGCGGCATCCATTTGTCGGCGGCGATCTTCACGCGCCGGCTTATCGCACGCATCGGCGTCTTCGACGAAGCCTTCAACCAGGCGGAGGACACCGACTACCTGCTGCGCACCTTCGAAAGCGGACCAAGATATGTCATGCCGGAGACCGTGGCCCTCTACTACAGACGCCACCCCGGCAACATGACCAGACAGACCGAGGTCCAGTCGCGTGAATTCATGCGTGCCATCTACAAGTCGATGACCCGCCGCAAGGCAGATCCGACCTTGCGGCGGATCGAGGGCATCTTCGAACTCAAGAAGCTCGCTGACTGGCGGTTCATGTGATGAGTGGCTACAGCGTCGTCATTCCAGCATTCAACGCAAGCGGTACCATCGCCGAGACGCTGCGATCGGTCGCCACCCAGACGGTTCGCCCGGACCTGGTGGTGATCGTCGATGACGGCTCGACCGACGATCTCGCTTCGGCGATTGGCGGAACGGACCTGCCGGTGCAGCTGATGCGCCAGGCAAATGCCGGACCTGGCAGCGCCACGACCAGGGGTATCGCGGCGCTGTCGACGCCGCTCATAGCGACGCTCGACGCGGACGATCTGTGGCTGCCGGACAAGATTGAAAGACAGCTCGCGCATCTCGAGAGAAGTCCCGCAACATCGGGCGTTTTCTGTCACTGGCGGAATTTCCGCAACGACCATTCCGACGCGCCCGAGACCACGGCCGTGCCCGGCTGGTCGCGGACCACCATGATGATCCGCCGTGAGGTCGCCGAGACGGTTGGACCGATCGTCGACCCGCCGGGCGGGCGTGGCGAAATGATCGACTGGATCGCCCGGGCGCGCGAGGCGGGTCTTGCCCTCGACATGCTGGACGAGGCGCTGGCGTTGCGCCGCATCCGGCCGGGCAGCCTGTCCTATGGACGCGATGCGGCCCGCGACCGCGGCTATCTCGAAGTGGCACGGCTCGCCATGCTGCGGGCTCGCAACAAGGCCGGCCCGGCTGATGGCTGATATTCGCCGTATCGAGCGTCGCTTCCCGGACTATGGCTGGTCCTGGCCGACGGGCGGGCTCGACCAGTTGCTCAAGGCCGCACTTCTTCCGGACGAGGATGCCGCCGCCGCTTGCGCCGGCCGCTGGCTGGACGAGAACGATATCGATCATGTCTCGTTTCGCGAGCACCGGCTGCTGGCCGCGATCTCCGACAGGTTCGGCAGGAAGCTCGCCGGCCATTCCGCTTATCCGCGCCTTGTCGGCCTGCAGAAGATGCTGTGGACCAAATCGCGCATGGCGATGCGGGAAGCAGAACCGGCGCTGAAGGCGATGACGGATGCGGGATGCAAGGTAATGCTGATCAAGGGCGCCAGCCGCATTGCCTTGAACGCCTCGGCACAGCGCGGCCGGGTGGCGCACGACATCGACATATTGGTGCGGCCGCAGGACATGCAGACGGCCTTCGACGTGCTGCGCGACGGCGACTGGCAGATCGCCACGGGCGTCAGCCCGCAATATCTGAGGACAAGGCTGGCGTCGCTGCGCTCGATGAACTTCTTCAAGGGTAATCTTGGCGACATCGACCTGCACCAGCTCGCCTATGACGGTTCGCAGCGCAGCGAGCAAGACGACCTGGCCATCTGGCAACGGGCCGATGGCGCCGAATTCAGCGGCGTCGGCGTGCTGGTGCCGTCACCGGCCGACCGCATCGCGCTTGCCATCGCGCATGGCGGGCTCGATGCCCACACACACAGCGACTGGCTGGTCGATTGCGCGGTGGCCATTCGCGGCAGCGATGTCGACTGGGATGTGTTCCTCGATGTTGTCGCCAGGCGCGGCCTTGCCGTGGCCTCGGCGGTGGCGCTCTCCTATCTGGCGCTCGAAACAGGTGTGGCGGTGCCGGACAGGGTGCTGGCGCGCGTGCTTGACATGGCCGACCGCAGCGGCCTTTCGCGCTGGTCGGCGGTGCTGCAGGCCAAGCCACGGACCGATTTCGGCAGGCTGGTCTGGCTGTCGCGCGGCCTTGCCAAGCAGTTGCGGCTGCGGCGTAAGAGCGGCCGGCTGCGGCAGGAGCCGCCAGCCAAGGCCTGGCGCGGCAGGCCAGCCCGCAACGAGCCGTCGCAAACGCTGCCATCGGTGTTCTCCCAGGCCATACCGTGCCCGCCAACGGCAGGCGAGATGATGCTGGACATCACGGTCAGGATCCATGTTCCACCGGTCCGCCGCCGCATCGAGATGGAGATCAACGCCGATGACGACCATATTGCGCGCCTGCGCGCCATGGCCATCAGCCGATCCGGCGGGGAACGGGTGCTGCGTTTTCGCGGCAAGGTGACGCTTGACGGGCAAAAGCATGCCTTGACGCTGGAGGCGCGACCTTCCAGGCAATTTCGTCAATGGGACGATGAGGCGACAGTGGCTGCCTATGGCGCACTGCCCTTCCATCTGATCTCGGCGATTTTTTCGCCGCTGCGCTGAGACGGAAGCACCCACCAAGCATCGCCCGGCCTGTTGCAACAGTCTTGCACGGACAACCAAGTTCTCGACGCGATGCTGACGAACATCGCAGACTGTAACGGCACGATTAACTGCACTTTAGGCAATCCCGGCTAGCTTGCGACGTCAGGCAGGCGCGGCTGTGCACCCGCCCATGATTTCGTCGTACTGCGTAAAATTGATCTTTGCTGGGGCGGTCCGATGAGCATGGGAAGTGTCCGAAACATCAGTACGGCGACCGGCTTTGCGTCTTCGATTGGAAGCTTGTCGCCGGTCTGGCTCGTTGCGGCCGTGGTGGTGTTCTCTTTTTTCATGCCGTGGACGGCAGGCGACAATACCGACGTCAGCTGGCTCATCGTCATCTGCGAAAAAGTCCTTGATGGCCAGAAGCTCTATGTCGACATTCTGGAAACCAATCCGCCCTTCTCCGTTGCCCTCTATATTGGGCCGGTGTGGCTGTCCCACAGGCTCGGCATCTCACCGGAAGCGGCTATCGAGTGCTTCATCTATCTGGTCTTTTTCGTTTCGATTGCGCTGTCGGCCGTGGTCATCGAACGAGGCCGGATCTTTGCCGATCTGAAGACGCCATGGATCTATCCCGCGCTGGCTGTCTTGCTCCTCATCATGCCTGGGAATGTTTTCGGCCAGCGCGAACATATCGGCACGATGTTGTTCATGCCGATGCTGTTCCTGATGATGTGGCGGATTGAAAACCGTGCCGATGGGCCGGTTCCTCTCGGCCTTGCCGTAGCGGGTGGCCTGGCTGGAAGCGTGCTGCTTTTGGTCAAGCCGCACTGGGCAACCGGCATTGTAGTCCCGTACCTCTTCATCGCTTGGCGCAGACGCTCGCTGATGGCGTGCCTGACGGCTGAAAACGTCGTCATCTTCACGGTTTGCGCTGCCTATCTCGCCAGCGTGTACATATGGTTTCCCGAGTTTCTCGGCACCTTCCTGCAAGTGCTGATGCGCTACTATGTCAGCCTGCGAGCCAACATAAATATCGTCGCCGCATTGCCGACTTTTGCGATCTTTGTCGTCTTCGCGGTTTTCCAGATGCGTAAATCTGTCTGGCGAGACGACGTCGCGCTGGCGATGGCGAGTGCCGGCGGCCTCTTTGTTTCCATGGTGTATCTTGGAAAATACTGGCCCAATCACCAATATCCCTTCCAGACCACGCTGGTGTTCGCGATGCTGCTGGCTGTGGCATCACGATGGCGAATGGCGCTTGGCCTGGCAAACGCCGAAGCCGCCCCTGAGATCACCAGCGTCAAGCTCCATGCCGCAGCCTGGCTGGCCGTGGTCGCCGCGCTTTCGGTAACGCACCACCAGTTCTACCAACTGCCCGAGAAAAGCCTGGTCGATGCCATCAAGAGCCGTTACGCCTCGCCATCGATCGTTCAGGTCAGTTCCGATCTTTCCGTCGGCAACCCACTGACAAGGATGAGCAATGGTCGCTGGCTGTCGGCCTATGCCCATGATTGGGTCGGCACCTATGCACTTTGGGGGCTGATGCGGGGTACGTACCAAGGTGAAGACGAGCGCATCGCACGGCAGGACCTTGATGATTATACGCGCTACGTCAATTCGCTGATCCGCGACAACAAGCCCGATATCATCCTGATGGATCGGATGAACAAGAAAAAGTCAGCGTGGTCGCTCACGGCGGACTTTCCGCCAATCTGGATCGTGTGGATGCGTCAGAACGCGGATTTCCAAACCCTGATGGAAGGCTATGAGGAAATCGCCAGCGGGGACTACATTGAAGTCTATGCACGGCGCTCGGACGCCCATTAGAGCAGTTCGCCGTTTTACGGAAACGGCGATCTGCTCTAACTCTTTGTTTTGACGCAACTCCCAAGGGAAAGCGCTCTGCGCTTTTCCCGGGAAAACCGTTTCACACTTTTCCTGGAATTGCTCTAAAGCACGTCGCGTTGAACCGGATCCATGCGACGCGCCTTAGATCTTTGTTTTTATGCATGTCGTTCTCCCAAAACCGAGGTCACTTTTGGGCGACATGCATTAGCTCGCTCACTCGGCTTTCGTCACCCGCCGCAGTGTCAGATTGATCCTGCCGCCGTTCTTGAGCAGTGCCGAGGTCGACGGGTAAATGCGGTCGACGCCGTGAAAGGCGAGCCGACCCTCGCCGCCGAGCACGACGACGTCGCCGCTCTTCAGCCTGAACGACTTGGTGGCTCCCTCGCGCGTCGTCTGGCCGACCCTGAACAGGCAATCGTCGCCCAGTGAGACGGAGACGACGGGTGCCGAGAAATCGGCCTCGTCGCGATCCTGGTGCAGGCCCATCTTGGCGTCGGCCGTGTAGAAATTGATCAGGCAGGCCTCCGGCGGATTCGCATAGCCCGAGACCTGCCGCCAGAGATCGAGCAGGCTCTCCGGGATCGGCGGCCAGGGCTCTCCGGTCAGCGGATGGGTCGGCTGGTAGCGATAGCCCCGCTCTTTGTCGGTGACCCAGCCGAGCGGGCCGCAATTGGTCATGCGCACGCTCATCTCCTTGCCGGTGCGCGGCATGGCCGGGACGAACAGCGGAGCCTGCTGGACGATACCCCTCACCGCCTCGACCAGAGCCTCCTGCACGGTGCGGGAGAGATAGGCCGGCATGTGGCGGACGCCCTTGGGCAGAACAAGCATGGAATAGCGCACCTTGAGATGGTTCGGCCCGCAAGGATGCCACCATCGAAGGAAAACGGCGACCCGAAAGCCGCCGCCGACCTCATAGCGGTTGTCGACGCGGCATGAGCGGTGAATTCACGCCTGGCATCGCGAAAGGCGGTTGACGGACAAATATGAATTCCATAGTCAAGTTTTTAACTTGAGTGTTTGACGCAACAATTTTGATGCCAGCGAGAGGGAGAGGTCGCCGGCGGCGAATGGCAAAGAGCGAGGCATGTCGACGTGACGTTTCATGAGGGGTCTAACGTGGTCAGAGGTGGCAGGGTTTGGTGCCGGGGATTGCTCGCCACGACGTGCCTGGCGGCGCTGCTTTGTGTTCATCAGGCGCTTGCGCAGCAAGCCACCACCCAGGCGCAAGATGGCACGCTCGAGCCGATCACGGTCAGCGGCAAGGGCGGCCGTGTCACTTCCCGGGATGGCGACAAGACGGTGGCCGCCAAGCGCAGCTCCGGCGCGACCAAGACGGATACGCCGCTCATCGAAACGCCCCGCTCCGTCTCGGTGGTGACGCGCAAGGAGATCGAGGAGCGCGGCGCGCAGGACATCATCGAGGCGGTGCGCTATTCGGCGGGCGTCAGCACCGGCGCCTATGGCTTCGATCCGCGCTTCGACCAGATCTATATCAGAGGCTACGACGCCACCACGCTCGGCGATTACAAGGACGGCCTGCGCCAGCCCTACATCAATTACGGCACGTTCCGCACCGACCCCTATTCGCTCGAACGCGTCGAGGTGATCAAGGGACCGGTCTCGGTGCTTTACGGCGCGGGAACGCCGGCCGGCATCGTCAACAAGGTGCCCAAGCTGCCGACCGAGGACAGGATCCGCGAAGTCCAGTTGCTCTATGGCACCAAGGACAGGGCGCAGGCGGCCTTCGATTTCGGCGGGCCCGTCACCGAAGGCAGCGACGAGTTCCTCTACCGCATCGTCGGCCTGGCGCGAAACGGCGACACCAATTTCGACATCGCCGACGACCGCTATTTCCTGCAGCCGTCGCTGACCTGGAACCCCGATGCCGCGACCTCCTTCACCATCTACAGCCTGGTGCAGGCCGACGAGACGGATACCAGTGTCGCCGCGATCACCGATCCGTCGGGCAAGGTCCATGCTTTGCGCTCAAGCGATCCGGACTACGACTATCAGAAGATCCGGCAGCAGCAGATCGGCTACAAATTCGAGCACGATTTCGGCGACGGCATCACGTTCCGCCAGAACGTTCGGTATTCCCATCTCGACCTGAGGTCGCGCTACCTTGCGGTCGCGAGTTGGACGGGCACCGTCGCACATCGGTATGCGAATTCGATCCGCGACGAAATGAACGTCTTCCAGGCCGACAACCAGATCGAGGCCAAATTCGACACTGGGGCGCTGGCCCACACTGTGCTTCTCGGCCTTGACTACACCAACCTGACCTCGTCCTTCGGCTATGGCGCGGGTCCCGTCAATCCTGCCTATGATTTCGACATCGCCAATCCGACATACGGTGTTTCCGGCCCGACGCCGGATTACAATGTCACGACTTCCGATGCGGATCTGCGCCAGACCGGCATCTACGCACTGGATCAGGTTGAACTGGATAAATGGCGTTTTACGCTCGGTGGCCGGCAGACCTGGGTCGAGCAGACGCGCGAATACGGTAGCGGCAGTTCCGAGGGCTTGAACAAGAACGCTTTCAGCGTCCAGGCCGGCGCCCTCTATCTGTTCGACAATGGCGTCGCGCCTTTCGCCAGCTATGCGACCTCGTTCGAGCCGGTCACTAACCAAACTGCGTCACACGAAATCCTTAAGCCGACGGAGGGGGAGCAGTTCGAGCTGGGCGTCAAATATCAACTGCCGGGAACCGACATCCTGCTGTCGGCGGTTGCCTATCATCTCATCGAGAAGAACAAGCCGGTCGTGGTCGATCCCAATGCGGGAACGTACCGAGCGTTGGGCGAAGTCACCAGCAATGGCCTTGAGCTGGAGGCCCGCGCGGCCATCACCGACGGGCTCGATGTGATTGCTGCCTACAACTACAACCACGCCGAGATCACTGACGACGTGGCTGCGGAGATCGGCAAGGTTCCAGCGGTCACGCCCGCGCATGTCGCGAGCCTGTGGGCCAACTACAAGTTCGACGAGGGCAGTGCCGCGCCTGGCCTTTCGGTCGGTGCGGGTGCAAGGCTGCAGAGCGCGACCTACACTGACACCACCAACACCGCCAAGAACGATGCGGCGGTTTATCTCGACGCCTCTGCGTCCTATGATTTCGGCGCCATCGACAGGAAGTATGAAGGTGTTTCCGCCGCCTTCGCCGTCCGCAACATCGCCGATGAACGTCCTGTCGTGTGCAACAGCGGCTATTGCTATTTGGGCCAGGGCCGCAACATCACGGCTTCGCTGAAGCGCAGCTGGTAGGGTCTGATGTGTTTGCGCGTCTTCTGGACGCGCAAATGCCCTTGTCAGACATGGTCGAGCACGCGCTTGGTCTGGTGCCTAATCGTTTTCCACCCGGCCGCGCAGCTTCTTGATGGTGCCGCGCCCTGCCTTGCTCTTCAGCCGCCGCTCGACAGCGCCTTTCGAAGGCCGCGTCTTCTTGCGTGGCGGCGGCGACGGTTCGGCGGCCTTGGCGACCAGTGCCGTCAGCCTTGCCCGGGCATCCGCCCGGTTCTGTTCCTGGGTGCGGAAGCGCCCAGCCTCGATGACGATGACGCCGTCCTTGGTTGCGCGTTGGCCGGCGAGCTTGATGGTGCGCGCCCGCACGCGTTCCGACAGGCCGGCCGCGTTGGCCGCGTCGAAGCGCAGTTGCACCGCGGTCGCCACCTTGTTGACGTTCTGGCCGCCGGGGCCGGACGAGCGGATGAAATCCTCGTGCAGATCGCCCGGATGGATCACGGCTTCGTCCGATATGATGATGTTGTCGTCGATCGGCATGCCGCAGTCATGGCGCGGCGGCGGACAAAAGAAAAGGCCCGATCGAAACCGGGCCTTCAATGGTGCTGAGCGACGTGGCTATTACTCCGCCGCTTCCTGCATCCGGGGCGCCGCACCCATGACGGTTGCGTCGACATGCGGCTCGAACTTCTCGAAATTGACGGCGAACATGCCGACCAGTCTTGCGGCCTGGCGGTCATAGGCAGGCTTGTCGGCCCAGGTCGAGCGCGGATCGAGAATGGCGCTGTCGACGCCAGGCACGGCCACGGGTACCTTGAAGCCGAAATTGGCATCAGTGCGGAATTCGGCTGTCTTCAGCGAGCCGTCGAGCGCGGCGGCGAGCAGAGCGCGCGTCGCCTTGATCGGCATGCGCTTGCCCGTGCCGTAGGCGCCACCGGTCCAGCCGGTGTTGACCAGCCAGCAATCGGCGTCGTGGCTGGCGATGAGTTCGCGCAGCAGATTGCCGTATTCCGAGGGGTGGCGCGGCATGAACGGCGCGCCGAAACAGGTCGAGAACGTCGCTTCTGGTTCGGTGACGCCCTTTTCGGTTCCGGCGACCTTGGCCGTGTAGCCGGAGAGGAAATGATACATTGCCTGCGCCGGGGTCAGCCGGGCGATCGGCGGCATCACGCCGAAGGCGTCGGCGGTCAGCATGATGATGTTTTTCGGATGACTGGCGCGCCCGGTCTTCGAGGCATTGGGGATGAAGTCGAGCGGGTAGGCGCAGCGTGTGTTTTCGGTGAGCCGGCCGTCGTTGAAGTCCGGTACGCCATCGGCGTCGAGCACGACATTTTCCAGCACCGTGCCGAAGCGCTGCGTGGTGGCGAAAATCTCCGGCTCGGCCTCCGCTGACAGCTTGATCGTCTTGGCGTAGCAGCCGCCTTCGAAATTGAAGATGCCGTGCGGCCCCCAGCCATGCTCGTCGTCGCCGATCAGCGTGCGCGACGGATCGGCCGACAGCGTCGTCTTGCCGGTTCCGGAAAGCCCGAAGAAGACGGCGGCGTCGCCGGCCGGCCCCTCATTGGCCGAGCAGTGCATCGGCATTACGCCCTTCTGCGGCAGGAGATAGTTGAGCATGGTGAACACCGACTTCTTCATCTCGCCGGCATAGGAGGTGCCGCCGATCAGCACGATCTTGCGGCTGAGGTCGACGGCGATCACCGTTTCGGTGCGGCTGCCATGGCGGGCGGGGTCGGCGCGGAAGGACGGCAGGTCGATGATCGTCATCTCAGGCACGAACTGTTCGAGTTCGGCTTTGTCCGGGCGGATGAGCAGATTGCGGATGAACAGCGAGTGCCAGGCAAATTCGGTGATGACGCGCGTCGGCAGATTCAGCTCGGCATCAGCGCCGCCGACCAAGTCCTGCACGTAGAGATCCTTGTCCGCGGCGTGGGCCAGGAAATCGGCGAACAGCGTTTCGAACTGGGCCGGCGAGATCGCCTTGTTGTTGTCCCACCAGACATGCGCCTCTGTGGCGCCGTCGCGGACGACGAACTTGTCCTTGGGCGAGCGGCCTGTGTGCTGGCCTGTCTCGGCGACCAGCGCACCATGCGCGGTCAACCGGGCCTCGCCGCGCCGGATCGAGTCCTCGTAAAGGGCGGCCGCGCCGAAATTGTAGCGCACCACACCGGTGGTTTTCAGGCCGATACGATCGATCGGGCAAGCAGGATTGCGTTTGCCGACTTCCGACATTGGTGTCCCTTCTTGGATTTGCCGCATCTTTGCCGGCGTATTTCCGGCACACCCGCTGTGCGGGCTGAGATGGTCAAAACCAGAAAAGCCAAATGATATCAAATCATTAATCGATTTAAATATTTTGAAAGTTGTTTAAATCGTTTATATATGCGAAAAGTTTCACGGTTGCCCAAAGGATTGGCGCTGTTCGTTCGTCCAATCCATGTCGAGGTAGGATTGTGGCCTGCGGCACCCCGCGCGTGACAGCGGACAAGCCCTATGCCACATTTTGTACCTAATTTGTCCTGCAAAAGCCCCTTCTCTACGAAAGAAGGGACAGCTCATGAGGGAGCCGCTTGAAATGGCAACAATCGCGCTTGTCGATGACGACCGCAACATTCTGACGTCGGTGTCGATCGCCCTCGAATCCGAGGGATATCGCGTCGAGACCTATACGGATGGTGCGTCCGCGCTGGAAGGCCTGGCGGCACGTCCGCCGAACCTTGCCATCCTCGACATCAAGATGCCGCGCATGGACGGCATGGAGCTCTTGCGCCGGATGCGCCAGAAGTCCGACCTGCCGGTGATCTTCCTGACCTCCAAGGACGACGAGATCGATGAATTGTTCGGCCTCAAGATGGGCGCCGACGATTTTATCCGCAAACCGTTCTCGCAGCGCCTTTTGGTCGAGCGGGTGCGCGCCGTGCTGCGCCGTGCCAGCGCCCGCGAGGCTGCGGCAAAGGCGCCCAGTCAGCAGGCCCGTTCGCTCGAGCGCGGCCAGCTCGTTATGGACCAGGAACGCCACACCTGCACCTGGAAGGGCGAACCGGTGACGCTCACCGTCACCGAATTCCTGATCCTGCATTCGCTGGCGCAGCGTCCCGGCGTCGTAAAAAGCCGTGATGCGCTGATGGATTCAGCCTATGATGAGCAGGTCTATGTCGACGACCGCACGATCGACAGCCACATCAAGCGGCTGCGCAAGAAGTTCAAGGCCGTCGACGACGACTTCGAAATGATCGAAACCCTTTACGGAGTCGGATACCGGTTCCGCGAAGCGTAATTTGATGTATGTCGAGCAAACGCGGCCCCGGCCCAGGGGCTGCGGCATGCATCGAACCGAAGACTAAGCAGGGACTGCTATTCGATGGCAGTGGAAGCACAGCGAAGCAGGCCGACGGGCGCCAGGCGGCCGTCGCGCATCATGCCGTCCTTCGTATCGAAAATCACGGTGCCGATGCGCCGCTTCCTCGGTCACCACATCTTTTCCAGCCTGACGCGGCGCATCCTGTTCCTCAACCTTGCCGGCCTCGCCGTCCTGGTCACCGGTATCCTCTATCTCAACACCTTCCGCGACGGGCTGATCGATGCCCGCGTCGAAAGCCTGATGACCCAGGGCGAGATCATCGCCGGGGCAATCGCGGCGTCGGCGACGGTCGAGACCGATTCGATCAGCATCGACCCGGAAAAGCTGCTCGAGCTGCAGGCCGGCGAAAGCCTGGGGCCGGGCTCGGACCAGCTCGACAATCTGGATTTCCCGATCAATCCCGAACGTGTCGCGCCGGTGCTGCGGCGGCTGATCTCGCCGACCCGGACGCGGGCCCGCATCTATGACCGCGACGCCAATCTGTTGCTCGATTCGCGCCACCTCTATTCGCGCGGCCAGATCCTGCGCTACGACCTGCCGCCGGTCGAGGAGGAAGAGCCCGACCTTGTCGAGCGCGTCCAGAAATTCATCTTCGATTTCTTCCGCAACACCGACCTGCCTGTCTATCATGAACAGCCTGGCGGCAATGGCGCTGCCTTCCCGGAAGTTGTCAAGGCGCTGACCGGCAGCCCGTCGACCATTGTGCGCGTCTCCGAACAGGGCGAGCAGATCGTCTCGGTGGCGGTGCCGATCCAGCGCTTCCGCGCCGTTCTCGGCGTCTTGATGCTATCGACCGAAGGCGGCGACATCGACAAGATCGTCGCTGCCGAGCGCAAGGCGATCCTGCGCGTCTTCGGCATCGCGGCGCTGGTCACCGCTATCCTGTCGATGCTTCTGGCCTCGACCATCGCCAACCCGCTGCGCCGGCTCTCCGCCGCGGCGGTCCGGGTCCGGCGCGGCGTCAAGAGCCGCGAGGAAATTCCTGACTTTTCCGACCGGCAGGACGAGATCGGCAATTTGTCGGTCGCCGTGCGCGACATGACCAACGCGCTCTATGCCCGCATCGAGGCGATCGAAAGCTTCGCCGCCGACGTGTCGCATGAATTGAAGAACCCGCTGACCTCGCTGCGCAGCGCGGTGGAAACCCTGCCGCTGGCCAAGAACGACAATTCGCGCAACCGGCTGATGGACATCATCCAGCATGATGTCCGGCGGCTGGACCGGCTGATCACCGATATTTCCGACGCCTCCCGTCTCGATGCCGAGCTGGCGCGCGAAGATGCCGGGACGGTGGACCTGAAGAAATTCATCACCGACCTCGTCGCCGTGTCGCGCGAAACCACCCGCAACAAGAAGGCGGTCGAGATCGAACTCAAGGTCGCCAAGCTGCCACAGGGCGTCAAAGGCTATTTCGTCGCCGGCCACGATCTGCGCATCGGCCAGGTCGTCACCAATCTGATCGAGAATGCGCGCTCCTTCGTTCCCGAAGACCATGGCCATATCAGCCTGTCGCTGGCGCGCGCCGGCAAGTTCAACATCCTGACCGTCGACGACAATGGTCCCGGCATTCGTGCCGACAACATCGACCGCATCTTCGAACGCTTCTACACCGACCGGCCGGCCGGCGAGGCGTTCGGTCAGAATTCGGGCCTTGGCCTGTCGATCTCCAGGCAGATCGTCGAGGCCCATGGCGGCACGCTGACCGCCGAGAACATCCCCGGCACCAAGCCCGGCGAGATCAAGGGCGCGCGCTTCGTCGTGACGCTGCCGGCAGAAGCATGATCCCGCAAAGTGGAAACCGGTTTGCGGATAAGATCATGCTTCATCCAAAAGACATGATCCCGAAGTGGACACCGGTTTTCTCGGACGAACGGTTCCGTTCGTCCAGAGATCATGCCTCATCCAAAGACGTGATCGGGCATGATCGTGCCTGATCCTGTCGCTCCGCCTGAAAACATCCATGGAACCGCGATCCTGATCGGCGAGCGCGGCGTCCTTATCACTGGGCCGTCCGGTGCCGGCAAGACGACGCTGGCGCTGACACTCCTGGACCATTGTCGCGCGCGTGGGTTGTTCTCGCGGCTGATCGGCGACGATAGGCTGCTTGCCACGGCCCACGCCGGGCGGCTGGTCTGTCGCGTGCCGGCGACCATCGCCGGTCTCGCCGAAGTGCCTGGGTTCATGCCGCGTCCGCTGCCGTTCGAGCCGGGCGGGGTGATCGACCTGCATGTGAGGCTGGTGCCAAAGCCAGAGATGGCCCGTTTCCAGGAGGAAATCAGCGAGCCGGTCGCAGGCTGCCCGGTGCCGCGTATCGACCTTGCCGAGCGTAACGCCGCCACGGCCCTGCCCGCCGTGATGGCGCGGCTGTCGATCGCGCCTTTTCTATGATCCGCTCCCGATTTTTTGCTGCAATGCGTCAAAATGGCATGGGCCGGCGCAATTTTGGGCTTGTCAACGGGCCGCGCGTCGACAAGATAGCGCTCCCGCCGCCTGGAATGGCTGGCGAGCATAAAATGCGCCTGTGAAGCGGCGATGACGGGAGCCACCAAAGAATGATCGGACTCGTGCTTGTAACGCACGGTCAACTGGCCACCGAGTTCCGACATGCCGTCGAACATGTCGTCGGGCCACAAGACAATTTCGAAACCGTGGCGATCGGTGCCGACGACGATATGGAACAGCGTCGTCGCGACATCGTCGACGCCGTCGCCCGCGTCGACACCGGAACAGGCGTCATCGTGCTGACCGACATGTTCGGCGGCACACCGTCGAACCTCGCCATTTCGGTGATGGAGTCCGGCCGCACAGAGGTGATCGCCGGCATGAACCTGCCGATGCTGATCAAGCTGTCCTCGATCCGCAAGGGCGACAACATGGCGGCCGCGCTCGACGAGGCGCAGGCAGCCGGCCGCAAATACATCAACGTCGCCAGCCAGCTTCTGAGCAGCAAATGAACGCGCTATCCCCGGAAAAAGACCAGATTGTCCGGGAGTTTCCGATCGTCAACCAGCGCGGCCTGCACGCCCGTGCCTCGGCGAAATTCGTCCAGCTCGCCAGCGGCTTCGACGCCTCGGTGCATGTCGAGAAGGACGGCCTCAAGGTCGGCGGCACGTCGATCATGGGCCTGATGATGCTTGCCGCCAGCCCGGGCTACTCGATCCGCGTCACCGCCAGCGGGCCGGAGGCGCTCGAGGTCATGGACGCGCTGGAGCAGCTTGTCGCCTCCCGTTTCGGCGAGGAATGCTGATCCCGCACTCCGCCCGGGCATGCCCGGGAGACATGCAGGGATAAAGATTTCTTTATATCCCATTGTCGTCTCGATACCGATCTGCTAGTCAGGCCGGCAATTCGCGCCCTTCGACGCGACGACCGGCGCGGGCGCATCCGCAACCAATTCGCAAGCACATCAAATTGCACGGAGCACTGCCATGACGGGTAGCAAGGATTATGTGGTCGCCGACATCTCGCTTGCCGGCTGGGGCCGCAAGGAACTGGATATCGCCGAAACCGAAATGCCGGGCCTGATGGCCTGCCGCGAGGAATTCGGCGCCAAGAAGCCGCTGAAAGGCGCACGCATCACCGGCTCGCTCCACATGACCATCCAGACCGCGGTGCTGATCGAGACGCTGAAGGCGCTCGGCGCCGATATCCGCTGGGCTTCCTGCAACATCTTCTCGACCCAGGACCACGCGGCAGCCGCCATTGCCGAGGCCGGCATTCCGGTCTTCGCTGTCAAGGGTGAGAGCCTCGAACAGTATTGGGACTATACCGACCGTATCTTCCAGTGGACCGATGGCGGCCTCTCCAACATGATCCTCGATGATGGCGGCGACGCCACCATGTACATCCTGATCGGCGCCCGCGCCGAGGCCGGCGAGGATGTGCTGTCCAACCCGCAGAGCGAGGAAGAGGAATATTTCTACGCACAGGTCAAGAAGCGCCTGAAGGCTTCGCCCGGCTTCTTCACCAAGCAGAAGGCGGCGATCCGCGGCGTCACCGAAGAGACGACCACCGGCGTCAACCGGCTTTACCAGCTGCAGAAGAAGGGCCTGCTGCCCTTCCCGGCCATCAACGTCAACGATTCCGTCACCAAGTCGAAGTTCGACAACAAGTATGGCTGCAAGGAATCGCTGGTCGACGGCATCCGTCGCGGCACCGACACGATGATGGCCGGCAAGGTCGCGGTCGTCTGCGGCTATGGCGACGTCGGCAAGGGCTCGTCGGCCTCGCTCAAGGGTGCCGGCGCCCGCGTCAAGGTCACCGAAGTCGATCCGATCTGCGCGCTGCAGGCGGCGATGGATGGCTTTGAGGTCGTAACGCTGGAAGACGCGGCTCCGACCGCCGACATCGTCATCACCACCACCGGCAACAAGGACGTCGTCACCCTCGACCATATGCGGTCGATGAAGGACATGGTGATCGTCGGCAATATCGGCCACTTCGACAATGAGATCCAGGTGGCGTCGCTGCGCAATCTGAAGTGGACCAACGTCAAGCCGCAGGTCGACATGATCACCTTCCCGGACGGCAAGCGGATGATCCTGTTGTCGGAAGGCCGCCTGCTCAATCTCGGCAACGCCACCGGCCATCCGAGCTTCGTCATGTCGGCGTCCTTCACCAACCAGGTGCTGGCCCAGATCGAGCTGTTCAGCAAGGGTGAGCAGTACCAGAACCAGGTCTATGTCCTGCCCAAGCACCTCGACGAGAAGGTCGCACGCCTTCACCTCGACAAGCTCGGTGCCCGCCTGACCGAACTGTCGGGTGAACAGGCCGCCTATATCGGCGTCACGCCGCAGGGTCCGTTCAAGCCGGAACACTACCGCTATTAACCAAAGCTAAATTTACTACCAGATATTGACGCCGGGCGATTGACTTTTCGCCCGGCTTTATTTTTGCGCGCGATCGGCCTTCACGGCGATTCGGCGAGGGTTTATTGTCAGGTGATTCGCGACGCTTCCGGCCCGAGAGGGGATCAGAGAGGCGCGTTTCAGGGCGGTCTTGCATTCAGGCGGCGGAGAGGACCAAGACATGCCGGGGCAAAACCCGCACGGAGCGGGATCGGCCGTTTCCGGCGGCCATGACGATTCGGGGACCATAGGCTCGGCCACGCAGGGTGGGCGCCTTTCATGGCGTGCCCGCGCGGGACTGTTCCTGGCCAGTTCAGCACTTGCCTATCCGTTGGCCAGCGCCGTGGCGCATGCCGAGAACGCCGCCGTGGCGACGGCCGGCCTGTCGATCAGCACAGTCGAAGTCATGCAGCTTGCGGTGTTCGTGGGCGTGACGGGCGCGGCGCTTTTGTCGGCCATCGTTCTCATCCGTGAACGGGCTCGTACCTCGGCGGAAAATGTCGAACTGAGAAGCCGCGTCGCCGACGTCAACGCGGCGCTGCGCCGTTCGGAAGCGCTGCTCAATCTGCGCGACCAGCGTGTGGTCGTCTGGGCCTCGGAAACCAAGAAACCCGAACTCATCGGCACATTGCCGGTCGAAAGCGGCGCGCCGGAGGAGCGGGCAGCTTTCCTCGCCTTCGGCCGCTGGCTGATGCCGCGCTCGGCGGCGGCGCTCGAGCATGCCGTCGCGGGCTTGCGTGAAAAGGCCCGGCCCTTCGACCTGGTCATCGAATCGCAAGCCGGCGCACCGCTCGAGGTGCATGGCCGCAAGAGCGCCGCGCACATACTGGTGCGGTTCGTCTCGCTTTCCGAGACCCAGCGCAGCCAGGCCCGGCTGAAGATCGACAACCAGCGGCTGGCCGCCGACCATGACACGATGATCGGCCTGCTCGAGGCGCTGAAGATGCCGGCATGGCTGCGCGATGAGCACGGGCGCCTGAAATGGGTCAACCGGGCCTATGCCGACGCGGTCGAAGCCGAAAGCGCGGAGGCCGCCGTCCGCGACGCCAAGGAATTCCTCGGCGGCCAGGCGCGTGAGGCAATCGACACCCAGCACAAATCGCATCCCGTCTTCGAGCAGTCGCTATCCACCGTCATCGAAGGCGACCGCCGTGTCTTCGCGGTGACCGACTTCGCCGGCCCGGACGGTTCGGCCGGCCTTGCTTGCGACACCAGCGCCATTGAGACCATTCGCGGCGAATATGAGCGCACGGTGCGCAGCCACGCCGACACGCTCGACCAGCTCAACACCGCCGTCGCCATCTTCGACACCGACGAGAAGCTGCGCTTTTTCAACCAGGCGTTCCAGAAACTGTGGGGCCTCGACAGCGGCTTCCTGCACAGCGCGCCCGACAATGCGCTGTTGCTCGACCGGCTGCGCAGCGAAGGCAAGATCGCCGAGCAGCCCGAATGGCGCCGCTGGAAGGAAGGCCTGCTCGGTGCCTACCGCGCGGTGGAATCGCAGGAGCATTGGTGGCATCTGCCTGATGGGAAGACCATCCGCGTCGTCGCCAACCCGCAGCCCAAGGGCGGCGTCACCTGGGTGTTCGAGAACCTGACCGAAAAGATGGACCTGGAAAGCCGCTACCGGACCGCGGTGCGGGTCCAAGGCGAGACGCTCGACAATCTCGCCGAGGGCGTGGCGGTGTTCGGCCCCGACGGCCGGCTGCGGCTGTCGAACCCGGCCTTTGCCACGCTGTGGGGCCTAGGCACGGAGGCCGCCAAGCCCAATGTGCACGTTTCCACGATCCGCGATCTTAGCGACCGGCAGGCGGTCGACAGCCCCTGGCCCGGTTTTGTCGCCGCCATCACCGGTTTCGACGACGAACGCCGCGAACGCCACGGCCAGACCGAGCTCAACAACGGCACCGTGCTGCGTTATGCCGTGATTCCGCTGCCCAACGGGCAAGTGATGATGACCTTCGTCGACGTCACCGACAGCGTGCATGTCGAACGTGCGCTGAAGGACAAGAACGAGGCGCTGGAAAAGTCCGACCAGCTCAAGAACGACTTCGTCCAGCACGTGTCCTACGAGCTGCGTTCGCCGCTGACCAACATCATCGGATTCACCGAACTGCTTTCACTGCCCACCACCGGACCGCTGAATCAAAAGCAGCGCGAATATGTCGAGCATGTCAGCTCGTCCTCCTCGGTGCTGCTGACCATCGTCAACGACATACTCGACCTTGCGACCGTCGATGCGGGCATCATGCAGCTCGACATTTCCGAGGTGCATGTCGACCGCACCATCGCGGCGGCTGCTGAACTGGTTGCCGACCGGCTGCAGGAGCATTCGATCCGGCTCGAGGTCGATGCCGCCGCGGCACCGAAGACCTTCCACGGCGACGAGACCCGCATCCGCCAGATCCTCTACAATCTGCTCAGCAACGCCGCCAATTACGCGCCGGAAGCCAGCACCATCCGGCTCGCCTGCCGGCATCTGGCGGACGGGGTGGAATTCTCGGTGCATGACGATGGTCCCGGCATGCCACCGGATGTGCTCGATTCGGTGTTCCGCCGCTTCGAACCGCGCACCAATGGTGGCCGCCGGCGCGGTGCCGGGCTCGGCCTGTCGATCGTCAAGAGCTTCGTCGAACTGCATGGCGGCCACGTTCGCATCGAAACCGGCAAGGACAAGGGCACGACCGTCATCTGCACCTTCCCCGACATGCCGGGCATCCGCGCCGCGGCCGAGTAGCCCGCTCGATGACAGGCTTGGTGCTGGAGCGTTTGCTCACCGATGAGACACAGACAGCGCGGCTGGGTGAGGACCTGGCGCTGGCGCTGCGTGCCGGCGATGTGCTGGCGCTCAAGGGCGATCTCGGCGCCGGCAAGTCGACGCTGGCGCGGGCGTTGATCCGGGCACTGGCCGATGATGCCGGCCTCGATGTGCCGAGCCCGACCTTCACTCTGGTGCAGAGCTACGACACGCGCATTCCGGTGCATCATTTCGACCTCTACCGCCTGTCCTCGGCAGCCGAACTCGATGAGCTCGGCTTCGACGAGGCGCTGACGCAAGGTGCTGCTCTGGTCGAATGGCCTGAGCGGGCTGAAGGCTATTTGCCGAAGACGACGCTCTTGATCGAGCTCGTCCAGCATGGCGAAGGCCGGCTGGCACGGCTGTCGGGACAAGGGCCAGCCTTCGACCGCGCGGCGCGGTCGGTGGCGATGCGCGATTTCCTCGAGACTGCCGGCTGGGGCGAAGCGCGGCGCCGCCATTTCATCGGCGATGCCTCCGCCCGCTCCTATGAGATCGTGACGCTTGCCGGCCAGGAGCAGCGCGTTCTGATGAACTCGCCGCGACTGGTGCTCGGCCCGCCCGTGCGCGACGGCAAACCCTATGCGGTCATCGCTCACACCGCCCAGTCGGTCTCGGCCTTCGTCGCCATCGACCGCGCCTTGAAGGCCGGCGGCGTCAGCGTTCCGCAAATCCATGCCGAGGACCAGGACCAGGGTTTTTTGCTGCTCGAACATTTGGGCTCCGAGGGGTTTCTCGGCAAGGATGGCGAGCCGGTGGCCGAGCGCTATGCGGCAGCGGCCGAACTGCTGGCCATGATGCATGGCAAGACCTGGCCACGGCGCCTGCAAGCCGGCCCCGGCAGCTTCCACGAGGTGCCGCCCTTCGACCGCGACGCGATGATGATCGAAGCCGATCTTTTGGTCGACTGGTATGTGCCGGCGATATCGGGCGGCCCGGCCAGCGACGATCTGCGCACAGGTTACGCTAGGGGATGGAACGCGCTTTTCGACCGGCTGCAAGGCAGCGAATACACGCTGATGCTGCGCGACTTCCATTCGCCCAACATCATCTGGCGTGGCGACCGCGCCGGCCATGACCGGCTGGGCATCGTCGACTTCCAGGACGCATTGATCGGGCCTTCAGCCTATGACGTCGCTTCGCTGGCCATGGATGCCCGCGTCACCCTATCGCCCGAGATCGAAAAGCAGACGCTCGACGCCTATGTCGCGGCGCGTCATGCGGCCGGCGCTTTCGACGAAGCAAGCTTTCTGGAAGCCTATGCAATCATGGCCGCGCAGCGCAACTCCAAGATCCTCGGCATTTTCGTGCGCCTCGAAAAACGCGACGGCAAACCTTATTATCTGAAGCACCTGCCGCGCATCCGCGACTATCTGCGCCGGGCGCTGTCCCACCCGGCGCTTGCCAGCCTGCGGGATTTCTACGACACGCACGGGCTGCTTGAGGAACGAACACTGTGACAAGACCGGATACCGCCATCGTGCTCGCCGCCGGGCTTGGCAAGCGCATGCGGCCGATCACCGATACGATCCCCAAGCCGCTGGTCAGGATCGCCGGCAAGACCTTGCTCGACTGGGGGCTGGACAGCCTCGCCGCCGCCGGCGTCGCCAAGGCGGTGGTCAACGTCCATTATCTGCCCGAACAGATCGTTGCCCATGTCGCCGCGCGCAGCGCTCCGCGGATCATCATTTCCGATGAGAGCGACCGGCTGCTCGATTCCGCCGGCGGCATCGTCAAGGCGCTGCCGGAACTCGGTCAACAGCCGTTCTACATCCTCAACGCCGACACCTTCTGGATCGACCACGGCCCGCTCAATCTCGGGCGGCTCGCCCTTGCATGGGACGCCGCGAAAATGGATATTCTGCTGATGCTGGCGGATCTCCATCAGGCGACAGGACACTGTGGCAGCACCGATTTCCTGGTAGCGCCGGACGGCGGTTTGCGGCGTTCAAAAGGCGATCCGGCCGGCCTGATCTATGCCGGTGCGGCGATCATCCATCCGCGCCTGTTCAAGGACGCATTGGCCGAACCGCATTCGCTCAACGCTTATTTCGATAGAGCGATTGCCGCCGGCCGGCTGTTCGGCATGCCGATGCACGGCCACTGGATCACCGTCGGTACGCCCGATGCCATTCCACAGGCGGAAGCAGCGGTCGCCGGCGCGCTAACCGAGTCGCAATGAGCGGCTCAAGCCGCGTTTTCTCGATCCCGCCCGGAGCGCCGTTTCTGCCGACGCTGGCCGAGGCGCTGCTTGCCGGCCGCCTGGTCCCGGGATTTCGCTTTGACGGTGACCCGCTCGCTCTGGCCGATGTCACCATCTATGTGCCGACGCGCCGCGCCGCGCGCGCCTTGCGCGGTGTCTTCGTCGACAGTTTGAAGGCACGCGGCGGCGGCGGTTCGGCGATCCTGCCCGTCATCCGCCCGCTCGGCGAGTTCGACGAGGATGAGGCCGCGTTCGACGCCGAGCCATCGGCAGCGATCGATCTCGCGCCACCGATCGCGGCGACCGAACGCCTGTTGCTGCTGACGCCGCTGGTACGCGCCTGGAAACGCCGGCTGCCGGAGCATGTGGCGAAGCTCTTCGCCGAGGAAATCGTCATTCCCGCCTCCACCGCCGACGCGATCTGGCTGGCGCGCGATCTTGCGGGGCTGATGGACGAGATCGAGACGGAAGGCACCGACTGGGCGAAGCTTGCAGGCCTGGTGACCGGCAATCTCGCAGGCTGGTGGCAGGTGACGCTCGAATTCCTCGGCATCGTCACCGAGGCCTGGCCGAAATTCCTGAGCGAGAGCGACCGCTCCAATCCGGCCGCGCATCGCAGCGCGCTGATCCGCTCCGAAGCGGCGCGGCTGCGGCGCAATCCACCGGCCGGACCGGTCATCGCCGCCGGCTCGACCGGCTCCATCCCGGCCACGGCGGAGCTGCTTGCCGCGATCGCCCGCCTGCCCGGCGGCGCCATCGTGCTGCCCGGGCTCGACCGGACACTGGACGAAGCGTCGTTCCAGGCGCTTGTCGCCCCCGGCGCGCGCCCGGCCGTACTTGGCCACCCGCAATATGGCCTGGCCAGGCTGATCGGCAAGATCGGCGTGCTGCGCTCGGATGTCGAGGAGATCGGCGCTGCCGAGCCGTACCTTGCGCTTCGCGCCGCGCTTGTCGGCGAGGCGCTGAGGCCGGCTGAGACCACCGAATTGTGGGCCGAGACGCGCAGCGGGTTTTCGGCGTCCGATATTGCCGGCGCGTTCGCCGACGTGACACTGCTTGAAGCCGCCAGCGAGCGCGATGAAGCCGTCGCCATTGCCGTCGCGCTGAAGCAGGCCGTGGAAGCCCCTGGCCAAAGGGCAGCCCTTGTCACTGGCGACCGCGCGCTGGCGCGGCGCGTCTCGGTCGAACTGAAACGCTTCGGCGTGGTTGCCGACGATTCCGGCGGCACGCCGCTCGCCAACAGCCCAGCAGCCAGCCTGCTCCGGCTGGCGCTCGAGGCTGTATTCCGGCCGGGCGATCCGGTCGGCCTTTTGTCGCTGCTCAAGCATCCGCTGCTTGGCCTCGGCCTCGAACGCGCCGCTGTGCGCCACGCGGCGGAACTGGTCGAGCTGGTGGCGCTGCGCGGCGGCACCGGCCGTCCAGACATCGTTTCGCTGCCGGAATTGTTCGAAACCCGCCTCACCGGTCTCGGCGACGACAGCCGGCCGCCCTTCTGGCTTTCCCGCCTGACCGTCCGCTCTATCGAGGACGCTCGCAACTTGCTCGCACGCCTGACAGAAGCGCTGTCGCCGCTTTCGGCCTTTCGCGACCAGTCGGATGCCGATCTTGCCGCGCTGGTCAAAGCCAGCATCGTGGCCTTGGAAAACCTCGGCCGCTCCGCCGATGGCAGCCTGGGCGAGCTCTATGCCGGTGATGCCGGCGAAAAACTTGCCGAATTGCTGCGCGGGCTGGTCGCGGCGTCGGCACCGCTGTCGATCGCGGCGAGCGAATGGCCTGACGTGATGGACGCGCTGATCGCGCCCGAGACGGTGAAGCCGGCGCAAGGCACCGACAGGAACATCGCCATCTGGGGCGCGCTCGAAGCGCGGTTGCAGGATGTCGACACGCTGGTCATTGGCGGGCTCAACGAAGGTGTCTGGCCGCGCAAGCCGGAGAGCGACCGCTTCATGTCACGGCTGATGAAGACCGGCATCGATCTCGAACCGCCGGAGCGACGCATCGGCCTCGCCGCGCATGATTTCCAGATGGCCATGGGCGCGCAACACGTGGTGCTGGCCCGTTCGGCGCGTGCCGGCGACGCACCCGCCGTGCCGTCGCGCTGGCTGCAGCGCTTGCTCACCTTCATCGGCAGCGAACAGGCGGCAAGCCTTCGCCGGCGCGGCGACGAGTTGCTCGCCTGGGCACGCGCGCTCGACACCGGCCCAAAGCAGGATTTCGCGCCGCGGCCGCAGCCGAAGCCGCCATTGGCGGTACGCCCGACGCATTTCTCGGTCACCGAGATCGAGACGTTGCGCCGCGATCCCTACGCCGTCTATGCCAGACGAATCCTCGGCCTGATGCCGCTCGATCCGCTAATCCGCGATCCCGGTGCGGCCGAGCGTGGCACGCTGTTCCACGCCATCCTGCACCTGTTCTCGTCGCGCGTTGCCGATCCGCGTGCGCCGGAAGCGCTGGCCCGCCTCATCGCCGCCGGCCGCGCCTGCTTTGCCGAGGCCGCCCTTCCGGCCGATGTCGAGGCGGTGTGGTGGCCGCGCTTCGAGAAGCTTGCGGCCAACATCGTCGAATGGGAGCGCACGCGCGCCGATGCGGTGGTCCGGCGCCATGCCGAGGAGCGTGCCGGGAAGACCCCCGTCGGCCAATCCGGCGTGACGCTGTCGGGCTATGCCGACCGCGTCGACCTGCTGGCCGGCGGCATGGCCGATATTCTGGACTACAAGACGGGCTCCTCGCCCTCCAAGGCGCAGGCACACACGCTGCTTGCGCCGCAGCTGGCGCTGGAAGGCGCGCTGCTGCGGCGCGGCGCCTTCAAGGATCTGGGCACGCGCGAACCGTCGCAACTGGCCTTCATCAGGCTGAAGCCGAATGGCGAGGTGTTCGAGGAGTCCATTCTCGAGCACAATCGCCAGCCGCGAACCGCCGCCGATCTTGCCGAAGAGGCGTGGGCACGGCTGGAAAAGCTTTTGATCCACTATGCCGATCCGCAGACCTTCTATCTGTCGCGCGCGCTGCCGTTTCGCGAGGGCGAGACCGATGGCGACTACGACCATCTCGCCCGCGTGCTCGAATGGTCGGCCGGCGGCGATGCCGGCGACGAAGGAGGGGAGGCATGAAGAAGGCCTATCCCATCCCGAGCGACACCGCCAACAGCCAGGCCAGCGCCGCCGATCCGCGAAATTCCGCCTGGGTGTCGGCCAATGCCGGCTCCGGCAAGACCCATGTGCTGGCCCAGCGCGTCATCCGGCTGCTGCTCAACGGCACCGACCCGTCGAAGATCCTGTGCCTGACCTATACGCGCGCCGCCGCCGCCAACATGTCGAACCGGGTCTTTTCCACACTGTCGGACTGGACGGTGCTCGGCGACGCCGAACTGGCCACGAAGATCGAAGCCCTGGAAGGGCGGCGGCCCGACCGGGACACCATGCGCCGGGCGCGGCGCCTGTTCGCCGAAGCGCTGGAAACGCCGGGCGGGCTGAAGATCCAGACCATCCACGCCTTCTGCGAATCGGTGCTCCACCAGTTCCCGCTCGAAGCCAACATCCCGGCCCATTTCGAGATGCTCGACGGCCAAATGGAAGCATCGCTGTTCGCCGCCGCGCGCCGCGAGATGATTTCCGGTACGGCTGCCGGCAACCCGGATCTGGCCGACGCCTTCGCCACCGTGCTGGAGCGCGGCGGCGAGGCCGGTCTCGATGCCTTGCTCGGCGAAATCGTGCGCAAGCGCGACGGCTTGCGTCATTTTCTCGATGCGGTCGGGCGTGACGGCTTCCAGCCATTGTTCGATGAGTTCCATTTCCGCCCCGGGCAGACCGCCGAAGGGATAGCAGCATCGGTTTGGCCACTGCCCGGCTTCCTGCCCGACTATTTTGCCGGCTTTGCCCAAGCCGCCGAATCCACCGACGCCAGATCGGTGCTGAACAACATCCTGCCTTACGCGCGCCAGGCCTTTGCCGAGAACGATCCCATTCGCCGCCTGCAACTGCTGGCAAGAGCCTTCCTCAAGACCGATGGTGATCCTTACGACCCGGCAAAGGCCTTCAAGAAGGCGCTGACCGACCGATTGCCTGATCTGGCCGAGCGCTACCTCTCGGCGTCGAGCGCCATCATCGAAACCGTCGACCGGCTGGCGCTGTTCCGCATGCTGGAAGGCACACGCGCGGCACTGACCATCGCCGACTGGCTGATCGCCCGCTACGAAGTGCTGAAGCGCGGCCGGGGCTTTCTCGACTTCAACGATCTGATCACCCGCACGGTCAACCTTCTGGCGCGGCCCGATGCTGGACCCTGGGTGCAATACAAGCTCGACCAGGGCATCGACCACATATTGCTCGACGAGGCGCAGGACACCAGCCCGGATCAATGGGAGGTGGTGAAGCGGCTGGCGGAGGAATTTTTCGCCGGCTTCGGCGCGCGCGACCGGGTCCACCGCACGGTGTTTGCCGTCGGCGACGAAAAGCAGTCGATCTATTCCTTCCAGGGCGCAGCGCCGGACTCTTTCGCCGACAGCCGGCTGCTGTTCGCCGGCAGAGTGCGCGACGCCGAAGCGTCCTTTGCCGATCTCAAGCTCACCTGGTCATTCCGCTCGACCGACGATGTGCTGGCCGCCGTCGACCGCGTCTTTGCCGATCCCATCGTGCGGCGCGGCATCAGCCATGATCCCGATCCGCTGAACCACAAGGCGATCCGCACCGATGCGCCGGGCTATGTCGAGGTCTGGCCATCCATCGGCGCCGATGTCGTCGATGAGCCCGACGACTGGACGCAAGCCATCGACCACGCCCATGCGCCGGCGGTGCGGGTCGCCGAGAACGTGGCGGCGACCATTGCCGGCTGGATCGGCAAGGGGGAGATCATCGAAGGCCGCGGCAAGAGGCTGCGCCCGGGCGACGTGCTGGTGCTGGTGCGCAAGCGCGACAGTTTTGTCCATGCGCTGACGCGCGCCTTGAAACGCCGCGACATTCCGGTCGCCGGCGCCGACCGGCTGAGCCTGCCCGGCCATATCGCCGTCAAGGACCTGATCGCGCTCGGCCATCTGCTGATCCAGCCGCAGGACGATCTGTCGCTCGCCGCCGTGCTGCGCAGCCCGATCTTCGACCTGCCGGAGGAGGCGCTGTTCACGCTCGCCGCGCAGAGGCCGCCCGGCCTGTCGCTGGCCGCGTCACTACGCCAGCGTGCCGAAGGAGACGAACGCCTGGCGAAGATCGTCGCGCAACTCGACATCTGGACCGACGAGGCCGCTTTCAAGCCGGTGTTCGAATTCTATGCCGGCCTGCTGGCGCGTGATGGCGTGCGCAGAAAAATGATCGCGCGGCTCGGGCCGGAAGCCGGCGATATTCTCGATGAGTTCCTGAGTTTCTGCCTGGCCGAGGAACGGACCGGCCTACCCGGGCTGGAAGCTTTTCTGTCGACGCTGGAAAATGCCGGCCCCGAGATCAAGCGCGAGATGGACCAGACGCGCGACGAGGTCCGTGTCATGACCGTGCACGCCGCCAAGGGTCTGGAGGCGCCGGTGGTGTTCCTGGTCGATGGCGGCTCCGCCCCGTTCAGCGACCAGCATCTACCGCGGCTGATGCCTTTCGACGGCTCGGGCCGCAATTTTGACGGCAAGGGCTATCTCTGGCGTTCGGCCAGCGACGTCGCCAACGGCTTCTCGAAAACGGCTGCCGCTAGGGCGAGGGAACTCGCGGACGACGAATACCGCCGGCTGCTCTATGTCGGCATGACGCGCGCCGAGGACCGGCTGATCGTCTGCGGCTATCACGGCAAGCGGGCGCCGAACACCGGCACCTGGCATTCGATCGTCAGCCGCGCGCTGATCGGCGCGCCGGAAAGCGAACAGCGTGCGCACCCCGCCGGCGGCGAGCCGGTGCACCGTTTCCACGTCACCAGGCTGGCGCCCGTCGCGGCGAGCGCCGATGAACAGGCGCGGCAGGCCGATGCTTTCGAGCCGTTGCCTGGAACCCTGTTCCGGCCCTTGCCGCCTTTCGAGGATCTACCACGTCCGCTGTCGCCATCCGGCGCCTCGGCGCTGATCGACGAAGGCAAGGAAGCGGTCGTCGACAAGGCCTCACCGGTGCTGGACGCCGACGCCGAACCCGGCTTTGCCGTGCTGCGCGGGCTCGCTTTGCACAAGCTGCTGCAGATGCTGCCCGGCCTTGCCGAGGGTGAACGCCAGGGCGCGGCCGAGCGTTATCTCGCGCGAACAGGTGCCGCATGGCCGCCCTCAGAGCGCGAAAAGGCCCTGGCGTCGGTCATCGCCATTCTTGCCGATCCACGCCTCGGCCAGCTGTTCGCGCCATCGTCGCGCGCCGAGGTCGCGATCACGGGTAGCCTGCAGGTCAGGGGTAAAACGCGTTCGATTTCCGGCAAGATCGACCGATTGGCGGTGACCGCGGACACGGTTTCGATCGTCGACTACAAGACCAATCGGCCGGCCCCCGCCACGCTGGCCGAGATTCCCCCGGCCTATCTGTTGCAGCTGGCGCTCTATCGCGCCCTGCTGCAGCCGCTTTATCCCGGGCGTGAGGTCAAGGCCGCCCTGCTGTTCACTGAAGCGCCACGACTGATCGAACTGCCGGCCGGGGCCATGGATGACGCCCTTGCCCGACTCACAGGAGCGTGACACAAGACCTGCTTGAAGAAGGGCGCGACAGCCACCACATTTGGTGCGACAAAGAACTCTCGAAAGGAATTTTCCGCATGGGTGCCACCGTCAAGGTCGACAAGAACAATTTCCAGGCCGACGTGCTCAACGCCAAGGAGCCGGTCGTGGTGGATTTCTGGGCTGAATGGTGCGGCCCGTGCAAGATGATCGGCCCGTCGCTGGAAGAGATCGCCAACGAGCTCGGCGGCAAGGTTAAGATCGCCAAGCTCAACATCGACGAGAATCCCGAGCTTGCCGCGCAGTTCGGCGTGCGCTCGATCCCGACGCTGATGATCTTCAAGGGCGGCGAAGTCGCCGATATGAAGGTCGGTGCCGCGCCCAAGACTGCGCTGTCGCACTGGATCAATGGCAGCCTTTGATCCAACTGAACTTCACGATATCAAAAGCCCGGCCATCGCGCCGGGCTTTTTGTTGGCGTCATCGCTAACCCCCTCTGGCCCTCACATCGGGGCGCGCCATGTCTTCTGCTGGCAGCAGAAACAGGGAGAGCGATATGACCGGATCCGCCAAGGCCACCGTCTTCATCGACAATGAGCGCGTCATCGTCACCGAGTACCGCTTCCAGCCCGGCGACAACACCGGCTGGCATCGCCATGGCCACGACTATGTCGTCGTGCCGCTGATGGACGGCAAAGTGAAGCTCAAGACCAAGGATGGCGAGACCTTCGCCGAGATGAAGAAAGGCGCGCCCTATTTCCGCAAGGAGGGCGTCGAGCACGACGTCATCAGCGCCAATGACGGCGAATATGCTTTCATCGAGATCGAGCTGAAGTAATGCGCCAAAACCGTGCCCGGACTGGTGGGACCTGAAGTGCGGTCACCAGTCGGCGATGCGGTCGCCGCCGGTGAACTGCGCGCTTTTTGCCGTGTATTCGAACAGCTCGATCTTCACGCCGTTGGGGTCACGGATCCAGGCCTGAAAGGTGTCGTCGCAGGCATGCTTCTTGGCGGTCACGTCGATGCCCTTCGACTTGATATGGACGATCGCGGCGTCGATGTCTTCGACTTCCAGGCAGAAATGGTTGATCTGATTGAGCTCGTTGAAGCTCGTGCCGTCTTTCTGGAACACCTCGACATGACTTCGGCCACCGCAATCCAGGTAGAAGCCGAAAATCTTGCCGTCGCGCAGGAAATTGAACCTTGTGTCCATGCCGAGCACGTCGCGGTAGAAACTGCGCGTCGCTTCCAGGTCTTGCGCGAAGATGCAGACATGGGCGAGTTGCTTCACCTTGATCATCATGAGCTCCTCGTGCAGGCCAGGCTCTCTCAGGTCGGCGGCGTGCCGTTCTCAGCCAGCACGGCGCCGGCCAGATAAAGCGATCCGCCGATCAGGATGCGCGGCGCCGGGCCATCCCAGGTGTCTCGCAGCAGCATCAGTGCGTTGGCGACGGAACTCACCGGCTCGGCAGTCAGCCCGGCTTCCGTAGCGCGGATCGCCAGTTCGTCGTTCGGCACGCCGGCGTCGCTCAGGCTGACCGGCACGGTGTAGACATGCCGGACGAGGCCCTTGAAGGCGCGGAAATAGCCGCTCTGGTCCTTGGTGTTGATCATGCCCGAGATGAGGAAGAGCGGGCGCGGGTTCTTCTCCTCCTGCTCGGCCAATGCTTCGGCAACGACCACGCCGGCGCCCGGATTGTGGCCGCCGTCGAGCCAGATGTCGGCGCCCTTCGGCGCCAGCTCCGCCAGCCGGCCTTGCATCAGCTTCTGCATGCGGCCGGGCCAAGCAACATGGGTCATCGCCTTCTCGGCGGCGCGGTGGCTGATCTCGAAGCCGGCCGCCTTGACCGCGGCGATCGCGGCGGCCGCATTGGCGAACTGGTGGCGCCCGGGCAGGCGCGGCGGCGGCAGGTCCATCAGGCCGTCCTCGTCCTGGTAAACCATGCGGCCGTTTTCCTCGAAGGCGAGGAAATCCTGGCCGTAGACGAAGGTCGGGCACTCCAGCCGCTCGGCGGTCTCGATCAGCACCTGCAGCGCCGTTTCGCTTTCCTGCGCGCCGATGACCACCGGGCAGCCGCGCTTCATGATGCCGGCCTTTTCAGCCGCGATCAGTTCGACACGGTCGCCGAGATAGGCTTCGTGATCCATCGACACCGGCATGATCACCGACACCGCAGGCCTGGCGACGACATTGGTGGCGTCGAAGCGGCCGCCGAGGCCGACCTCGATGATGGCGGCTTCGGCCGGATGTTCGGAAAACAGGATGAAGGTGACGGCGGTGAGGATCTCGAAGACGGTGATCTTCTGGCCGTCATTGGCCTTGGCGACGCGGGCAATGGCCTCGGCGAAGGTCTCGTCGTCGACAAGCTTGCCGCCCCCCTCGGCGGCGAGCCTGTAGCGCTCGGCCCAGTTCACCAGATGCGGCGAGGTGTGGACATGGACAAGGTGGCCGGCGGCTTCAAGCAGGGCACGGGAAAAGGCGGCGCAGGAGCCCTTGCCGTTGGTGCCGGCGATATGGATGACCGGCGGCAGCAAGTCCTGCGGATTGCCCAGCCGCTCCAGAAGCCGCGTGATACGGTCGAGCGAAAGGTCAAAGCCTTTCGGGTGAAGCGCCATCAGGGCTTCGATTTCGCGGTCGGCGGCGAGCGTTGTCATGACAGAATCCTCGCGCATGGCCCGAGAGCCAGAATCGCTCCCGGAACGGCCATGGCAATCAAAAGGCTACAGCGCGCCATAGACATGGCGCAATCGCTGTTAGCGGCGAGCAAAGTCGTGTTTTGTGCATGTCGTTTTCCCAAAACCGAGGTCACTTTTGGGCGACATGCACAGTGTCGCGTCAGGCCTGCGGCCGGGCTTCGGCGGCGATCACCGCCGGCGGCAGGATTTCCGGCTCCAGCGGCTTTTCCGCCTCCGGTATCTTGAGCAGCATCTTCAGCAGGCGCGCGATCGTGGCCCGCATCTCCAGCCGCGACACAACCATGTCGACCATGCCGTGCTCCATCAGATATTCGGAGCGCTGGAAACCATCGGGCAGCTTTTCACGGATGGTCTGTTCGATGACGCGCGGTCCGGCAAAGCCGATCAGCGCGCCAGGTTCGGCAATGTGCACGTCGCCCAGCATGGCGTAGGAAGCCGTGACCCCGCCGGTGGTCGGGTTGGTCAGCACGACGATGTAGGGAAGGCCGGCTTCCTTCAGCCGGTCAACGCCAACTGTCGTGCGCGGCAGTTGCATGAGCGACAGGATGCCTTCCTGCATGCGGGCGCCGCCGGACGCGGCAAACAGGATCAGCGGCCGCTTGCGCTGCAAGGCGACTTCGAAGCCGTGCACGATAGCGTCACCGGCGGCCATGCCGAGCGAACCGCCCATGAAAGCGAAGTCCTGCACTGTTACCACCACCGGCAGGCCCTCGACGGTGCCCAGCGCGTTGATGATCGCGTCTTCGAGGCCGGTCTTGGCCTTGGCATCCTTCAGCCGGTCGACATAGCGCTTCTCGTCCCGGAATTTCAGCGGATCCTGCATGACCTTAGGATTGTCCAGGGTCTCGTACTTGCCGTCATCGAAAAAGAATTTCAGCCGCTCCTTGGCCGAGATCTTCATATGGTGGCCGGAAGACGGGATGACGAACTGGTTGGATTCCAGATCCTTGTGGAACACCATTTCGCCGGTCTCCGGATCCTTGATCCAGAGATTCTCGGGCATGTCGGTGCGCCGGCCGAGCATCGAATTGATCTTCGGGCGGACGTAATTGGTGATCCAGTTCATCGCTTCGGCTCCTGTCCTGACGAAGAGTTGGCTAAAAACGTAGGAAAACTATTCGGCAGCAGCAAGGCGGGCCGAGCGCACGCCTTGCGCCAGGCCGCTGACCAGTGTGGCGACGGCCTCCGCCGGGTCGGCAGTCTTTTCGCCCTTCGGCCCCAGCACATTGGCGACCGCGTTGACGATCGCGGTGCCGACGACGACGCCATCGGCATTGGCGCCGATGACACGGGCCTGCTCTGCGGTCTTGACGCCGAAGCCGACGCAAACCGGCAGGTCCGTGTGGCCCTTGATGCGCTTGACGGCGGCGGCGACCTTGCCGGTGTCGGCAAGTGCGGAGCCAGTGATGCCGGTCATCGACACATAGTAGACGAAGCCCGACGTGTTCTGCAGCACCTTGGGCAGCCGCTTGTCGTCGGTGGTCGGCGTCGCCAGGCGGATGAAATTGATACCGGCTTTCAGTGCCGGAATGCAGAGTTCCTCATCCATCTCCGGCGGCAGGTCGACGACGATCAGGCCATCGATGCCGCTGGCCAGTGCGTCTTTCAGGAAACGGTCGACGCCGTAGATGTAGATCGGGTTGTAGTAGCCCATCAGCACGATCGGCGTTTCGTTGTCACCGGCGCGGAACTCGGCCGCCATCTTCAGCGTCTTGACCAGCGTCTGGCCGCCTTTCAGCGCGCGCAGGCCGGCAGCCTGGATCGCCGGGCCGTCAGCCATCGGGTCGGAGAACGGCATGCCGAGTTCGATGATGTCGGAGCCGGCGCCGGGGAGCGCCTTCATGATCGACAGGGATGTCTCATAATCCGGATCGCCGCCCATGAAATAGGTGACGAGCGCCGGGCGGCCTTCGGATTTGAGCTTTGCCATGCGGCGGTCGATGCGGGTGGTCATAATCAAATCTCCATGCCCAGCATCGAAGCCACCGTATGCACGTCCTTGTCGCCACGGCCCGACAGGTTGACGATGACGATCTGGTCCTTGTCCATGGCCGGCACAATCTTGACCGCATGCGCGATGGCGTGCGCGGATTCGAGCGCCGGGATGATGCCTTCGACGCGCGTCGTCAACTTGAAGGCTTCCAGCGCCTCGTCGTCGAGGATCGGCACGTATTCGACACGGCCGGAGTCGCGCAGCCAGGAATGTTCCGGGCCGACGCCGGGATAATCGAGACCGGCCGAGATCGAATGGCCGTCCATGATCTGGCCGTCGGCATTCTGCAGGAGATAGGTGCGGTTGCCGTGCAGCACGCCGGGAGAACCGGCATTCATCGAGGCGCAATGCTCGATGCCGTCGAGTCCGCGCCCGCCGGCCTCGATGCCGATGATGCGCACATCCTTGTCATCAAGGAAGGGATGGAACAGGCCGATGGCGTTCGAGCCGCCGCCGACAGCGGCGATGATGGTGTCGGGCAGCCGGCCTTCCTGTTCGAGGATCTGCGCGCGTGCCTCGGTGCCGATCACCGACTGAAAGTCGCGCACCAGCTCCGGATAGGGATGCGGACCGGCGGCGGTGCCGATCAGGTAATAGGTGTCCTCGACATTGGTCACCCAATCACGAAGCGCTTCGTTCATGGCGTCCTTCAGCGTGCCGTGACCGGCGGTGACCGGTCGCACTTCGGCGCCGAGCAGCTTCATGCGGAAGACGTTGGGGCTTTGGCGGGCGACGTCGGTAGCGCCCATATAGACGACGCAGGGAAAGCCGAAGCGGGCGGCAACGGTGGCGGATGCGACGCCATGCTGGCCGGCGCCCGTCTCGGCGATGATGCGCTTCTTGCCCATGCGCTTGGCCAGCAGGATCTGGCCGAGGCAGTTGTTGATCTTGTGCGAACCGGTGTGGTTCAGGTCCTCGCGCTTGAAATAGACCTTGGCGCCGCCCCCGAGGCCCTTCGCCGAGGAAACCTCACGAAGATGCCTGGTCAGGCCTTCGGCAAAATACAGCTTCGACGGCCGCCCGGCATAATGGGTCGAAAGGTCGGTCAGCTCAGCCCTGAAATCCGGATCGTTCTTGACCTCATTCCAGTGCCGTTCGAGGTCGAGGATCAGCGGCATCAGCGTTTCGGCGACGAAACGGCCGCCAAAAATGCCGAACATGCCCTGCTCGTCGGGTCCGGTGCGGAAGGAATTGGGTGTCGCCGGCTTGTTCATCGCCGATCTCCTGCATCTTATGTTTTGAGCATGTCCTTGTCGGAAAACCGGTTCCCACTTTTCCGGGACATGCTCTCATTTAAGGCTTTAGGCGGCGCGGTCGTCGCGTGCTGCCCGGACGGCCCGGAAAAACTGTTCGATCAGCGCCGGATCCTTGACGCCCGGCGCGCTTTCCACGCCTGAGGAAATGTCTATTCCGGGCGGGTTGGCAAGCCGAAGGGCATCGCCGATATTGGCGGCGTTGAGCCCACCGGAAAGCATGTAATCGACGCCGTCGTCAAGGCCGGCAAGGATGCGCCAGTCGAAGGCGACCCCATTGCCGCCCGGCAATACGGAGCCCTTAGGCGGCTTGGCGTCGAACAGGAAGCGGTCGGCGACGCCGATGAACGGCTTGATCCGATCGAGATCGGCAGCCTCGCTGAGCGGCAATGCCTTCATCACCGGCAGGCCATAGCGGGCTTTCAGTTCGGCCACCCGCTCGGGTGTTTCCGAGCCGTGCAGCTGCAGCATGTCGGGCTGCATCGTTTCGACGATCTCACCGAGGAACGCATCGCTGGCGTCAACGGTGACGGCGACCGCCAAGGCCTTGCCGCGCGCCGCTTCGCGCAGACTGCCCGCTTCCACCGGCTCGACGTAGCGTCGGCTCTTGACAAAGAAAATGAAGCCGACGTGGCTGGCGCCGCCGGCCAGGGCCGCAGCCATTGCCTGGTCGGTCTTCAAGCCGCAGATTTTGATGTCGAGCGCCATGGCGCGGGAATTGGCATGAAACGCGCCAAGAGTCGAGAAAAAGCATCCTGTTTGCCGGCAACGCCAAAGGCGCTACCTATTGATGGACGGGATTGACAGCATACCGGGTGGGAGAACGATCATGGCCGACAGAACGGTTGCGGAACTGAAGCAGAAGGTCGCGCAGGCACGTGAGGTGATCGCGCATCTGATGGACAAGGCGGCCTTCAACGGCGCCGAGGCACACCGGGCGCTGGATTATTTCGGCAGCGATGCGTTCGACCGGAATTTTCTGCCCTGGCCGCATCATGGCGATGAGGGCCTGCGGCCGGATGAGCTCAATGCCGCGAATGACGACTGACTACTCGAACACAATCGCCTGCAACGCCCCGCCATTGCGCTTCAGCCAGTCCTTGCAGCGGTCGGTGTCGGGGCAGAGTTTTTCGCACAATTTCCAGAATTTCGGGCCGTGGTTCATCTCCTTGAGATGCGCCACCTCATGCGCCACGAGGTAGTTGATGATCGGTTGCGGCGCCATCATGATGCGCCAGGAGAAGGACAGATTGCCTTCCGAGGTGCAGGAGCCCCAGCGGCTTGACGTGTCCTTGTAGCGGATCGCCTTTGCACGCTTGCCGAGCGCCTCGGTGTGTTTGACCACCAGCTTCTCGATCTCCTTCTTGGCCTCGCGCTTCAAGAAGTCGGCGATGCGGCGCGGCAGGTGCACACGGTCGCCATGGACGATCAGCAGCGGGCCGCGCTCGTCGCGCGATACCGTCACGGTGCCGCGCTTTGACGGCTCATGGACGATGCGGTGCGGCACGCCGCGGATCGGAATCTTGATGCCCGGCCGCACCTGTGGCCGCGTCGGCACTTTGGCGAGACGCTGCTCCAGCCAGTCCTGATGGCGGTCGAGGAACCTGTCCACCTCGCCGCGGCGCAGGCCGGGCGGCACGGTGATGCGCAGGCCCTGGCCGCCGGAATCGATGCGCAGCGTCAGGCGCCGGGCCCGGGCGCTCTCGACGATCTTGAGCGGGAGCGTGCGGCCGGCGACGCAATATTCGCGCTCCACGACTGGCGTGGCCTTGGGCTTCGTCAGATTGCGGAAGAATCCGATGGTCATGGCGGGACGATACGCGATTCGAGAAAAACGACTAGAACAAAAAAGAAACGGCGCCGCTCGCGCGACGCCGTTTTTTCACGATCGGGCCTGTCGCTCGGCCTCAGTCGTCAAGCAGGTTCGAGCCCTTGCCACGCTTGGTCGGGGTCGTGCCGGTGCTCGGATCGGTCTTTGCCGGAGCGGTCGACTTGTTGCGGTTCGCCATGAAGCGATCGAACTCGTCCTGATCCTTGGCCCGACGCAGTTCGCGGGCATAGTCGTCGAACTCGGTCAGCATGTCGTCGAGCTTGCGGCGTTCCTCGGCGAGGCGCTCAAGCTCCTTTTCGCGCCAGTCGTCGAAAGCGACGTTGCCGGTGCGGGCGGAGCCATTGCCCCAGCGCGCGGCCTTGTCGGAACCGCGGCGGCAGCCGGCGAAGATGCCGTCGGTGGCGCGGTTGACGTCACGCTTGAAGCCGTCGAGCCGGTCGCCCCAGATGATGTAGGCGAGCATGGCGAAGCCGAGCGGCCAGAACACCATGAACCCGATCACCATCAACGCGATGGTTGCCGGCGTCCAGGCCGGGCGGATCAATGCAGATGTGTTCATTTTCTCCCATTCCTTCGGTTGGAGACAGCCAGGACCGGCTGCGTGGAATCGAAATGGGAAGGCAAAAACGGCGATTCAAGATAAGGTCCGCCAAAACCGGACAAGCGGCTGAAATGATTATCGCTTTTTGAGCCTGTCGAGGAAAAGCACGACCAGCCCGGCGATCAGCCCCCAGAATGCGGCGCCAACGCCGAACAGGGTCAACCCAGAAGCGGTGACGACAAAGGTGACGGTGGCGGCCATGCGGTCACCCTCCTCCTTCAGCGCGATCGCCAGCGCGTTGGCGAGCGAGGCCATCAGCGCAAGACCCGCGACCAGCACGATCAGGCTCTGCGGCAGGACGGCGAAGATCGCCACCAGCGACGCGCCGAAAATCGCGAAAATGAGATAGGCGAGCGCATAGAAGGGGCCGGTCTTCCAGCGCTCGGCAGGGTCGGGATGGACGTCAGGCCCGGTGCAGATCGCCGCCGAAATCGCCGCCAGGTTGGTGGTCGAGCCGCCAAACGGCGCCGACAGCAGGGAAAACAGGCCGGTGACGCCGATCAGCGGGCCGGGCTCCGGATGATAACCGGCGGCGCGCAGCACGGCGAGGCCCGACAGGTTCTGCGAGGCCATGGTGACGAGATAGAGCGGCAGTGCCAGGCCGATCATCGCCTTGGCGGTGAAATCAGGCGCGATCAGCGTCAGCGTAGACAGTTCGGGTGTCGGCAAGCCCCCGACACGGCCGGTGAGAAACGCGGCGAGACCGCCACCGACCAGCACCGCCAGCACCGACAGCGCCGGGTGGAACACGCGGATCAAGAAGAAGGCCGCGATCAGAGGCAGGATCAGCCAGGGGTCGACGGGAATGGTCTTGACCGCATTGAGGGCGAAGGTGACGACGATGCCGGCGAGCATGCCTGAGGCGACGGAGGGCGGTATCCTGGCGATCAATTGCGTCAGGGGCCGGAACAGGCCAGTGGCGATCAACAGGATGGCGGTGACGATGAAGGCGGCGACGGCCTCGCCGATCGAAAAGCCGGTCGACGCCGCCATCAACGCCAGGCCTGGCGTCGACCATGCGGTGATGACGGGCATTTTCGTGCGCCAGGACAGCCACAGGCTCTCGATCGCCATGGCCAGGCAAATCGTCGTCACCCAACTCGCCGTCTGAATTTGCGTCGCACCGACCGCGTGGGCGGCGGCAATGACGATGGCGAGCGTGCCGCCGAAGCCAACGATGGCTGCGACGAAGGCGGAGATCGGGATGGAAAGGCGCATCGTCACTTGCCCCGCCCGGCCATGTCGCCGACCGCCCGCACCAGCATGTCGAGATCCTGCGGCCGCGACAGGCGATGATCGCCATCCGGGATCAGCGACAGCGTGACGTCATCGGCCGGCAGCAGGCTGACCAGCTTCAGCGCGTGGCTCGACGGCACGTCCGGATCGGCCAGGCCCTGCAGAATGTGGACCGGGCAATGCGTGTCGATCGGCCCGGTCATCACCCTGTTGTCGCGACCGTCCTCGATCAGGGCGCGCGTGTAGATATACGGCTCCGTGGAGTAGTCGGAGGGCTCGGCGAAGAACCCCTTTTCGGCGAGGTCGCGCTTTTGCGCCGCGGTCAGCACCGGTTCGACCAGTTCGGCGGTAAAATCCGGCGCCGGCGCCAGCAACACCAGGCCGACGACATTGGTCTCACCCGCCTTGCGCAATTCCTGCACCATGCGCAGCGCGATCCAGGCGCCCATCGACGAGCCGACCAGGATCTGGCTGCCGCTGCTGAAGTGCCGGAACACGGCAAGGCTCTGCGAAAGCCACTTTGAAATCGTGCCGTCGGCAAAGGCGCCGCCGGATTCACCATGGCCAGAATAGTCATGGCGCAGGAAGGCGCGGCCTTCTTTTGCCGCCCAGTCCGACAGCGTCTCGGCCTTCGTGCCCAGCATGTCCGATTTGTAGCCGCCCAGCCAGACGATGCCGGGCGCCGAGCCCGCGCTATGGCGCACCGCGATGCGGGACCCATCGACATCGAGAAAGGTCGGGGGGAGAACGGTTGGGGGCGTGACGGTCATGGCTTTTTCCTCAGGCCCCTCTTCTGGCTCGGGGTTCTTGTGGCACAGCCACCGGCGTGGCGAAAAGTGCTCGTGCTGTTTCTTTGTTTGGTGCAGGCGGTGATCAGGGTGATTTTCTGTCAATGCTGTGCTATTGACTCCGCCCGCGCGCTCCCCACATTGGCGCGTCCACGCATCAGACCGACAAATCCTGAACGAAACGGCCAAGGAGACCACGACCATTCGCAGACCTTTCAAAGCAGCGGCGCCGACCAAGGATGGGCCGCGCTCCAACCGTGACATCCGGGTTCCCCGGGTCCAGCTTATCGACGCCGAAGGCCAGAACCGCGGCGATGTTTCCATCAACGACGCATTGCTGCTCGCCGAAGAGGCCGGGCTCGATCTCGTTGAGATATCGCCCAATGCGGTGCCCCCCGTCGTAAAGATCCTCGATCTCGGCAAGTTGAAATACGCCAACCAGAAGAAGGCGGCCGAGGCGCGCAAGAATCAGAAGGTCATCGAGATCAAGGAGATCAAGATGCGCCCGAACATCGACAGCCATGACTACGAGACCAAGATGAAGGCGGTGCGCCGCTTCTTCGAGGAAGGCGACAAGGTCAAGCTGACGTTGCGCTTCCGTGGCCGCGAGATGGCGCATATGGAACTCGGCATGCAGCTTCTGAACAAGGTGCGCGAGGAAGTGGCGACCATCGCCAAGGTCGAGGCTGAGCCGAAGCTCGAAGGCCGCCAGATGATGATGGTGCTGGCGCCGCGCTAAGGTGTGCTGAATATCAACACCACCTGAGATCACGATAAAGTCAGGCGTGGCCAGCGCTCCAAATCCGCCTGAATTGTCTTGCAGAGCGTCCCGGCGATCGGCGGGACGCCTGTTTCTCGGCTAAAGCTGCGATCGCCGGCTTTGTTTTTATGCATGTCGTCCTCCCAAAACCGGACCCACTTTTGGGCGACATGCAATTGGCTCTTCGACGATCGGACACCCCCTTGGACAACGAACTCAAATACGGGCTGGGCAATTACCAGCAAATGCGTCGGCTGGTGCTTGCCGTGCTCGTGGTGGTGCTGTTTTTGGCGCTGCTGTTTGGCCAGTCGACCTTCCCGCCCGACACGCCGGTGCATGAAACGATCGAGATGTTCGGCGTGCTCTTGATTTTCCTCGGCATCGTCGGACGGCTTTGGTCGACGCTCTATATAGGCGGGCGCAAATCGTCCGAGGTGGTCACCGGCGGGCCCTATTCGATCACCCGCAACCCGCTCTATGTGTTCTCGACGGTGGCCGCGGCCGGCGTCGGCGCACAGATCGGCTCGTTTTCCGGCATCATCCTGTTCGCGGTGCTGTGCGCGGGCGCCTTCCATATCGTCATCCTGCGCGAAGAGAAATTCCTCAAGGAAGCGCTCGGCGCTCCCTATCAGGCCTATCTGAACAAGGTGCCGCGCTTCTTCCCGAAGCTCTCCCTCTACCAGGAGGGCGACACAGGCAGCTTCAAGCCACGCCTGCTGTTGACCACGCTGCTCGACGGCCTGGTGTTCCTGGTTGCGTTACCGGCCTTCGAACTGATCGACGGCGCGCAGCAGTCGGGCATGCTGCCGGTGTGGTTCACGCTGCCCTGAGTGGGGACAGAGCGTCGCACGGCTTCAGGTGTTGCGCACAGGCCGTCTTTGACGTATAGGACCGCCGTTCAAGAAAACCGCCCGGCAGGGCATGCCGTGGCGGTTTCATTTGCTTTTCGGGCTTTGGTCGGCCCGGAGCGAACAAGAAGCGCGATAGTGCGCCAACAATACGGAGTAGCAAAATGCCCAAGATGAAGACCAAGTCGGCCGCCAAAAAGCGGTTCAAGATCACAGGTACGGGTAAAGTCCTGTCGGCTGCGGCCGGCAAGCGTCACGGCATGATCAAGCGTTCCAACAAGTTCATTCGAAATGCCCGCGGCACGATGGTTCTGGCTGAACCGGATGGCAAGAAGGTCATCAAGAATTTTCTGCCGAACGGCCTCTGAGCATTCGGTTTCAGGAACAGCGTTTAAGGAGATCATGACATGGCACGCGTAAAGAGAGGCGTCACCTCGCACGCCAAGCACAAGAAGGTCCTGAAAGCCGCGAAAGGCTTCTACGGCCGTCGCAAGAACACCATCCGCATCGCCAAGCAGGCGGTGGAAAAGTCGCTGCAGTACGCCTACCGCGACCGCAAGAACCGCAAGCGCTCGTTCCGCGCGCTGTGGATCCAGCGCATCAACGCGGCGACCCACGAGCATGGCCTGACCTATGGCCGCTTCATCGACGGCCTCAACAAGGCCGGCATCGAGATCGATCGCAAGATCCTGTCCGACATGGCCATCCATGAGCCGCAGGCTTTCGCCGCGCTCGTGGCCAAGGCCAAGGTGGCGCTCGAATATCTGAAGAACACCACGCCGAACGCTTTTGAAAGCGCTGTCGCCTAAGACCAGCGCTTCCCAAGCATTCGCAATTCTGATTATGGGGAACCCGCGCTGGCACGGCTGGCGCGGGTTTTTCTTATGCCCGATATCAACTTAAACGTGACTTTCACGTTAGCGCAGATTTCCAACGTAGCGAGTTTGACCTTGAACGACGCAACCACTGGCCTGGATACGCTTGAAAGCTCCCTTCTGGCCGACATCGCATCGGCCGCCGACGAGCCGGCCATCGAGGCCGTGCGCATCGCCGCTTTCGGCAAGAAGGGCACCGTGTCCGAGATGCTGAAAACGCTTGGCGCGATGACTGCCGAGGAGCGGCAGGTGAAAGGCCCTGTCATCAACGGCCTGAAGAACCGCGTCACCGAGGCGCTGACGGCCCGCAAGGCCGAACTGAAGGACGTCGCCATCGCGGCGCGGCTGGCCGCGGAAAAGGTCGACGTGACTCTGCCGGTGCGGCAGTCGCCGGCCGAGCGCGGCCGCATCCATCCGATCAGCCAGGTCATCGACGAGATCGCCGCGATCTTCGGCGATCTCGGCTTCGCCATCGCCGAAGGTCCCGATATCGAGACCGACTATTACAATTTCACCGCGCTGAATTTCCCCGAGGGGCATCCGGCGCGCGAGATGCACGACACCTTCTTCTTCCAGCCGGACGAGAAGGGCGAGCGCAAGCTGTTGCGCACCCACACCTCGCCCGTGCAGATCCGCACCATGGAGAAGCAGAAGCCGCCGATCCGCATCGTCATTCCGGGCAAGACCTACCGCCAGGATTCCGACGCGACGCACTCGCCGATGTTCCATCAGGTCGAGGGACTGGTGATCGACAAGACGGCCAATGTCGCCAACATGAAATGGGTGCTGGAAGAATTCTGCAAGGCGTTCTTCGAGGTGCCGTCGGTCAAGATGCGCTTCCGGCCGTCCTTCTTCCCGTTCACCGAGCCAAGCCTCGAGGTCGACATCCAGTGCGACCGCTCGCGGCCCGGCGAAGTGCGCTTCGGCGAAGGCTCCGACTGGATGGAGATCCTCGGCTGCGGCATGGTGCATCCCAATGTGCTGCGCGCCGGCGGACTCGATCCGGACGAGTATCAGGGCTTTGCCTGGGGCATGGGCATCGACCGCATCGCCATGCTGAAATACGGCATGCCGGACCTGCGCGCCTTCTTCGACGCCGATGTGCGCTGGCTGTCGCATTACGGTTTCCGGCCGCTCGACATGCCGACTTTGTTCGGCGGCTTGAGCGCATGACAGCGCCCCATCTCGGCGGCTGCCGCTGCGGCGCCGTGCGGTTCGAGGCCTCGGCCGAGCCGCATCACGTCAGCTATTGCCATTGCGGCGATTGCCGGCGGGCGAGCGGCGCGCCGGTCTCGGCCTTTGTCGGCTTCCTGGTTGACCAGGTGGCGTTCACCGGCAAGGCGCTGAAGATGTATGAGAACGGCCCGGTGACGCGCTCGTTTTGCGGCGTCTGCGGCTCGCCCATCGCCTATGTCGACGAGCGGCTGGAGGATGACATCTACTTCATGCTCGGCGCCATGGACGCGCCGGCCGATTTCAAACCAAGGCTGCATGCCTATGTCAGCGAGCAGCTTCCCTTCCTGCATATGTCCGACGACCTGCCCAGACACCTGAAATCAAGCGTCAAAAGACCAGACGGAACAGTCCCATGAAATTCACCCTCTCCTGGCTCAAGGATCATCTCGAGACCGACGCCACGCTCAACGAGATCGTCGAACGGCTGACCTCGATCGGCCTCGAAGTCGAGCATGTTGACGACAAGTCGAGCCTGAAACCCTTCGTCATCGCCAAGGTGCTGACGGCGGTGCAGCATCCCGATGCCGACCGGCTGCGCGTGCTGACCGTCGACACCGGCGACGGCAAGCCCCCCGTCCAGGTCGTCTGCGGCGCGCCGAACGCCCGCGCCGGGCTGATCGGCGCCTTCGCCGCGCCCGGCACGTACGTCCCCGGCATCGACGTGACGCTGACGGTCGGCAAGATCCGGGGCGTCGAAAGCCATGGCATGATGTGTTCCGAGCGCGAGCTGGAACTGTCCGACGAACACAACGGCATCATCGACCTGCCGGTCGACGCGCCGGTCGGCACCAGCTTTGCCTCCTATGCGCATCTCGACGATCCGGTCATCGAGATCAATCTGACGCCGAACCGGCCAGATGCCACCAGCGTCTACGGCATCGCCAGGGATCTGGCGGCGAGCGGGCTCGGACGGCTCGTGGGTGGCGCGATCATGCCGCATGTCGGCGACGGGCTGTGCCCCGTGAAGGTCACGATCGAGGCGCCGGAACTCTGCCCTGGCTTCGCGCTGACGATGGTGAGGGGTGTCAAGAACGGCCCGTCACCGAAATGGCTGCAGCAGCGGCTGATCGCCATTGGTTTGCGCCCGATCAGCGCCCTGGTCGACATCACCAACTATGTCACTTTCGACCGCGGCCGGCCGCTGCATGTGTTCGACGCCGCGAAGGTGGCCGGCAACCTCGTGGTGCGCCGCGCCAGGGACGGCGAAAAAGTGCTGGCGCTGGACGGCCGCGAATACACGCTGACGCCGGAGATGTGCGTGATTGCCGACGACAACGGCGTCGAATCGATCGCCGGCATCATGGGCGGCGAACATTCGGGCTGCGATGAGAGCACCACCGACGTGCTGATCGAATCAGCGCTGTGGGACCCGATCGCAACCGCCCGCACCGGCCGTGCGCTCGGCATCATCACCGACGCCCGCTATCGCTTCGAGCGCGGCGTCGACCCCGAATTCATGGTGCCGGGCGTCGAACTCGCGACCAGGCTGGTGCTCGATTTCTGCGGCGGAACGCCGACGGAAATGGAAGTGGCCGGCTATGCCGGGCACAAGCCGAAGATCGTGTCCTTCCCGCTGTCGGAAGTGAAGCGGCTGACGGGCATCGAGGTCCCGAAGGCGGAAAGCCTCGACATCCTCACTCGCCTCGGCTTCGAGCCACAGGGCTCGGGCGACATCGTCAAGGTGAAGGTGCCCTCCTGGCGGCCGGATGTCGACGGCAAGGCCGATCTCGTCGAGGAAGTGATGCGCATCCATGGCGTCGACAACATCGCCCCGCAGCCGCTCGGCGCGCATGACGCGGTCAATTCGAAAATCCTGACCACGCTGCAGGTCCGCACTCGCACGGCCAAGCGGGCGCTTGCGGTGCGCGGCATGATGGAGGCCGTCACCTGGTCGTTCATCCCGGCCAAACACGCCGAACTGTTCGGCGGTGGGCAGACGGCGCTGAAGCTTGCCAACCCGATCGCCGCCGACATGTCCGACATGCGGCCGTCGCTGCTGCCGGGACTGATCGCCGCCGCCCAGCGCAACGCCGACAAGGGCGTTGGCGATGTGGCGCTGTTCGAGGTCTCGGGCACCTATGAGGGCGACGGCGCCGACCAGCAGCGGCGCGTGGCCGCCGGTGTGCGCCGCGGCACCGCCAAGCTCGACGGCTCCGGCCGCAACTGGGCCGGCAATTCAGGTCCGGTCGGCGTGTTCGATGCCAAGGCCGATGCGATCGCGGCACTGGAAGCCTGCGGCGCGCCGGTCGAGCGGCTGCAGATCGAGGCCGGCGGTCCGGCCTGGTATCATCCCGGCCGTTCCGGCACGATCAAGCTCGGGCCGAAAACCGTGCTCGGCACGTTCGGCGAGTTCCATCCCAAAACGATGGAAGGTCTCGATGTGTCCGGGCCGCTGTGCGGCTTCGAAGTGTTCGTCGATGCCGTGCCGGAACCGAAGGCCAAGCCGACGAAGACCAAGCCGAAGCTGGAGCTCTCCGCCTTCCAGGCGGTGAAGCGCGACTTCGCCTTCGTCGTCGACAAGACGGTGGAAGCCGGCACGCTGGTGCGCGCCGCATTGGCCGCCGACAAGAAGCTGATCACTGCCGTCTCGGTCTTCGACATCTTCGAAGGCGCAGCGCTCGGCGCCGACAAAAAGTCGATCGCCATCGAAGTGTCGATCCAGCCGGTCGAGAAGACGCTGACCGACGAGGATTTCGAGGCGCTGGCCAAGCGCGTCGTCGAGAATGTCGGCAAGCAGACGGGTGGCGTGCTGAGGACGTAAGGGATTGCCGGCAGATGGCGAATCGCCCTCCAAAGGGTGATGGACCATCTGCGCTATTCCGGGCTGCCGTTCGAAGCACAGCGAGAGGCGTTTCTCGACATCGTGTCGGCGGACCCGCTGGTTCGCGACGCGCTGGTGCGGGCTCGCGCGCTGGCGCTGCCGGACTGGCTGGTGGTTTCCGGCGCGCTCTACAACAGCGTCTGGAACCATCTGACCGGCAAGCCGTCAGGTTACGGCATTAGGGATGTCGACCTGTTTTATTTCGACGAGTCGGACCTGTCTTACGAGGCTGAGGATGCGGTCATCCGCCGGGCGGCAGGACATTTCGAGGGGCTGCCCTTGCCCGTCGAGGTGCGCAACCAGGCGCGGGTGCATCTGTGGTATCCGCAAAAGTTCGGGCAGCCCTGCCCGCGCTATGCGAGTTCCAGCCAATCCGTCAGCCATTTCGCCTCGAAGACGCATGCGGTTGGGGTGCGGTTCGACGCTGACGGGCAGTTGGGGCTGGTGGCGCCGTTCGGGCTGAGCGACATTTTTTCGTTTCGCATCACGCCGAACCGGATGATGGACAACCGGCAGACCCATGAGGCGAAGGGGAAGCGGGCAAAGGAGAACTGGCCTGAGATTGAGTTGGTGCCGTGGTAGAGAAGTAGGCGCGAGGCGCCCCCCTCTGTCCTGCCGGCCATCTCCCCCACAAGGAGGGAGATTGGCGGCTTGGCCGTGCCGCCCTTCCTTCAAGCGCTGGTGATTGGCGAAAGCCGCGACGACATTCAATCTCCCCCCTTGTGGGGGAGATGTCCGGCAGGACAGAGGGGGGCCTCGCGTTGGCGTCTCAACAAAATGGGGCGCCGAAGCGCCCCATTGCCTACCCATTCACCAGTGCCAGCAGCTCCTCCGTGTAGCGTTTGCCCATCACCTTATCCGGCGAAAGCGCGTCACCAATCGCCGCCACTTCGGCCGCACTCAGCTCAATCCCGGCCGCCGCCGTGTTCTGCTCGAGATGACGAATTTTCCGCGCACCCGGGATCGGCACGATGAAATCGCCCTGGTGCAGCACCCAGGCGAGCGCCAGCTGCGCCGAGTTCACGCCCTTTTCCGCCGCCATCCTTTCCAGCGTGGCGATCACCTTGGCATTGGCTTCCATGGCCTCGGCCTGGAAGCGCGGCAAGGTGCGGCGCCAGTCACCGTCATCGAGCGTTTCGGGCTTGGCGATGGTGCCCGTGAGCAGGCCGCGGCCGAGCGGGCTGTAGGGAACGAAGCCGATGCCGAGTTCGCGGCAGACGGCAAACACCTCCTCTTCCGGGTCTCGGCTCCACAGCGAATATTCGCTCTGGACGGCCGCGATCGGATGCACGGCATGCGCCCGGCGGATGGTCGCCGCACTGGCCTCCGACAGGCCGAGCGCGCGCACCTTGCCCTCGCGCACCAGCTCGGCCATAGCGCCGACCGTGTCCTCGATCGGCACGCTGGGGTCGACGCGGTGCTGGTAATAGAGGTCGATGACATCGGTGCCCAGCCGCTTCAGCGAGGCTTCGGCCACCGCCTTGACGTGCTCGGGGCGGCTGTCGACGCCAGCCATGCGGTCGAGGCCCGTGCCTTCCTCCAGGATCTTGAAGCCGAATTTGGTGGCGATCGTCACTTTGTTCCGCACCGATTTCAGCGCCTTGCCGAGCAGGATCTCGTTCTCGTAAGGGCCGTAGACTTCCGCCGTGTCGAAGAAGTTGACGCCGATCTCGACGGCGCGGTGCAGCGTGGCGATCGACTCGGCCTCCGGCTGGCCGCCATAGGCGAAGCTCATGCCCATGCAGCCGAGACCGACCGGGTAGACGTTCAATTCAGTTCCTAGCTTGCGGGTTTGCATCACGAGATCTCCTTGTTGTGATGCCGCTGATGTAGCGCCTTGCGCCATGCTCGATAATCGGCTCATCTGCGCACGGGTCGTTCTAAGAAATAGATCAATGAACCGAGCGCATCTCTCACAACTGGCCGTGCTGGCAACTGTAGCTCAATGCGGCAGTTTTCGCGGCGCGGCCAGGGAATTGGCCATCGCGCCATCGGCGGTCAGCCATGCGGTGTCCAGCCTGGAGGCGCGGCTCGGCGTGCGACTGCTGGCGCGCAGCACCCGCAGTGTCGCGCCGACGGAAGAAGGCGCGCAACTCTTGGAGCGGCTGCGGCCGGCCCTTTCCGAGATCGACCTGGCTCTGGAGACGGCGGTCGAGTCGCGGGAGCGACCCGCCGGGAATCTGCGGCTCAGCGTGCCGCGCACGGCGGCGCATCTGGTGCTGACGCCGCGGCTCGGCGCCTTTGCCAGGGCCTATCCCGACATCGTGCTGGAGATCGTCATCGAGGACCGCTTCACCGACGTTGTCGAGGGCGGTTTCGACGCCGGCGTGCGGCTTGGCGAGAGCCTGCAGCGCGACATGATCGCGGTGCGCATCGGGCCGGACATGCGCGGCGCGGTGGTCGGCGCGCCATCCTATTTCGCGGCGAACCCCAAGCCGCGCCATCCGCGCGACCTTGCCGATCATCGCTGCATCCGCTTCCGCTTTTCCAGCGGCATCCTCTACCGCTGGGAGTTCGAGAAAGACGGCGAGGAGATCGAGATATCAGCGCAAGGGCCGCTGATCCTCGACGAGGACCATCTGATCGCGCAGGCAGCGAGCGACGGCGCCGGGCTCGCCTTCGTCTTCGAGCCGTATGTCCAGGCCCCGCTCGCCGACGGAAGGCTGATCCGCGTGCTGGAGGACTGGTGCCCGCCCTTTGACGGGTTCTTCGTTTATTATCCCAGCCGCCGACAGATGCGGCCAGCGCTCAGGGCGTTTGTGGATTTTTTCAAGGTGAGTCGATAGGGAGCGCCCCTCACCCTCCCCCTTGTGGGGAGGGTCGGCTCGCAGTCGCAGCGAAGCGGAGATTGCGAGACGGGATGGGGGTCTCGTAGGGCGCTGCCCCACCCCGTCGCTTCGCGCCGACCCTCCCCACAAGGGGGAGGGTGGAAGAAAGCGCGGCTCTGCAACGTTCGCCTTCCATGCAAACCTCAATCACCAACACGCCAACCCGCTACGGCTGGGCGACGATCCTCCTGCACTGGCTGATCGGCGTCGTCTTCATCGGCCAGTTCGCCCTTGGCTTCATCATGGTGAGGACCCAGAGCCAGCGCACGGCCTTCGAGCTGATCCAGCTGCACAAATCCCTGGGCTTTCTGCTGTTGGGCCTCATCATCCTGCGCATCGCCTGGCGGCTCGGCAATGCGGCGCCGCCTCTGCCGGCTTCGGTCGGCGTTCTGGAGCGGCGGACGGCGCCGCTCGCGCATCTGGCGCTCTATGCCTTCCAGGTCGCCTTGCCCTTGTCGGGCTGGGCGCTGGTTTCGGTTTCGACCCTGGAAATTCCGACCATGCCGTTCAACCTGTTCGTGATGCCCAATCTGCCGCTCACCGAATCCGATGCCGCCGAAAGCTTCTGGGCGGCGGCGCACTGGTATCTCGCCTATGCCGGCATCGCTCTCGTCGCGCTGCATGCCGCAGCCGCGCTGCGCCACCACTTCCTGCTGCGCGACAGCGTGCTCAGGCGTATGATCACACCTTCGTCAGACGGGGAATAGAGCGGGCGGCCGGCGCGTTTGTGAGGTGAGGACGCGAACAAGCGTTGCCTCCAGGAAAGGAACAATCCCATGCATGCGCGCATCCTTGGATTCGCGGCTTTTGCCGCATGCCTTGCCGTGCCCGCAGCCGCGGCAGTGGCGTTGAGCGACGCCGCGGGCAGCTACACCGTCAGTCCGGCAGGCTCCAGCATCCGTTTCACCATCGGCAAGGCCGGCGGCGGCGGCTTCGACGGCGCCTTCGCCCGCTTCAAGGGCACGATCCGCATCGACAATGGTGATGTCGGGCGCTCGAAGGTCGATCTCACCATCTATCCGGAAAGCGTCGGCACCGGCCAGAGCCGCATCGACGCCTTTCTGCGCTCCGACGCGGTGTTCGATGCGGCCAACAGCCCGGAGATCCAGTTTCGCTCGACCAGCGTGACCCGCACCGGCGACACGTCGGCGCTTGTCACCGGCAGGTTGACGGCGCGCGGCAAGACGTTTGCGGAAAAGTTCACCGCAGAGCTCGACGGTTTGAAGGGCGGCACGATCAAATTCCACGTCACCGGCAAGGTGCTGCGGTCGCGCTACGGCATGGATGTCGGCACGCCGCTCTACTCCAACGTCGTCGACTTCGACATGACGCTGACGGGGAAACGGGGCTGACCCGGGTCTGCCTTCGGTCATTGGCTTTTCTGTCGATTTCGGGCAAACCTCGTCGCCTGTAAATCGACATGGAGAAGCGTGATGTTCCGATGGGGTGTGTTGTCGACGGCCAAGATCGGCCGCGAGCATTTGTTGCCGGCAATGGTCGAAGCGGAGAATGGCGTGCTTTCGGCGATCGCCAGCCGCGACCTGTCGAAGGCCAAGGCGCTGGCAGACCGTTTCGGCGCCCGCCATGCCTTCGGCTCCTATGAGGAGCTTCTCGCCTCCAAGGAGGTTGACGGCGTCTATATCCCGCTGCCGACCTCGCAGCATGTCGAATGGACGGCAAAGGCCATTGAGGCGGGCAAGCATGTGCTGGTCGAGAAGCCTCTGGCGCTCGACGTCAAGGATATCCCGCCGCTGATCAAGCTGCGCGATGCCAGGAAGGTGCTGGTTTGCGAAGCCTTCATGGTCATCTACCACCCGCAATGGATCAAGGTGCGCGACCTCATCGCCAGCGGCGCCATTGGCCGGCTGCGCCATGTGCAGGGCGCGTTCTCCTACTACAATGTCGATCCCAACAATATGCGCAACCAGCTCGATCTCGGCGGCGGCGCGCTGCCCGATATCGGCGTTTACCCGACCGTGTCGACGCGATTTTCGACCGGCAAGGAGCCGCTACGCGTGCAAGCGACAATCGAGCGCGATAAGAAATTCGGCACCGACATCTATTCCTCGATCCGCGCCGATTTCGGCGACTTCGAACTGTCCTTCTATCTGTCGACGCAGATGGCGGCACGCCAGGTGATGGTGTTCCACGGCGAGAAGGGTTTCATCGAGGTGTTTTCGCCGTTCAATGCCGGGCTCTACGACCATCACCGCGTCGAACTGCACAACCAGAACCACACCGAAGCACAAGTGTTCCGCTTTCCCGGCACACAGCAATACCGGTTGGAGGTCGAAACTTTCGCGCGCGCCGCACAGGGCGGCAAGGAGCGTGTCTTCACGCTGGAGGAGTCCGTGCTCAACCAGAAGGTCATCGACGCCATCTTCCGCGCCGGCGGCAGGGACGGCAACTGGGAGACCGTCTAACTGCCTGCATTAAAATAGCCGGCTAATCCTGGGAGGGAAAATGGCTGATGATGCGGACGTGATCATTGTCGGCGCCGGCCTGGCCGGGCTGGTTGCCGCCGCCGAGCTTGCCGAGGCCGGCAAGAAAATCATTATCGTCGACCAGGAACCGGAACAGTCGCTCGGCGGCCAGGCGTTCTGGTCGTTCGGCGGGCTTTTCCTCGTCGATTCGCCCGAGCAGCGGCGGATGCGCATCCGCGATTCGCATGATCTGGCGCTCGAGGACTGGATGGGCACTGCTGCTTTCGACCGGCCGGAGGATTTCTGGCCGCGCAAATGGGCGGAAGCCTATGTCGGTTTCGCCGCGGGCGAGAAGCGCTCCTGGCTGCTGCAGCGCGGCCTGAAATTCTTTCCCGTCGTCGGTTGGGCCGAGCGCGGCGGCGGCAATGCCATCGGCCACGGCAATTCGGTGCCACGCTTCCACATCACCTGGGGCACCGGCCCCGGCGTGCTCGAACCTTTTGTCCTGCGCGTGCGCGAGGCGCAAAAACGTGGATTGATCAGCTTCAGGTTTCGCCACCGGGTCAATGAACTGACGCGAACGGGCGCCGTCGTGACCGGCGTGCACGGCGATATCCTCCAGCCGAGCACGGTCGAGCGCGGCCATAAGAGCTCGCGCGACATATCGGGCGATTTCGAGCTGCATGCGCAAGCCGTGATCGTCGCCTCCGGTGGCATCGGCGCCAATCATCGACTGGTGCGGGAAAACTGGCCCAAGCGGCTGGGCGCCGCGCCCAAGCGCATGATCACCGGCGTGCCCGACCATGTCGACGGCCGGATGCTGGCGATCACCGAGGCTGCCGGCGGTTCGATCATCAACCGCGACCGCATGTGGCACTATGTCGAGGGCATCAGGAACTGGGCGCCGATCTGGACTGAGCATGCGATCCGTATCCTGCCCGGCCCGTCCTCGCTGTGGCTCGACGCGCAGGGCAAACGCCTGCCGGTGCCGCTCTATCCCGGTTTCGATACGCTCGGCACGCTCAGCCACATCATGAGCACCGGCTTCGACTATTCCTGGTTCATCCTGACCAAAAAAATCATCCAGAAAGAGTTCGCCCTGTCGGGCTCCGAACAGAACCCGGACCTGACGGGAAAAAGCTGGCGCCAGGTGCTCGGCCGCGCCACCTCAGGCATTCCGGGACCGGTAAAAGCCTTCATGGAGAAGGGCGAGGACTTCATCGTCGAGGCCGATCTTTCGACGCTGGTGGCGCGCATGAATGCGCTGGCCGGCGGCGAGCCGCTGCTCGATGTCGCTGAGGTCGAGCGTGAGATCCGTGCCCGCGACAGGCAACTCGACAATCCGTTCTCCAAGGACATGCAGATCACCGCGCTGCGCGGGGCTCGGGCCTATCTCGGCGACAAGCTCATCCGCACGGCCAAGCCGCACAAGATGCTCGACCCGGCGAACGGCCCGCTGATCGCGGTGCGCCTCAACATCCTGACTCGCAAAACGCTGGGCGGCCTGCAGACCGACCTCGACAGCCGCGTGCTGGGCGCTGACGGCCAAGCGGTGGCCGGCCTCTATGCCGTTGGCGAGGCGGCCGGCTTCGGCGGCGGCGGCGTGCATGGCTATGCCGCACTGGAAGGCACCTTCCTCGGCGGCTGTATCTTCTCCGGCCGCAGCGCCGGCCGGGCATCAGGACGCTCGGTGGCGTGAGCCGACCTTGGTCCGTGGTGAGACGCGAATCCGCTCACCAGAGCCAGGTGCCCTTCCCTAGGGCGGCTACGGTATCGACGACACGCGTAAAACTTTCGCGAGCTCGGCCGACGGTGTGGCGGGCCCTGAGATAGCCGTGCACCAGGCCCGCCTCCTCGAACCAAGTGGCCCGCCCGCCCGCGTCGGTGATCCGGTCGCGATAGGTTTCGCCGTCTGAAGACAGCGGATCGCATTCGGCGGTGATGAGAACTGTCGGCGGCAGGTTGGTGAAGTCGGTGTCGGCCAACGGCGCCAGCGTCGCATCGCCGGCCCGGTCCGCGCCGCCAGTGCGGATGTGCTTGTAGAATTCGAGGTCGCGCATGGTCAGCATCGGCGCTTCGGCATGCGTCACATAGGAGCCTTGCGAGCGGTCGCCGCCGAGGCCGGGATAGATCAGCACCTGGCCGACCGGCCGCTTCGCGCGGCCGCGTGTGGCGTGCGCAACGGCGGCGCAGAGATTGCCGCCGGCACTGTCACCGCAGAGCAGGATGGGCCGATCGCGGCTGGACGCAGCCCATTCGTATGCGCTCATGGCGTCATCGAAGGCGGCCGGATGCAGATGCTCCGGCGCCAGGCGGTAGTCGACCGAGACAACCTCATAGCTGGTGCGGGCGCAAAGCTCGGCGCAGACATCGTCATGGCTGTCCAGCCCGCCAAGGATAAAGCCGCCACCATGGATGTAGAGCACCGTCGCCGCCGGTTGCGGGGCGCTTCGGTAGATGCGGATCGGGATGCCGTGCGTGGGTGTGGCAATGGTTGAGGTTTCGACCACAACACCTGCGGGATAGCCGGCAAAGAACTCCCGGCACATGCGGTCGTAGATTTCGCGCTGCTGCGCGATCGTGTAGTCGATCGTATCGGGCGGATAGTAGGAATTGGTCCGCTCGATGAAGGCCCAGGTCTCGGCGTCAATGAGGGTTTTGTAGTCGGTCATGCAGGGTGACCAACTTCAGGTGATGGCGCCCAGGCCCCCCTCTCTGTCCTGCCGGACATCTCCCCCTCAAGGGGGGAGATCGGATGTCGTGGATGCTTTCGCCAATCTTTTGCGTCGCAAGAAGAGTGCCGAGACCGAAGCTGCCAATCTCCCCCCTTGAGGGGGAGATGCCCGGCAGGGCAGAGGGGGGTGCTTCGCGCTGTCATTTCCGCAGAGTCACTTCCCTTTCCACACCGGGTCGCGCTTTTCGGCGAAGGCGCGGAAACCTTCCATATTGTCTTCCGAACCGTAGAGCGCATCGACCGTCGCCAGCTGGCGGCGCGTCACTCTGTTCATCGCGTCCTGGAAGGTCAGCGCTTCGGCCACCCGCGCGGTCTCCTTGATGGCGGCGAAGACCAGCGGCGGGCCGCTGGCGAGCAGGCGGGCGATCTCCCAGACGCGATCCTCGAGCTTTTCCTTGGGCAGCACCTCGTTGACTAGGCCCCAGCGATGCGCTTCGGCGACATCCATCCAGCGGCCGGTGAGCAGAAGGTCCATTGCGACGTGGTAGGGAATGCGCTTCGGCAGCTTGATCGTCGCGGCATCGGCCAGCGTGCCGGCGCGGATTTCGGGGAGCGCGAAGGAAGAGTGGTCGGAGGCGTAGATGAGGTCGCAGGACAGCGCCAGTTCGAAGCCGCCGCCGACCGCCATGCCGTTGACACAGGCGATGACCGGCTTGTTCATGTCGCGCAGCTCCTGCAGGCCGGCAAAGCCGCCGACGCCGTAGTCGCCATCGACAGCATCGCCGCCGGCAGCAGCTTTCAAGTCCCAGCCGGCGCAGAAGAACTTGTCGCCGGCGGTCTTGACGATGGCGACGCGAAGCTCCGGATCGTCGCGGAACGCCTTGAAGGTCTCGCCCATCAGCCGCGAGGTCTTGAGGTCGATGGCATTGGCCTTGGGCCGGTCGAGCGTGACCTCGAGGATCGAGCCTTCGCGGCGGGTCGAAATGACGTCAGACATTCTTGTTCTCTCCCAGCACCAGCAGCGCGTCGGCGATCCAGGCACCCTTGCCTTCGACGCAGACGATCAGCGGGTTGATGTCGAGTTCCTCGATCTCGCCGGCATTCTTCTGCACGAAGCCGGCAATGCCCGCGATGGCGTCGATGGCGGCCGCGACATCGGCCTTCGGCCGGCCGCGATAGCCTTCGAGCAGCGGGAACAGCTTGAGGCCGCGCAATGCCGCCTCGATGTCGTCGCGGGTCGCCGGCAGCATCAGCGTGACGCTGTCGCGCAGCAACTCGACCAGCACGCCGCCTGTGCCCAGCGTCATCACCGCTCCGAACATCGGATCCCTGGTGAAGCCGACGATCAGTTCGGCGACACCGTCGCGCACCATGCGCTCGACATAAAGCCCGGTGCCGAGCGGCAGCAGATCATGCGCCGCCGTGCTCACGGATTCGGCGTCCTTGAGGTTGAGCCTGACAGCGCCGACCTCGGATTTGTGGGCGACACCCAGCGCCTTCAGAGCGACGGGAAAGCCGAGCGCCATCGACGAGATCACCGCCTCGACCGCATTGCCGGCGCGCTCGCCCTTGGGCACCGGAAGACCGGCCTTGATCAACCTCGCCTTGGCCTCGGCCTCGTCGGGCGTGACATGCTCGCCGCCGGCAGCGCCGGAAGCAGACGTGTCGATCGGCTGCGCCTGCGGTTCAGCCCACGCCCAGCCGATGAAGGCCGCTGCGCCTGCGGCATCCATCGCCTCGGAAATGCCGAACAGGGGCACCATGCCACGCGCCATCAGTTCGGCGGTGTATTCCTCGGGCAGGTTTTCCGGCAGCGAGGAGACGATGGCGCCATGCGCCTTGTTGGTTTTCAGCGCCGATTCGAAGGCACGCAACGTCGCCCACCAGTCGGTGACCGAGCAGCGGTCGGGGCGCGGAAAGTCGAGCACCAGCATGTTGAGGTCGAAGCCACCCGACACCATGGCAGTGAAGGTGGCGGTCATCGCCGGCTCGTTGTTCCAGATGAAGGTGTGGTAGTCCAACGGGTTGGCGACCGCGACCAGCGGCCCGAGCGTCGATTTGACATGGGCGCGGTGCGTTTCCGTCAGAACCGGGAAATTGACCCAGCGGCCTTCGGCACTGTCGGCCATGACGGAGGCTTCGCCGCCCGAACAGCTCATCGACGACAGCCTGTAGCCGGGCAGCGGGCCGGTGATGTGCAGCAGCTTCAACGCCTCGATGAAGGCGGGAATGGAATCGACGCGCGCAATGCCAAGCCGCCTCAGGAAAGCGCCCGAGGCCGCATCCGAACCGGCCAGTGACGCGGTATGCGAGACGGTCGCTTGCCGCGCCTGCTCGGAACGGCCGACCTTCATGGCGATGATTGGCTTCTTCAGCTCGCGCGCCCTGGCGGCCAACCGTTCGAAGCCGGCTACCGAATCGAAGGCTTCGATGTGCAGGCCGAGCGACGTGACACGATCGTCTTCGATCAGGCCGAGCGCCATTTCGGACAGGCCGGTCTGCGCCTGGTTGCCGGCCGTCATCAGGAAAGCGATCGGCAGGCCGCGCTTCTGCATCGTCATGTTGATGGCGATGTTGGAGGACTGGGTGATGATGGCGACGCCCTTGCCGCCCTCGTCCAGCCTGATACCGCCATGCTGGTCCGGCCACAAAAGCGCGCCATCGGCATAGTTGATCAGGCCATAGCAGTTTGGGCCGATGATCGGCATCTCGCCGGCTGCCGCGACGAGCTCGGCCTGCAATCGTTCGCCATCGTCATCATAGGCCTCGGTCTCGAGGAAGCCGGCGGCAAAGCAGACGGCGCCACCGGCGCCGCGTTCGGCCAGCGCCTTGACGACCTCGATGGTCAGATGCCGGTTGACGCCGACAAAGGCGGCGTCCGGCGCACCGGGCAGATCGGCAACCGAGCGATAGGCCTTGCGGCCGGCAACCTCGTCCTTGGTCGGGTGCACCGGCCAGATTTCGCCGGCAAAACCCATCTTGATCGATTGCGCGACGACGGCGGCGGCCTGCACGCCACCGAAGACGGCGATCGATTTCGGGCGCAGGAGACGTTCAAGTTTATGCATGGTCATCTTTTCGTTTGAGCGCGATGTCTGCCAGAGCCGAATCCCGGCTTTGGCGCATCATGCTCTAAGCTCCGAACGGACGCAGCAGCGCCCGCGAAATAATATGTCGCTGAATCTCCGACGTGCCTTCCCAGATGCGCTCGACGCGGGCGTCGCGCCAGATGCGCTCCAGCGGCAGGTCGTCCATCAGCCCCATGCCACCATGGATCTGGATCGCTTCGTCGGCAACGTAGGCCAGCATTTCGGTGGCCTTCAGCTTGGCCATGGCCATGTCCTGGTCGGTGACGGTGCCCTGATCGTACTTCCAGCCGGCTTCGAACACCATCAGGTCGGCGGCTTTCAGTTCCGTGGCCATGTCGGCAAGCTTGAACGACACGCCCTGGAACTTGCCGATCTGCTGGCCGAATTGCTGGCGCTGCGCGGAATACTCGATGGCGTGGCCGAGCGCCCGCTCGGCCCGGCCGAGACAGGTGGCGCCAACCTGCAGGCGGGTGGCGCCCAACCAAGAATTGGCGACCTCGAAGCCTTTGTGCACTTCGCCGAGCACCTGGCTTGCCGGCAGCCGGCAATCGTCGAATTCGAGGATGGCGTTGGTGTAGCCGCGATGCGAGACATTGCGATATCCGTCGCGCACCGCAAAGCCCTTGGTGCCCTTGTCGACGAAGAAGGCGGTGATCTTCTTGCGCTTGCCGCGCGGCGAATCCTCTTCGCCGGAAGCCATGAAGACGATGGCGAAATCGGCGAGATCGGCGTGGGAGATGAAATGCTTGGTGCCGTTGAGCACCCAGTCGTCCCCATCCTGCACGGCTGATGCCTTCATGCCGCGCAGGTCGGAACCGGCGCCGGGCTCGGTCATCGCCAGGCAGTCCCATTTCTCGCCGCGGATGCAGGGGAATAGGTACTTTTCGCGCTGCTCCGGCGTGCCGGCGAGCAGGATGTTGGAAGGCCGCGCGACACAGGTCCAGTGCAGCGCGTAGTTGGCGCGGCCGAGTTCCTTTTCGTAGAGCAGCCAGGTCACCGTATCGAGGCCCGCGCCACCGACGTCCGCCGGCATGTTGGCGGCGTAAAGGCCCGCTTCGATCGCCTTGGCCTTGATCTCCTCGATCAGATCGCGGCGCAGCACGCCGGTGCGCTCGACCTCGCGCTCATGCGGGTAAAGCTCGTTCTCGACGAAGGCGCGCGTCGTCTCGACGATGAGTTTTTGTTCCTCCGAAAGACCGAAATCCATCGTCTCAGCCTTTCTTGCTTTTCTTCGCCTTGCCGCCCTTTGCCGGCTTTTCCACCTTCTTCACCGGCTTGGAGGCCTTGGCCTTCTCGGCGGCCTTGGAAGCCGCCGGCTTCTTCGCCGCCAGCTTGGCCAGCTGCTTGGTGTAATCCTTGTGCAAGGCGCCGGCGCCCCAGCCCTTGCCTTTGTTCTGCTTCGACAGCGCATCCATGATCGCGACCAGATTGTCGTCGCGGATCTTTTCCAGCTCACGGATCGACAGGCCATGCGCCTGGTCGTCCGACTGGGTGGCGATCAGGTCGACCAGTTCGTCATTGAACTCCGGCACGTCCATCAGCTTGGTCCACGGCCATTTCAGGCACGGGCCGAACTGCGCCATGAAGTGGCGCATGCCGGCTTCGCCGCCGGCGACGCGGTAGACCTGGAACATGCCCATCTGCGCCCAGCGCAGGCCGAAGCCGTAGCGCATGATGTCGTCGAGCTCCTCGACGGTGCAGATGCCGTCCTTGATCAGCCACAGCGCTTCGCGCCAGGCCGCTTCGAGCAGGCGATCGCCGACGAAAGCTTCGATCTCCTTGCGGATGACGACCGGCTTCATGCCGATCGAGCCATAGATCTCCTTGGCGACCTCGATGGCCTCGGGGAAGGTCTGATCACCGCCGACGATTTCGACCAGCGGCAGGAGATAGACCGGATTGAACGGATGGCCGACGACCAGCCGCTCGGGGTGCTTCTTCATCGCCACCTGCATGTCGGTCGGCTTGATGCCGGAGGTCGACGAGCCGACGATAGCATTGGCCGGGGCATGGGCATCGATCTCGGCCAGCACCTTGTGCTTGAGGTCGAGCCGTTCCGGCACGCTTTCCTGGATGAAGTCGGCATCGGCCACCGCCTCGGCGATGGTCTTGGCTAAGGTCAGCTTGCCCTCTTTCGGCAGACCGCCGGGCACCATCTGCTTATAGGCGCGGCGTGCACCTTTCATCACTTCCGAGACCTTGCGCGAGGCTTCCGGATCCGGATCGAAGATCGAGACGTCGATGCCGTTGAGCAGCAGCCGCGCCACCCAGCCGGCGCCGATGACACCGCCGCCAATGGCGGCCGCCTTGTTGATGATGCTCATGCTGAGGCTCCGGTTCTTGTCCTGGCAGTTTCGGGATCGATGAGAGGCACACGCTCGCCGGCGCGGATCACGGCCGGGTCGTAAGCCTTGCGGGCAAAGACTTCGAGCACGAAGGGCCGGAAGAAGTCGATCGGCAGCGTCTCATAATCGGGGTCGAAGCTCGACTGGTCCCAGCGTTCGCAAAACTGGTCGCAATCGTCGAAAAAGGCATGGCCTGCGAAGCGGTCGCGGGCATGGCGGTTGCCGCCAAGATGGTGGGCGTAATAGAGCCGCTGGAAATCGCCATGCTTTTCCACCACCCAGGTGCATTGCTCGCGCACGAAGGGCTTCAGGATCGAAGCGGCGTATTCGTCGTGATTGTAGGGCGCGTAGATGTCACCGATGTCGTGCAGCAGCGCGCAGGCGATCCAGTCGGTGTCGGCGCCGTCTCGCCAGGCGCGCGTCGCCGCCTGCAGCGAATGGCCAAGCCGGGTGATCTTGTAGCCCGACAAGCCTTCGTCGAGCTGCACCAGCGCGTCGAGCAGCCGCTCGCCGGTCTTGGCGGCATAGTCGATTTCATGGGCGGTCAGGAACTCGTAATCGTCCTTGTCGCCATCCTTCATCGCGGTGAATTTGACGGTAGCCATGGTGCGCTCCCGTCTTTATGCCGCGGCTGCGATCGGCGCTCGCTTGGTCAGGTTGAGCTTCTTGCGCACTTCCTCCGGCCCCAAAATCCTGGCGCCGAGATTGGTGACGATGCTGGCGGCGCGCTCGACCAGTTGCGCGTTGGTCGCCAGCACGCCCTTGTCGAGCCAGAGATTGTCTTCGAGACCAACGCGGACATTGCCGCCGGCGAGCACCGCCGCCGCCGCATAGGCCATCTGGTTGCGGCCGATGGCGAAAGCCGACCAGTTCCAGGTCGACGGGACATTGTTGACCATGGCCATGAAGGTGTTGAGATCGTCCGGCGCCCCCCACGGCACGCCCATGCAGAGCTGCACCAGCGCGTCGGGGTTGAGCACCTTCTCCTCGACCAGTTGCTTGGCGAACCACAGATGGCCGGTGTCGAACGCCTCGATCTCGGGCTTGACGCCGAGCGCCGTCATCATGCCGCCCATGGCGCGCAGCATGCCCGGCGTGTTGGTCATGACGTAGTCGGCTTCGGCGAAGTTCATGGTGCCGCAGTCGAGCGTGCAAATTTCCGGCAGGCACTGGCGCACATGTTCCATGCGGTTGGTGGCGCCGCCCATGTCGGTGCCTTTTTCGTTGAGCGGCAGCGGCGCCTCCGGCGAGCCGAATACCATGTCCCCGCCCATGCCGGCAGTGAGGTTCAGCACGACGTCGACATTCGCATCACGGATGCGTTCGGTCACTTCGCGGTAGAGATGCACATCGCGCCTGGGCTTGCCGGTCTCTGGATCGCGCACATGGCAGTGGACGATCGCCGCACCGGCTTTGGCCGCGTCGATGGCCGAATCGGCGATCTGCTTGGGCGAACGCGGCACATGCGGAGAGCGATCCTGCGAGCCGCCGGACCCGGTCACGGCACAGGTAATGAAAACCTCACGGTTCATCGCAAGCGGCATGGAATTCTCCTCCCAATTCGAACAGAGGCATAACATTGCGCGACTTGCGGGAGGTTGCTTTGCGCTTTACGAAGGCGACATGATAAAAAACGAAAAAGCGACAATCTTTCGCGCTGAGCAGTCGCCGCTGAAGGTGACGCTGCTGGTGTTTTCCGGGGCGTCCATCATGTGCGTGGCGTGCGCCGTCGATCCGCTGCGCGCCGCCAACCGCATCGCCGGCGAAACGCTGTTCGACTTCAAACTGGTTTCGGTGACCGGGGAGGCCCCGGTCACGACATGTGGGCTGCCCGTGGCGGTCAGCGGCCGGTTCGATGCGACGGAGCCTACCGACGTCCTGGTCGTGGTCGCGGGTTTCGGCACGCAGAACTATGCCACGTCAGCCTTGCTCGCCGGGCTGCGGCGCGCGGCACGGTCGGCCCGCGCCTGCGGCGGCGTCGAGGCGGGCACCTGGCTGGTGGCGCGCGCCGGACTGCTGGAAGGGCGCAGCGCCACCACCCATTGGGAAGACATGGAGGATTTTTCGTCGGCTTTTCCCGGCGTCGACGTGCGCCCCGATCGATACATCATCGATGGGCCGGTCTTCACCACGGGCGGTGCGTCGCCGACGCTCGACCTGATGCTGCACCTGATCCGCACCCGGCTCGGCATGGCTGTGGCGCTCGATGTGGCAAGCGCCTTCATCTACGACCAGGCGCGCGTGGCGACCGATGCGCAGCCGCTGGTCTCGCTTGGCCGGCTCGACGGCTACGATCCACGCCTGGCGCAGGCCATCCGGCTGATGGAAGCGCATGTCGACCAGCCGCTGACCATAGAGGCCATCGCCAAGCGTGCCGGGGTGACGGCACGCACCCTGGAAAGCATTTTTCGCAAGTCGATCGGCGAGACGCCAGGTGCCTATTATCTCAGGCTGCGCCTGGGTGCCGCGCGCAGGCTGGTGGTCGACACCAGGGTGGCCATGGCCGACATTGCCGGGCGGACAGGTTTCTCGTCCGCCGCGGCATTTTCAAGAGCGTTTTCAAGAGCGTTCGGCGAAGCGCCGGTCAGGCTGCGGCGCGGTTGAGTATCCAATCCGCCGCAGCGGCGAGATCGTGGACGATCGCCGTCGGGGGCGGATCGAAGCGTGTTTCATCGCCCGGGCGATACTTGCCCGTCCGAACGAGCAGTGCCGCGCCAAGTCCCGCACGCAGCGCGCCGGCGACATCGCTTTCCGCATCGTCGCCGACCATGACCGCATCGGCCGCCGGGCAGTTCACGTCGGCGAGCGCCGAAAGGAAGAAATCCGGCGACGGCTTGCCGAGCACTACGGGGGGACGGCGGCTGGCGAATTCGAGCGCCGCAACAAACGCGCCGGCGTCGAGGCTAAACAGGCCGTCCGCATCCTTGAAGGTACGGTTGGTGGCAAGCGCCACGAAATCGGCGCCGGCAACAAGTTCGCGAAACGCCCGGTTGAGACCAGCATAGTCGAGGGCGTCACCGGCATCGCCGACGACGACAGCACACCCGTTCCCGCCCTCCAGTCCGGAGAACTCGGCTTCCAAGTCAGGATGGACGAGCAAATGGGGCCGGCATTCATGGCGGCGCAGCCATTCGACAGCGGCACGGGCCGGCGTCAGCAATTCCGCATCGGTCACCTCGATTCCCAGAGCGGCAAGCTGCTCGATCATTGCTTCGCGCGGCGTGCGTGTCGTGTTGCTGACAAAGCGGAGCGGCAAGCCGGCCCGACGCAGGCGCTCGACCGCGGCCACGGCGCCCGCGATCGGGGTGTCGGCATCATAGATGACACCCAGAATATCCAGGAGCACCGCGCGTATCATGGGTGAAGGATGGAGAAACTGCCTCCGTTCGTCAAATCATTGGGATTATCAGGCGGCGTCGCGACTTTCGCCGACAATTCGCGAGCGCATGCTATTGGCCAGCACTGTTTCAAGTCGCGCGGCGACCGCGCGATCCCATTCATTTGCTTTGCGGGCACTGTCCTTCGAATGTGGCAGCGCCATCAGCCGATCGATGATCGATCCGGCCTCGCCAGGAGAGAGCAGGGCGTCGATTTCGCGCTCATGCTGCATGTGTTCGCCTCCTTCTTTCCTTCCCGCCACATGCCAACACTATACGAGGTACGTGACGGCTGTTTGAAGGCAAGAGCGGGGCGATTGAGGGGCAGTTCTGGGCAGAACCTTGTTGTAGGTCCGCCTCGTGCGCAAAGGCGTTCCGGGCGACGGTTTGGCCATCCCGCCGCCCGGGAAACGGTACAAATCAGCGAGTCCGGCGTCAGACGTAGCGGTTGACGATGTTTTCCAGCAATTCCTGGCGGCCAGAGCGCGGCTGCGGCTCGATCTTCTTCTTCACCACGCGCTCGGCAATGTCCTCCAGCGTGCGCTTGCCCGACAGCATCGCCTTGCCTTCCGCCGTGTTCCAGCCGGCGTAGCGTTCAGCGAGCGGACCTGACAGCGCCTTGTCCTCGACCATCTTCGCCGCCGCCTTGAGGCCGCGCGCGCAAGAATCCATGCCGCCAATATGGCCGATCAGCAGGTCCTGCGGATCGAGCGACTGGCGGCGCAGCTTGGCGTCGAAATTGGTGCCGCCGGTCTTGAAGCCCCCGGCCTGCAGGACCTGGTAATAGGCCAGCGCCATTTCCGGCACGTTGTTGGGGAACTGGTCGGTGTCCCAGCCGGACTGGTAGTCGTTGCGGTTCATGTCGATCGAGCCGAAGACGCCGAGCGCATTGGCCAGCGCCAGTTCGTGCTCGAAGGAATGGCCGGCCAGGATCGCATGGCCCTGCTCGATGTTGAGTTTTACTTCCTTCTCCAGGCCGAAGCGCTTGAGGAAGCCGTAAACGGTGGCGACGTCATAGTCGTACTGATGCTTGGTCGGCTCCTGCGGCTTCGGCTCGATCAGGATGGTGCCCTTGAAGCCGATCTTGTGCTTGTAGTCGACGACGAGGCTGAGGAAGCGACCGGCCTGTTCCTGCTCGCGGGCAAGATCGGTGTTGAGCAGCGTCTCATAGCCCTCGCGCCCGCCCCACAGCACGTAGTTCTCGCCCTTCAGCCGCTTGGTGACGTCGATGCAGCTCTTCACCGTCGCGGCCGCATAGGCAAAGACGTCTGGATCGGGGTTGGTGGCGGCACCCGACATGAAGCGGCGATTGGAGAACAGGTTGGCCGTGCCCCAGAGCAGCTTGACGCCGGTCTGCTTCATCTTGCCGGCAAAGTAATCGGCGATCTCGTCGAGGCGGGCCGCACTTTCGGAGAAATCCTTACCCTCGGGCCGCACGTCGGCGTCGTGGAAGCAGAAATAGGGTGCGCCGAGCAGCGAGAACATCTCGAACGCGACATCGGCCTTGAGTTTCGCCAGTTCCATCGTGTCGATGCCGCCGGCCTTGGGGAACCAGGGACGGTCGAAGGTCTGGCCGCCGAAGGGATCGCCGCCCGGCCAGGCGAAGGAGTGCCAGTAGGCGACGGCGAAGCGCAGATGGTCTTCCAGCCGCTTGCCGGCGACCACCTCGTCGGGATTGTAGAAGCGGTAGGCCAGCGGATTGGTCGAATCCGGCCCCTCATATTTGATCTTCTGGATGTCGCCGAAAAATCCGCTGCTCATGATTTCTGTCCTCTCTCGAATAGTTCGCCCTGATTACCTCAGGCGTAATTGGTTTCGCTCTGCCGTGGGGTGAAAAGGGTCGTGTCAAAGCCACTCAACGAAGGAGACAGACCATGACCGACCTCAACAAAATCGCCGAGGGCTACATCACCGCCTGGAACGAAAGCGATGCCAGCCGCCGTGCGGAATTGCTCAAGGCCGCTTTCACCGAAGACGTCAGCTATCGCGATCCGCTGATGCAGGGCGACGGCCATGAAGGCGTCGCGGCGCTCATCGACGGGGTGCAGCAGCGCTTTGCCGGCTTCCGGTTCTCGCTGAAGGGCACGCCGGACGGCTTCGCCGACAAGATCCGCTTCTCCTGGAATCTCGGCCCCGAGGGCGTCCCTTCGGTCATCGAAGGCACCGACATCGGCATCATCGAGAACGGGCGCCTGAAGAGCGTCACTGGATTTCTCGACAAGGTGCCGGCGCAGTGAGGGCAATTTCGTAGAGGCGGCGCGAGGCCCCCCTCTCTGGCCTGCCGGCCATCTCCCCCTCAAGGGGGGAGATCGGATGTCGCGTCGGCTTTCGCCAATCTCCTGCGTTGCAGAAATGAGCGGGGCACCCCCACTGCCAATCTCCCCCCTTGAGGGGGAGATGCCCGGCAGGGCAGAGAGGGGGGCCTCGCACATGCTCACGCGGTTACGCCCCTGATCGCCGGATACAGCGCCCGGTAGCGCTGATAAGCGTCCGCATACGCCCCACCAAGCTTGGCATCCGGTTCGATCGTGGCATCCGTCCTGGGCGCTGAGCAGACGGCCAAGGGATCCGCACCCGTCGCCGCGATCAGGCCGAGCCTGGCAGCACCGAAGGCGGCGCCGAAATCGCCGTCGGCGGGAATGTCCACCGGCACCTGCAGCGCAGTGGCGATCGATTTCAGCCAGTAGCGCGAGCGTGAGCCGCCGCCGATCGCCGTGACGCGCGTCAATGTGGTGCCGGCTGTTTTCAAGGCTTCGAGGCTGTCGCGGAAGGCGAAGGCGACGCCTTCGAGGACTGCCTGCGTCAGCACCGCACGGCTCGATTCATGCGCCAACCCGGTGAAGGAACCCCGAATGGCCGAATCATTGTGCGGCGTGCGCTCGCCAGAGAGGTAAGGCAGGAAGGACACGCCGGTCGGCGCCTTCAGCGTGTCGCCGAGTTCCGATGTCAGGTCGCCGGCGCCTCTGCCCGTGATCTCCGACAGCCAGTTGAGCGAATCAGTCGCTGACAGGATGACGCCCATCTGGTGCCAGGTGTCGGGCAGCGCATGGCAGAAGGTGTGGACCGCACTTGCCGGGTTGGGCAGATAGGACGCGTTGGCTGCAAACAGCACGCCCGACGTGCCGAGCGAGACGAAGGCATGGCCGGCGCCGACGGTGCCCATGCCGCAGGCGGAAGCCGCATTGTCGCCGGCACCGCCGGCAACCGGGATGCCGGCCTCGACGCCCCATTTCGACGCCAATTCGCTGCGCAACGCGCCGGCCTTCTCTGTCCCCTCGACCAGAGACGGCATCTGCTTTTCGTCAAGCGATGTTGCCGCCAGCAGTTCAGGCGACCAGCGGCGCTTGCCGACATCGAGCCAGGACGTGCCGGCCGAATCCGACATCTCCGAAATGTGCTCGCCGGAGAGCCAAAGCCGCAGGAAATCCTTCGGCAGCAGCACCTTGGCAACCTTGGCGAAGACAGCGGGCTCGTTGTTCTTCACCCAGGCAAGCTTGGGCGCGGTGAAGCCAGGGAAAACGATGTTGCCGGTGAGCGCGCGAAAGCGCGGATCGGCGTCGAGTGCCGCCGCCTCGACATGGCTGCGCGTGTCGTTCCACAGGATGCAGGGGCGCAGCACGTGATCGGCCGCATCGAGCAAGGTGGCGCCATGCATCTGGCCGGACAGGCCGATGCCTTTCACAGCCGCGAACTCTCTGGGATGGGAAGCCTTCAGTTCGGCGATCGCGTCTTCGCAGGCGCGTATCCAGTGCGACGGATCCTGTTCGGACCAGCCGGGATGCGGCCGCGAAACGTCAAGCGCGCCATGGCCGGAGCCGACGACATTCTGTCCGGCATCGATCAGCAGCGCCTTGACGCCCGACGTGCCCAGGTCGAGGCCGAGATACATGTTTTCCTCCCATGCCATTATTTTTTTCGGATCTCGAAAAAATCTGGCTGAGCCAGTTTTTAAGGCAAGATCCGCTTGCGGTCAATTCTCTGAAAAATCGGCCGCGCGTCGTGCAAGCAGCGCCGACAGCGGACTGTCCGGCCGTGCCATCGAACGCTCCGCCGTGAGCGCCCCGGCAAACGCGCGGTCACCGGCCCGCAAGGCCGCTTCGATCAGCGTCAGGTCGATGACATCGCGCTGTGCGTGGCTGCCGCCGAAACGGCTGGCGATCGCCCGGATCGGCCGGATCAGCTGCACGGCCTCGGTGTATTTGCCCTCGCCGAATGCCTTGATCGCCCGTGTCAGCGGATGGCCGACATCGCGGGTGAAAGCGACGTTGTCGCCGCTGCCACGCATCGCCTCGCGCTGCGTCTCCAGCAAGGCAAGGGCGGGTCCGTCGAGGCCGGCGCCGACGAAGGCCATCATCGCGTGCACATCGTTGAAGGCGTAGTCGCCGAGGCCGGCCTTGGGCCAATTGGCGGCGACCTCGGCCCAGCGGTTGCCGACGTCGACGCCGCCGAGATGCAGCCGCCACAGGATGGCCGACGCATCGACCATGTTCAACGCCATCGCCGATGGCGTGCCATAGATCGGTCCGTCATAGAGCGCCAACACGTCGTCGATCTCGCCGAGATCGTAATGAAACAGCGCCAGATGCCACCAATTGTGCACCTGCAGGAAACTCTCCTTTGTCCAGGCTTCGGGGTTGGCGCGCATCCAGGCAATGCCGTCCCTTTGCCGGCTTTGCATTTCCATGACATGCGCCACGGCGTGCTGCGCCCAACCGTCGCGCGGCTCGATCTCGACCGCCGCGCGACCAAGCTTTTCGGCCCTGGCATAGTCGCCCATCTCCTCCAGCCCGAAAGCCTGCATGCCGAGGACGGCGTGGTATCCCGGCATGTCGCTTTGCCAGTACGGCAAGGCGCGGGCGATGCGGTCGCGCAACATGCGGGCATTGCCGGTGAAGAAGTCGATCTGGTGCCCGACCTGCAGCGCCACGGCGTCGAGCGGGGTCTCGATGGCGATATCCTCAAGGATTCTGGCGGCGTCATGCCAGCGTCCATTGGCGAGGTGGCCGAGGGCTGAGACATGCGCCGCTTCGCGCGCCGTCGCGGCAAGCGGCAGCGCCGCCTCATGGCAGGCCCTGGCCACCGCTGTCGCGTCACGCTCGGTGGCGAGGCCAAAGAGATAGCCCTTGAAGACATGCGCCATGACGAAACCGGGATCCTCCGATATGGCACGGTCGACGGAGGCGACGGGATCGCCGATGAAGCACGCCAGTTCACGCACGGCCTGGCTGTATGGCGTGAACCCCGCTTCGGTGGCGCCTGAAAATGTCAGGCCGAATGTGTCCCTGATTCCCATGCAACATCCTCTGATCGACCCGGGATAAGCCCCTCGGCCCTTCGGGCCAAGGCGATCTTAAAGCATGGGCCACAGACGTGCCAATCGCGCACTCTATAAGGTCTATCCCAGTAGCCTTTGCAGTTCATCAACCATGGGATGCAGATTAGGCTTTGTAAAATCGAACGAATTGTGGCTTCATTGCGGCGCGGCGAAGGGCTTGTAATCGCGATCTGAGAGAGGACGCGATGCGGCATTTTGAAATACAGCGTCCGAACGGCTGTTCGGAATACGCTGGTGACTCGATTTCTTTGTTGCGGCGAGGCCCGCGGCAAATCCATCCATGGTTTATTAGCTTACTTGCAACTACAGCATTTGCGTTGCTGCCCAATTCCGCGGCCTTGGCGGCCTGTGTGCTGGTTCCGTCGGCGGCGAATACCACCTTCACCTGCGACAGCGGCGATTCGGGCGGCAGTCTTACCGATACCAGCGGCGACAATACGCTGACCTTTCCCGCCGGCGGCACCGGGCAGGTGAGCGGCAACGTCATCTTCGGCGCCGGCACGGACCGCATCAACATGCAGTCCGGCACCATCACCGGCACGGTCGACCAGGGCGACGGCACCGATTTCTTCACCATCGGCGGCGGCACTGTCACCGGCAATGTCCAGCAGGGCGCCGGCATCGACGATTTCAACATGAGCGGTGGCCAGATCGGATCGCTCAACCAGGGCGACGGACTAGACACATTCACTATGACAGGCGGGCGCATCGTCGACTTCTTCGACGATGGCGATCGTGCCGTGATGACCGGCGGCCGCATCGGCCGGGTCAACATGAAGCTCGACAAGAACTATTTCAACATGTCCGGCGGCACTATCGACCGCAACCTCGTCACCGGCTTCGATCAGGACACCATCATCCTGTCGGGCGGCACGATCGGTGGCAACATCAGCGTCAGCGGCGGCAATGACAGCGTCACGATCACCGGCGGTACGGTCGGCGGCGACGTACTGATGAGCTTTGGTTCCGACAGTTTCGTCTGGAATGGCGGCGGCATCATCTACGGCGCGGTCGATCTCGGCGCCGACAATGATACCGCCAAGCTTAGCAACCTCACCAACGCCAATCTCGGCGGCACGGATGCTATAAATGGCGGCCTCGGCACCGATGCGCTGACCTTCGACAACGTCAAACTGGACGGGATCGGCCGGGTTCAGAATTGGGAAAGCATCGGCGCCACCAACGACACACAGCTGACGCTCGACGGCAATCTCGTGCTCGGCGACAGCGGCACCGGCACGGGTTCGCTCAGCGTCGATGCATCGAGCACGCTCTATGGCGGCGGCTTCAATGCGGCGATCCAGGCCTTCACAGCGGGCCAGCTGGCGCAGGTCACCAATGCCGGGCGGATCGACCTGACCAACGGCACCACGGGCGCGACCGACCGGCTGACGATCTCCGGCAATTATGTCGGCGCCGGTGGCCTGCTGCTTGTCCAGACCGAACTCGGTGACGATTCCTCCGCATCCGACAGGCTGGTCCTGTCGGGCGGCACAGCCTCAGGCTCGACCGGCATTTCAGTGGTCAATGTCGGCGGCGCGGGGGCCGCGACCGCGCAGGACGGCATCATGGTCGTCCAGTCCATCAACGGCGCCACCTCGGGCGCCACGACCTTCGCGCTCGACGCGCCGGTCGCCGCAGGCGCGTTCGAATATTACCTGTTCAAGGGCGGCGTCAGCGCCGGCAGCGAAGAAAACTGGTACCTGCGCTCGACGCTGACCACGCCGGCGACGCCGGCGGCAGCCCCGCCGGCGCTCGAACCCACGCCGCCGCCGGAACCGGTACCGCCCGCGGCGGAACCGCCGCCACCGCCGCCCTCGGAACTGCCGCCGACACCACCGCCGACCGAGGGCGACATCAACACCCCGCCGGTCGATCCGACACCGCCGGTGCAGGCCAGCGACCCGGAACCGGAGCCGCCACCGCCACCACCGCCGGCGCCACCCGCCGATCCGCCGCCATCTCCGCCGGTGGTGCCGACCACAGCGCCCGTGCTGCCGGTGCCGACGCTGCCCGGTCCGCCACCGGTCCAGCCGACGCCGCCGACACCGGGAGCGACCGCGGTGCAGGCAGCCGTGATCCCGCTCTACCGCATCGAGGTGCCGGTCTATTCGGCCTTGCCGCCGGTGGCCGAGCACCTGGCGATGACGACGCTCGGCACGTTCCACGAACGGCGGGGTGAGCAAAGCCTGCTGTCGGACCCGGAGCTGTCGCCGGTCTGGGGCCGCATTTTTGGCCAGGACGCCAAGATGGGTTGGTCGGGAACGGTGTCGCCCTCCTTCGACGGCACGCTGTTCGGCCTCCAGGCGGGCTTCGACGTGTTCGGACGCGAGACCGCCTCAGGCGGGATCGATCGCGCCGGCCTGTTCGTAGCCTATGCCAGCATGAAGGGCGATGTGCGCGGCCAGGCGCTGGGATGGAACGATCTGTCCGTCGGCAGCCTCGATGTCAGCGGCACCAGCGTCGGTGGTTACTGGACACGCATCGGCCAGGGCGGCTGGTACGTTGACGGTGTCTTGATGGCCACCTTTTTTGGCGGCGACGCGACGTCGTCGCGCGACATCGGCATCGATGTCGGCGGAAGCGGAGTCACCGCTTCGCTGGAAGGCGGCTATCCCATCGCGCTGGCGCAGGGCTGGACGCTGGAACCGCAGGCGCAACTGGTCTGGCAGCATCTGTCGCTCGACGACACCAACGACCGCTTCTCGTCGGTTTCCTTCGACACCGACGTCAGCGTCAGCGGCCGGCTGGGTGCGCGGCTGCAGGGCGAGACCATCATCAACGGCGTGGCGCTGCAGCCTTACCTCAAAGCCAACATCTGGCACGATTTCGGCGGCACCAGTCATGTCAATTTCGGCACCACCGACATCTCGACCGAGGGTCGGTCGACCTCCTTCGAGTTCGGTGGCGGCGTGGTCGCCAAGCTGACCGACAAGGTCAGCCTCTTTGCCACCGGCGACTACACGACCAATCTCGGCGGCGACAAGCGCCGCATCCTCGAGGGCAATCTGGGGATCAGCGTGAAGTGGTGAACCACCATCCGAAACCGGAAACTGGTTTCGGATGATCGAATATAGACGGGCTAGTTACCCGAACGCATCGCCACTGTGGCGATGCCAGCGCCGACCAGCAGCGTGCCGCCGGTGCGGTTGAAGATGCGGATTGCCTTGGGATTGCGCACGACATTGCGGGCGCGTGCCGCGACCAGCGCATAGCCGAAGGCATTGGCGAAGGCGAGCGCCAGGAAGGTCGTCTCGAAGATCAGCATCTGCGTCCAGAAATTGACATGCCGGTCGAGGAACTGCGGCAGGAAGGCGACGAAGAAGGTGATGCTTTTCGGGTTGAGCGCGGTGACCAGCCAAGCATGCGCCATCATCTTGGCCGAGGATACCGCATCGGTTCGCGGTTCTGCCTTCAGCGCGCCGCCGGCGCGGAACAGCTTTACGCCCAGATAGATCAGATAGCCGGCGCCGATCAGCTTCAGGATGGTGAAGACACCAGCCGAAGCGGCGAGCAGTGCGCCAATGCCGAGCATCGACAAGGTCATGGCGGTGAAGTCGCCCAACGCCACGCCGACCGCCATCGGCAGGGCGGTACGCCAGCCCTGGCCCAGCGCATAGGACACGACCAGCAGGATGGTCGGACCCGGAATGATGAGGAGGATGGTCGACGCGGCGGCGAAAGCGGCCCAGTTCTCGAAGGACATGTCTGTCTCCCTTGGGTTAAGGAAAAGGATAAATCCTCAGCCCAGGGAGAATGTAAAGAGGCCTGATTTTTGTTTTTACGCAATTCCGGAAGGCAACCCGCCGCGCCGGAATTGCCGCGATATCAATTGCGCCAAAGGCAGGTCGGCGTCAGTTCGCGCCGCCCAGCGTGCTCAATATATCGGCCAGGCTGACATCGGCACCGAGAACCAATGCGACCGCGGCAATGGCAGCGGCAAAAAGCGTGATGTCGGTTTTTAACGTCTTGCACATGGAGGCCCCTCGCTGATCGCCTGATGGGGTAGGAAAGACCGGTGCCGGGATTATGACCCGAACTGGGTCTTTTTGTGCAGGAGCGCCCGGTTGGCGCATCATTCGCGACGGCCTGAGACTGCCAGGCAAGGCGCAAATGCAGGCGGCGCAAGGCATTCACGCTTTATCAACCATGAATGATGAAAATGCCCGCTATCCGGCCGGACCGTGCTTCCCGCCGACAGCGTAGGGTTTGGGTATATGCGTGAGTTGCCGCAAGGTCTGACGACGCCACGAAACGGCGACGCAATCGATACCGATCATCTTCTTTCCCGCCGCGCCATCCTGTCCGGAGCAGGCGCGCTGGCACTGCTCAGCGCCGCCGGCTGTTCGACCTCGGGTGATGGGGCTATGCCGGCGCTCCAGCTCGACAATACGGTCACCGGTTCAGTTCCGCCGATGCGGCCCGCGATCAGCGTCGACAAGAACATCACCAGCGCTGATGTCATGTATGCCGCTTTGACGGACAACGGCTTCAACGTGCCTGAGGTGCCGTATCTGAAGGTCAAGCCGGAATTCCGCCGCCAGATCGTCGTCGACACCACCGGCGAGGCGCCCGGCACCATCGTGGTCCACCTCAAGGAGCGCATGCTCTATCTCGTCCAGCCGGGTGGTGACGCCATCCGCTATGGCGTCGGCATCGGCAAGGACGGCTTCCGCTGGTCCGGCCGCGCCAACATCCAGTACGGCAGGGAATGGCCGACCTGGACGCCGCCGCCGGAAATGATCCAGCGCAAGCCCGAACTGGTGAAGTGGCAAGGCGGCCAGCCCGGCGGCCTCACCAATCCGCTTGGGGCGCGCGCGCTCTACATCTACCAGGACGGCAAGGATACTGGCTACCGCATCCATGGCTCGCCCGAATGGTGGAGCATCGGCCAGGCGATGTCGTCGGGCTGCGTGCGCCTGATCAACCAGGACATTATCGACCTCTACAGCCGCGTTTCGAAGAAAAACCCGGTCGTCGTCATGTGATCCTTTATCCCTCTGTTTCTCCCGTTGCGTGATGCGGCAAGACAGGCCAAGGTGCCTTGAAAACCATCGCTCGGGAGACGTCAGGAATGGCTGGAACTTTTGTTATCGCGCAAGGCGGCGGCCCGACCGCCGTCATCAACCAGACTGTGGTCGGTGCCACGCTGGAGATCCGTAAGCGGCATCCCGGCGCCAAGGTGCTGGGTTCCATCCATGGCGTGCGCGGCATCCGTGACGGCAATTATGTCGACCTCTCCGCCATCCCGGAAGACCGGCTGCGGCTGATTGCCGGAACGCCGAGTGCAGCGCTCGGCTCGACGCGCGACAAGCCGGATGCCGCCTATTGCGACGTGATCCTCAACGGGCTGAAGAAAGCCGGCGCCGATGCCTTCATCTATATCGGCGGCAACGACACGTCGGGCACGCAGCAGATCCTGACCGATGCCGCCGGCGGCTCCATCGCTTTCGTCCATGCGCCGAAGACGATCGACAATGATCTCGAGGAAAACGACCACACGCCGGGCTTCATTTCGGCGGCCGAGTTCGTCGCCGGCGCCTTCCTGTCCGTCGATCTCGATTTCCGTGCGCTCCCCGGCATCTATGTCGGCATCGTCATGGGCCGGCATGCCGGTTTTCTCACCGCAGCCGCCGCGGCCTGGCAACTTGATCCAGACAGCGGACCGCATCTGGTCTACGTGCCGGAACGACCATTCTCCGCGGCCGGCTTCATAGACGACGTGCGCGCCACGCTCGACCGCCACAAGCGCTGCATCGTCGCCGTGTCGGAAGGGGTGAGCACCGCCGACGGCAAGGCACTGGTCGAAAGCCTGGTGCCGCCGGAAAAGCTCGAGCGCGACGCGCATGGCAACGTCAAATTGTCGGGCAGCGACCTGCCGGCCGCACTCGAACGTGCATTGGCCGAGGGGCTGCCGGGCAAGCGGGCCCGCGTCGACGCACTCGGCTACATGCCGCGCGGCTATGTCGGCGCCATCAGCGCCGTCGACGCGCAGGAGGCATTCGATGCCGGCGCCTTCGCCGTCTCCGTCGCCGAACAGGGTGGCGGCTCGGTGGCGCTGCAATTTGACGGCACGAAAACCGTGCTGAAGAAGGTGCCGCTGAAAAACGTCGCCGGCAAGACCCGCCACATGCCGGACAATTTCATGAAACCCGACGTCAACCAACTGTCGGAGGCCGGCATGGCCTATTTGAAGCGGCTGGTGCCGGAAAAGTACAAGGTCGGGAAGCCGTTCGTTTGATGTCAGGCTCACACCTGATGCCGGGCTCACTTGTGATGCCGGAATGGTTCAGCAAGAGCATCGTCGACGACAGGACGACGATGCTGACCGAGCCGTTCGTGCATGAGTATGTGCGTGCCAATATCTGGCATCTGCGTGGCCGCGACGCCGACCTCCTGGTCGACACCGGCATGGGCATCTGCCCGCTGGCGCCGGAGATCGAGATACCTCGGGGCAAACCGCTGCTGGTTGTTGCCACGCACATCCATCTCGATCACGTCGGCTCGCTGCACGAATTTCCGTGGCGGGCGGGGCCGAAGATGAGTGCTGCGCATTTCGAGAGCATGGATGAGGCGGCGACCTACGCCTACATGTTCCATGATCTCGAAGGCGCTGTGTCGAAATTGCCGGCGCCGGGCTGGAAGGCAGCCGACTACAAGATCCCCTCGGCACCGCTGACGCGGACGCTTGACGAGGGCGATCTCATCGATCTCGGCGACCGGCAATTCCGCGTCCTGCATCTGCCCGGGCATTCGCCGGATTCGATCGCGCTTCTCGACGAGACCGACGGGCTGTTTTTCAGCGGCGACGCCATCTACGACGACACGCTGATCGACTCGCTGCCGGATTCCGACCGTGCCGCCTATATCAGCACCATGCAGCGGCTGCTCGACCTGCCGATCCGCATCGGCCATGGCGGCCACGGACCGAGTTTCGACGGCAAGCGCATGCGTGAGATCGCGACGGATTATCTGCGCCGGCATGACGATCCGTAAGCGTTCCCTGAATTAAATCTTCGTAAGGTCGCCCAAAAACCCTAATTCGGGCCGATCGGCACCCTAGATACCCTGGTGTCGATCCGGCCGGCCGCCATGTACGGCGAGACAGGCAATCCGGTCGTCGACACGCCGACGGGTGCTTCCTCCCAAGGTGCCCGCGGCGCCAGATCAACCCTCGCCCGGACAGAACGACCATGTCACCTCTTGGTATTCTTCGTAGGCATCGCGTCGCCGCCCTGCTGGGCGCTGCGCTGATCATCTCCCCCGTCGTCGTCTCGTTCGCCCAGAGCGCGAACAGCACCGGCGTCAGCAAAATTGTCGCGACGACCCAGACGCCGGTTGCCGGCATCACCGCCCCCAATGGCTCGTTCGCGCCGATCGTGGCGGCCGACAAACCGGCGGTGGTCACGGTCACAACCGTGATGAAAGCGCAGACGGCAAATGACGACGACGGCATGCCTCTCGGCAACTCGCCGTTCGACCAGTATTTCCGCCAGTTCTTCGGCGACCAGGGCATGCCCGCTCCGCGGACACCCCCGCAGCAGGCGCCACGGGCCGAAGCGCTCGGTTCCGGCTTCATCGTCAGTGCCGACGGCACGATCGTCACCAACAATCACGTCGTCGACGGCGCCTCCTCGATCAAGGTGACGCTCGACGACGGCACCGAACTTCCCGCCAAGCTTGTCGGGCGTGACGCCAAGAACGACCTTGCCGTGCTCAAGGTCAAGACCGACAAGTCCTTGCCGACGGTCAAATGGGGCGATTCCGACAAGCTTATGACCGGCGACCAGGTGCTGGCGATCGGCAATCCGTTCGGCATCGGCACCACGGTGACGGCCGGCATCGTTTCGGCACGCGGCCGCGACCTGCATAGCGGGCCGTTCGACGATTTCATCCAGATCGACGCGCCGATCAACCACGGCAATTCCGGCGGCCCGCTGGTGGATGTGAACGGCAATGTCGTCGGTATCAACACGGCAATCTATTCGCCCAATGGCGGCAGTGTCGGCGTCGGCTTCGCCATCCCGTCCGACCAGGCCCAAAAGGTCGTCGCCAAGCTGATGAAGGACGGCTCGATCCAGTACGGTTATCTCGGCGTCGAAATCCAGCCGGTGACGCCTGACGTGGCAAGCGCCATCGGGCTCGATCATGCCGGCGGCGCGCTGGTCTCCAAGGTCAATGACAGCTCGCCCGCCGCCAGCGCCGGCGTCGAAGCCGGCGACGTCATCACCGGCTTCGCCGGACAGGATGTGAAGGATCCCAAGGATCTGTCGCGCGCCGTCGCCGATGTCGCGCCTGGCGCCAAGGAGATGCTGGATGTCTGGCGCAAGGGCAAGGCGATGCAGATTTCCGTCGATGTCGGGCAAAACAGCGACGATGTGAAGACGGCATCGACCGATAATTCCGGCACGCCGAGCACCGAACAGGGCTCCCGCGCGCCGGCGATCGGCCTTGGCTTGATGGACCTCACATCAGACATTCGCCAGCAGATGAACCTCGCCGACAACGAGCATGGCGCGTTGGTTGCGCGCGTCAATCCCGACAAGGCGGCGGCCGCTGCCGGCATCCAGCCCGGCGATATCATCGTCGCGGTCAACCAGGCCCCGGTGAAGAGCGCCAAGCAGGTCACGCAGGCGATCGCGCAGGCCAGCAAGTCGGGCCACAAATCGGTGCTGCTGCTGGTCGAACGCGACGGTGGCCAGATCTATGTCGCGGTGCCGTTCGCCAATGGCTGAGCCGCGACACGGATGGATATGAAGGTCGATGTGGCGGGCTTGTCGGTGACGAGCCCGCCACATCGGTGTCCGGCTAAAGTTTGCGCAGCGCCACTTCCTCGATCAGGTGGTCGGCGCCCTTTCGCAAAATGAGATCGGCGCGGGCGCGCGTCGGCAGGATGTTTTCGCGCAAATTCTTCAGATTGATGTTGGTCCACAGGCCTTCGGCGATGGCGCGCGCCGCTTCCTCCGAGAGTTGCGAGTAGCGGTGGAAGAACGAGTCCGGATTGCGGAAAGCGGTCTCGCGCAGCCGCATAAAGCGCGAGATGTACCATTCGTGGATCAGCTTCTCGTCGGCATCGATATAGATGGCGAAATCGAAAAAGTCCGACAGGAAGGGCACGATCTTGCCGTCCTGCGGCAGCTTGCCCGGCTGCAGGACATTGATGCCTTCGAAGATCAGAATGTCGGGCCGGTCGATGGTGACGAACTCGCCGGGAATGACGTCATAGGTAAGGTGCGAATAGACCGGCGCGCGGACATCGGGCAGCGCCGACTTGATGCCTGACAGGAAGCGCAGCAGCGCCCCGACATCATAGCTGTCGGGAAAACCCTTGCGTTCCATCAGGTTTTCGCGGCGCAGAACCTCATTGGGCAGCAGAAAACCGTCGGTGGTGATGAGATCGACCTTGGGGCTCGATGGCCAGCGCGCCAGAAGCTCCTTCAGCACGCGCGCCGTGGTCGATTTGCCGACCGCGACGGAGCCGGCAATGCCGATGATGAACGGCGTCTTGACGATATCGACGGCGTTGAAGAAAGCCTGGCGCTGTCGAAACAGCAGTTGGCTCGCCTCGACATGGGCGGACAGCAGCCGCGACAGCGACAGGTAGATGCGCTTGACCTCCTCGAGGTCGACCGGATCGTTGAGCGATCGCAGCCGGCGGAACTCGTCCTCGCTCAGCGTCAGCGGCGTGTCGGCGCGGAATCGCGACCATTGCTCGGCGGAGAAGAAACGAAAGGGGGAATATTTCTCGGTTGGCGCGAGCTGATCCATCGAGATACCTGCCCTCCCTCGCGGTCAGCCCTTGGGCCGTGACGCCTTCTCGGCGATGCCCGAACGCCCGGTGCGGCCTTCGAGCTCCTTGAGCACGTCGCTCAACGGAACACCCGAGAGGCCGAGAACGACAAGCCAATGATATATAAGATCGGCACTTTCGGAAACGAGGCCCTGTCTGTCGCCCTTGACGGCGGCAATCACCGTCTCGACCGCCTCCTCGCCAAGCTTTTGGGCCGCCTTGTCGATGCCGCGCGCGAACAATTTCGCTGTCCAAGAGTCCGGATCGCCGGAATGAGCGCGCTCATGGACGATTTTTTCCAGATCGGACAGCGAAAATTCAGCCATGGCGCCTGAGAGCCTTTTTCTTAGCCGGAAAGCCTCTAGGGCCGATCGACAGCCGAGTCCAGCCGCATCGGCAGGCCGGCCTCGGCCATATGCGCCTTGGCCTGCGCGATGGTGTAGGTGCCGAAATGGAAGATCGAGGCCGCCAGCACGGCGCCGGCATGGCCATCGCGAATGCCTTCGACCAGGTGATCCAGCGTGCCGACGCCGCCCGACGCGATGACCGGTGCGCGCACCGCATCAGCAATCGCACGTGTCAGCGCGATATCATAACCGGCCTTGGTGCCGTCGCGGTCCATCGAGGTCAGCAAGATCTCGCCGGCGCCGCGATCGACCATTTTGCGGGCGAATTCGACCGCGTCGATGCCGGTCTTCTCGCGTCCGCCATGGGTGAAGATCTCCCAACGGTCGGCCTCGCCGGCGCCGGAGACCTTCTTGGCGTCGATGGCGACGACGATGCATTGATTGCCGAACTTATCGGCCGCTTCGGCGACGAAATCCGGGTTCTTCACCGCCGCCGTGTTGATCGACACCTTGTCGGCGCCGGCCAGAAGCAGCTTCCTGATGTCGGCGACTTGGCGCACGCCGCCGCCGACGGTCAGCGGCATGAAGCACTGTTCGGCGGTGCGGGCAATGACATCGAAGATGGTTTCACGGTTGTCGGACGAGGCGGTGATGTCGAGAAAGCAGAGCTCGT